>SLID01000099.1 GCA_007135805.1 Candidatus Omnitrophota bacterium | reverse complement strand
TCCACAGAATTAACAAAAAGAAAAAGTAGCAAAAAGAAAAAAGCTACTACTGCTACTATTCTTTTCTTTCTCTATGGAAAAATCTCCGGCGTTAGCTATGGAATTTATTATGGCGTTGAGGTTAGATCGCTTCACCCGCCTCTGGCGGGTTCGCGATGACGG
Organism: Candidatus Omnitrophota bacterium; assembly: GCA_007135805.1. Taxonomy (GTDB): domain Bacteria; phylum Omnitrophota; class Gorgyraeia; order Tantalellales; family Tantalellaceae; genus SLID01. The sequence continues at coordinate 67,313 of SLID01000099.1, read as the reverse complement.
AGTTTAGAGTTTTTGCGGGTATCTCATAGCTGAGGCGCTACAAATTAAATGGCGTCCCCGAACCGATTCGAACGGTTGGCCTACTGCTTAGGAGGCAGTCGCTCTATCCAGCTGAGCTACGGGGACGCGCTGAGTTTGGCGAAAACACATTATATTCGATTTATCTTTTACTGTAAAGCGAGTTCTGGGCGTATTCCGCGAAGATCGCCCCGAACACCCTTACAGCATCATTCTCGGAACATATCTTTTCCGGCGGCGGCCGAATACTCGAACATCGCCCCGGTAGTTTTCGGACCGACTATCCCATCGGGAGTTAGCCCCGAAAATTCCTGGAACCTGCGGACGGCGCTCCTGGTGCGGGGTCCGATTATGCCGTCTATGTTGCCTTCATAAAAACCCTTTTCGAAAAGGAAACGCTGGACCTCTTCAGGAGAAAGTGTCACTCTCCGGGAACCCCTCAAGGCCGCTTCCCCGCCCGCACCCATATTGTGGCGTTCGTATACCATCAGAGAAATATCGGCGATAAAGTTCTTGGACGGAACGCTGTTGGGGTTGGAATGCCTGGTAAGCACCGCTATAAGATAATGTCCCCGCGGGTCGAATACTATGCCGGCATCGTGGCAAACCCCTCTTTCAAGCCCGGTCTTATGCGCGACCGGGACATCCCCGGGCAGGCGTCCCGGTATCCGGTCACGGCTTCTCTGGTCGAAAAGGTACCGCAGTGACTTAGCCGATACATCCTGGTTCACCAGAGTGCCCCTGTACATGTCCTCGAATATGACGGACATTTCGCGCGCCGTGGTGTAGTTCTCGAGCCCCCTTGAGCGGGCATCGTAATCGGCTACCCTGCGGGAAAGAATACTGTTCTCCATTCCGATTTCCGCGATGGCGCGGTTTATATAGTCCATCCCTACCGCGCGCGTCACCATGTTGGTAGCCGTATTATCGCTTATAGAGACCATAAGATCCACCAGTTCTCTCAGCGTGAATTCGGTCCCCGGAGACATAAAACGCAGGTTGCCCGATCCCGGAAGCACGTCTCTCCGGGTAAGAGCCATCTCCTTATCAAGGTCCAGGAGCCCTTCATTCGAGGCCTTGAATGCCGCGACCATTATAGGCACTTTGGCAAGACTGGCCGACGCAAAAAGCTCGTCTTCGTTATGCCGGAACTCAAAACCGTACTCAAGGTCTTTGATCAAAATACCCGCCGTTCCACGGAAATTTTCCGCCGCGCTGCGTAGTTTCAGCGAAAGCACCCTCCATTCAGTTTCTTTGCGGAGATATTCTTCCCGGGCCAGTCTTTCATCCTCTACTCTGGATGCGTAGCGGACTCCCGCAAAGTACATCCCCAGCAATCCGGCAAGACATATCACGGCGATAAAAAATCTGGATCTTTTCACAATATCACATCCCAACGTGTTAACGATGGCCCGGGCGATATATCACATCTAGCATTTCTGTTGTTCTGGATTTTCCGAGATCTACGCGCGGCCTGGGCCGTTACCGGGAAGATCTTTTTGTTTTTTTAGACTTCTTACGCATCTTCTCCAGAGATTTTTTCTCCTGTTCTTCCATCATCTTCCGGAGTTTCTGCATGCAGGATACCTCTATCTGCCTTACCCTTTCGCGGGTTATGCCGAAATGTTTGGCAGTGTCCCTCAAGGTATGGGTGGCTCCGTCCTCGCCCAGGCCGAACCTGAGGGTGAGTATCTTTCTTTCCCTGTCCGTCATCTTTTGAAGAAGGCCCTCTATCCTTTCATGGAGCATGAATTTGGACAGTTCATCTACCGAGTTGACTATGCTTTCGTCCTCTATGAGGTCCATGAACTCGGAATCTCCCGATTCCCCTATCGGCGCGTTCAGGCTGGCTACGCTCGAGGCCATATGGTTGAGCTGTTTTACACGCGAAAGGGGAAGCTTCATCTTTTTCGCGATATCTTTCATCTGGGGAGCGCTCTTGTGTTTCTGGGCAAGTTGCTTCTTGACCTTCTGGAACCTCATCAGCATTTCCATGACATATACAGGGATGCGAACGGTCTTACCCTGGTTGGCCACGGCCCTGGTTATGTACTGTTTTATCCACCACGCCGCGTAAGTGCTGAAGCGGTATCCCCTGTCCGGATCATACTTGGTCACGGCTTTCATGAGGCCAAGGTTACCCTCTTCTATAAGGTCAAGCATGGGAACCCCGAGGTAACTGTATTTTTTCGCTATGTTGATGACGAGCCTCAGGTTACTTTTTATCATCTTCTGGCGGGCTTTCTTGTTGCCTTTCCTTATTTTCAAGGCCAGTTCTTTCTCCTCCTCAGCCGTAAGAAGAGGAAGGTCCCGGATATCCTTAAGATAAAGTTTTATGGCATCCATCTTTTTCCCCTCTCTTATTGTTTTCCCGAGCGTATCCCGGCCAGCCGGGATACGCTCGGGGTAACGCGGGTTTATCCCGCTTTTTCCGAAACACTGGCCTGAGCCGCGGCAAGCCGCGCTATGGGCACGCGGAACGGAGAACAGCTTACGTAATCCATACCGGCTTTGTAACAGAAATTTATGGAAGCCGGATCCCCGCCGTGCTCACCGCAAATACCGACCTTAAGGCCCGGACGGGTCTTTCTTCCGCGCTCTATGCCGATACTTATGAGTTCGCCAACACCTTCCTGGTCAAGGGACTGGAAAGGGTCTTCCTTGAGTATTTTTTTCTCAAGGTAAGGCACGAGAAACCCTCCCATGTCGTCCCGTGAAAATCCGTACGACATCTGGGTAAGGTCGTTGGTCCCGAAAGAAAAGAACTCGGCCACGTTCGCGATCTTGCCGGCGGTAAGAGCCGCTCGGGGGATCTCTATCATAGTCCCCACCATCACGGGAAGTTTCTTTACTCCGTACTTTTCGCAAACTTCCTTGTACACACGCCTTATTATCGCTTCCTGGTCAACTATCTCGGCGTCCACGCTCACCACCGGTATCATTATCTCTGGAGATACCCTGCATTTAGCGGCCAGAAGTTCCGCCGTGGCCTCAAGAATAGCCCTGGCCTCTGTCTCCGTGACCTCCGCGTATGTTACTCCGAGACGTACACCCCTGTGTCCCATCATGGGGTTACTTTCCTTAAGTTTCGCGATCCTGTCACCCAGGGTCTTCCGGTCCACCTTAAGGCTCTTCGCCAATTCCGCGAGCTGTTCTTTCTGATGGGGAACGAATTCATGAAGAGGAGGGTCCAGAAGACGTATGGTCACGGGAAAACCGTCCATTGCCTTGAGCGTCTTTTTAATATCGCTCTTCATGTGGGAGAAAAGTCCCTTCAGCGCCGCTCTTCTTTCTTTTTCAGTATCGGAAAGTATCATCTTCCGGAGCTTGAAAAGAGGCACGTCCGAACCTTCGCCGTAGAACATGTGTTCCATCCTGAAAAGACCTATACCTTCGGCGCCGAACTCTCGGGCTTTGCGGGCATCCTCGGGAGTATCGGCATTGGTCCTTATCCGCAGCTTTCTGACAGAGTCACATATACTGAGAAAGTCGTTCAGGGAACGGTTCTCTTTAGTGGCGTCTATCATGGGAAGCGTCCCACGGTACACAAGCCCTTTGGTGCCGTTAAGAGTTATGCTGTCGCCTTTGCGCAGAACGATATCTCCGACCTTGACGGTCTTCGCCTTAGAGTCTATTTTAAGGTCGCCGCAGCCGACTATACAGCATTTACCCCACCCTCTGGCAACCAGGGCAGCGTGACTTGTCATCCCCCCTCTCGCGGTAAGGATAGCCACAGCGGCTCTCATGCCTTCAACATCCTCAGGGTTGGTCTCTTCTCTTACAAGTATCACCTTTTTACCTTTGGCGGCTTCTTCAACAGCCACGTCCGAATCAAAAACTATGGTGCCCGAAGCTCCGCCCGGACCGGCCGGAAGGCCTTTCACAAAGGGTTTCTCTTTCTTTTCTACCTTGGGGTCAATAATGGGATGAAGCATCTCGTCAAGCTGGGACGGTTTCACTCTCATTACTGCCACTTCTTTCGATATCAACTTTTCTTTTACCATATCCACCGCTATCTTGATAGCGGCGGGACCGTTCCTCTTTCCCACTCTGGTCTGCAGGATAAAAAGCTCACCGTTCTCAATGGTGAATTCCAGGTCCTGCATGTCACGGTAATGTTTTTCCAGGCGTTTCTGTATCTTGTCGAGCTCCTTATAAGCCGCCGGCATGATCTTCTCAAGCATAGGTTCTTTCCTATTCTGATCATTGAGCGAATTTACGTTGATAGGGCCCGGGGTCCTTGTTCCGGCAACGACATCCTCGCCCTGGGCATCGACAAGGTACTCACCGTAAAACTTGTTATCGCCGTTTCCGGGATTACGGGTGAAAGCTACTCCGGTGGAGGAGTTTTTACCCATGTTGCCGAATACCATGGACTGAACATTGACCGCGGTGCCCCACTCGTGGGGAATGTTCTCTATCTGCCGGTAAGATTTGGCCCTTTTGCCGTTCCACGATGAAAAAACCGCTCCTATACCGCCCCAAAGCTGTTCTTCCGCGGTGTCAGGAAAATCTTTGCCGATGACCTGTTTGATCTTGGCCTTGTATTTAGCGCAGATCTTTTTGAGGTCTTCCGTGTCAAGGTCGGTATCCAGCTCCACACCTTTGGCTTTTTTCGCGGCCTCAAGTATTTTTTCGAGCTGCTGCCTTATACCTTTACCCTCGGCCGGTTCGATACCGGCGCTTTTTTCCATAACCACGTCAGAATACATGGTCATGAGACGCCGGTACGCGTCATATACAAATCTTTCGTTACCGGTCTTTTTTATAAGACCCGGTATGGTCTTGGTAGTGAGCCCTACATTGAGCACCGTCTCCATCATACCCGGCATCGATATCCTGGCGCCCGACCTCACGGAAACAAGAAGGGGGTTTTCCGGGTTCCCGAACTTCTTGCCCATGACCTTCTCGATCTTTCTCATCGCCCCGTCGACCTGCTCAACAAGGCCCGAGGGGTACTTTTTGCCCGACTTGTAGAAGTGGGTGCAGACGTCTGTGGTTATGGTGAATCCGGGCGGAACAGGCAGTTTAAGCGAAGGGTGCCCCGCCATCTCGGCAAGATTGGCTCCCTTTCCACCAAGCAGATTCTTCATGGACCCGTTGCCGTCGGCACTGCCACCCCCGAAGAAATACACATGTTTAGTTTTGGAACTTTTTCCCGTCTTTGATGCTGTTTTCTTGATCGCTGTTTTCTTTACCATCTCTCTCGTTTCCTCCTTCTTTGGTTAACAGTTCTCCAGTTTGTCCTTTAAAAAATTCTTGAGCGCCGACGCCTCCAGGCGGACCTGGTCCATGCTGTCCCTTTCCCTTACGGTCACTTTTCCGTCCTCGAGCGATTCGACGTCTACCGTAATACAATACGGCGTCCCTATCTCGTCCTGTCTCCTGTATAATCTGCCTATCGAAGCGGTGTCGTCATATACGACCCTGTAAACGCCTCTTATGTCATCCCTTATCCGGTGAGCCATTTCCACTATCTCCGGTTTGTTCTTAAGAAGCGGGAGCACAGCCGCTTTTATCGGCGCCAGGCGGTTATCAAATGAAAGATATGTCCTTTTCCTGTCTCGTACCGTTTCTGTCCTGTAAGCGTTGATAAGGAACGCCAGGACGGCTCTGTCCACGCCTCCCGAGGGCTCTATCACATAAGGCACGTACCTTTCCCCCGTAGCGTCGTCAAAATAGTTGAGTTCCTGGCCGCTGAGAGAAGAATGCTGCTTAAGGTCGTAATCCGTACGGTTAGCTATACCTTCAAGTTCAGACCATCCCATGGGGAAAAGGAACTCCACGTCGTGGCATTTCTTGGCGTAATGCGCCAGCTCGTCCGGGGCATGTTCCCTGAGGCGCAGGTTCTCTTTTTTAATGCCGAGGCCGATATACCAGTTGAACCTGGCCTCTACCCAGTACTCATACCACTGTTCATCTTCTCCGGGTTTGACAAAGAACTCCAGCTCCATCTGTTCAAACTCTCTGCTGCGGAACGTAAAGTTACCGGTGGTTATCTCGTTCCGGAAAGATTTGCCTATCTGGGCAACGCCAAAAGGCGGTTTTTGCCTTGACGAGTTCAATATGTTGGAAAAATTGACAAAGATACCCTGGGCCGTCTCGGGTCTCAGGTAAATATCAAGAGCCTCTCCCTCCACCGAACCGACCCGCGTCTTGAACATAAGATCAAAACTTCTGGGCTCGGTAAGTTTACCCCCGCACTCGGGACAGGATTCCCCTTGTATCTTGTCGGTCCTGAACCTCTTCTTACATTCAAGACAGTCGGCGAGAAGATCGGCAAAAGAAGACACATGCCCCGACGCTTTCCATGTTTCGGGGTTCATTATTATCGCCGCGTCAAGCCCCTCCACATCGTCCCGGTCGTAGACCATGCTTTTCCACCACTCGGCTTTGACATTGTTCTTGAGTTCAATGCCGAGAGGGCCGTAATCCCATACACTCCCTATCCCGCCGTATATCTCGGAATTCTGGAAGATGAACCCCCTGCGCTTTGAAAGATTCGCTATATCCTTGAGGGCAACGTTCGTTATTACTTCGCCGCCGGATGTATCTTTTACATCATTCATTGATCTTGCCTTTCCATTCAAAAGTTTCCGTTATCCCGCCATAACACAAAGCAACAGCGTCTGAAAAAGATCTATGCCATCCCTGAACGCGAAAGATCCCCGAGCAATTTTAAAGATCTCACCGGACGTCCTATGTGGTACCTTATGAAACTGTCGAGCATTTTTTCTATCTCGAGGCCGACTTCACGGCTCAACTTTATATGTTCCGCTCTGTCCATCTCACTGCGTTGGATCTTGCTGATGAATTTCGCCGTCCCCAATGAGACCGGCATACCTCCGTTCTTATCATCGCGACAACCCCCGCACATTATACCACCTGAGGCGGCGCTAAAAAAGGACTTTCCTTCCACATCAGAGGAACACTTCACACATCTGTCCACCTGAGGACTGAACCCGAGAGCGCCCAGGAACTTTATCTCGAATACCCTGCGCACCCTTTTCGCTCCGCCGGCGCGTCCCAGCATGTCCAAGCTTCCCCTCAATATATCGAAAATAAGGGGATTAGGGTCGTGGTCCTGTGTAACCGAGTCAACAAGTTCCACGAAGTAACTTGCATAAACAAGCTTTTCAAGGCTTGAACGCAGAGCTCGGTGGTAGTCTTTTGCCTCGCAATGCGTTATTAGGTCGAGGACGCTTTTTTTCTTTTTATAAAAAAGCACCCGGCAAAGCGACAACATCTCAAAATTAGCGGCGAACTGCGGAAAAGGTTTTCTGACCCCTTTCAGAACTCCCCTCACCTTTCCGAACTCCCTGGTATATAGGACAAGAATATAGCTTGTTTCCCTTAAATAATATTTCCTGAGAACGATACCTTCCGCCTCTAAAACACCCATCAGGTCATTCCCCGGCAAGTTGATATTCAGGCGACACCGACCCGCCCGATATTATAAGTTTCATCCCGTCCTCAACGGTCATCTTCAGGAACCGAACATCTTCCCTGGGGACAACTATGAAAATGCCGCTGGTAGGGTTCGGCGTTGTCGGCACAAAAACATTTATGGCTCCGCCGATGAGAGCATGCAACTCACCCTTTGTCACACCCGTTGTAAAACCCACGGAAAAAAGCCCTTTTCGCGGATACTCCACAAGTACGACCTGTTTGAAAACCGTTTTACCCTGCCCGAAAAGTGAGGAAAAAATCTGTTTTGACGCGTTATATATCCTTCCCATGAAAGGCACCCTGAGCAGCAACCGCTCGGCCAGGGTAAATATCCTGTTTATGAATATTATCCGGGCGCCCCAGCCTATCGAAGCCACTACCAGTATTACAGCGATAAAAATAACGGTTTTAACCGTGTAAACTCTCAATCCTTCGGCAAGGGGCGCCGCGAAACGCATAAGCGGCTCCAGTACCAGGTTATTGAGACTTGATACCAGGAAACGCAAAAGAGCCACTGTCACAGCTACCGGCAGAATAATAACTATCCCGTTGAAGAAGTACACGACAAGCTTGTTGAACGCTTTTTTCATCTTTTCCTCCGTAAATGACACATCCGTGACGTTTTCCGGTTTTTTGGGGGACTTGATGAGGCACGGCGTCAACCCGTCATCCCACCCACTGAAAAACAAGCAATGTGACCAGGGCTCCTAAAAGAGCGCCCGCTACCACTTCCCATACGTTGTGAACACCCATGGTCACACGGCTTCTCGTGACAAGAAGCGCCATGAAAAACACCATAATAGACACAAGAGAGTTACCCGTAACAAAAGATACTGCCACCCAAATGGAACAGGATACCGCGGCATGTCCGCTCGGCATGCCTCCGCTCAAAAGCGTCTTCTCGTGGCGGATGACCTTTATGGCAAAGACGAGACCCACCACCACGATAAGAGCTATGAGTGTGATATGCCACGGCGAATTCCTGAGACGGTCCGCCATGACCGGCCCCGAAGACCAGTCCACCTGCCTGACGGCTATCAAATAGCCGACTATCGCCGCGTTCACCGCGGCGACGAACACAGCCCCTGCCGCCACATCCTTTATTATCTTGGCCAGAGGGTTATGGGTTGTCTCAACCAGGTCAACCACGTGCTCGATCGCGGTATTGAACATTTCAGTTATGAGAACAAAGCAGACTGTCACGCTGAGCAACATGAATTCGAGGGGAGACAGACTCAGGTATATGCCGCCCACCAGGACCAGAAAACCCAGCAGAAAATGTATACGCATGTTCCTTTCCGACCTGAGGGTATGGACAATTCAGTCCAGGGCGAAACTGAAACTCGCTAAAAAATCATTTTTGTTTTTTCTTGAAGGCCTCTTCAAGTATATCATCCTCTTTCTCGGTCATTTTTTCTTTTCCGGACCGTGAAGCGTCATCATAGCCCGCCAGGTGCAGCACTCCGTGAACTACATACCGGGCCACCTCCTCGTTGAAAGGAACACCGTAAAGCACCGCGTTACGGGCGGCGCGATCCGACGAAATAGCTATATCTCCAAGAAATTTCGCCCGATCGCTGCCGAACATGCCGCTTCTGCCATCTGAGCCCGGTCCCGGGAAAGCCAGAACATCCGTTACCCTGTTCTCGTTGAGATATTTTCTATTCATGGCCTTTATCCTGGCGTCTGTCACGAGGACTATATTCAGCTCAAAAGACGCTTTACCGAATACGCTCCTCACAGCTTTATCGGCCACACGCTTTATCTCATTGAGGTCTGTTTTCCTTGTCGGATTTTGATCTTCCACGCTTATTCGCATCAGAGCGTTTCCCGTTAGCGGTCTCCTTCTCTGTCGGGGAAGACGGATAGTTGAGACGCGTGTGGTATATGCCTATGAGTACTCTCTCAAAACTGGACGCTATCTTTTCTATTCCCTTCAGGGTAAGGTCGCATTCATCAAGCTGTCCGTCTATGAACTTGTTGTTTATTATCTTTTTTACCAGCATCCTTATACCCGCGGACGTGGGTTCCTCAAGAGCCCGGCAGGACGCTTCCACTGAATCCGCCAACAATATGATAGCGCTTTCCCGGGTCTGGGGCCGGGGACCGGGATACCTGAAATTTGCCTCCTTCAGCTGTGATTTGTCACTGGACTTTTCCAGGGCCTTTTTGTAAAAGTAAGCTATGAGACTGTTACCATGGTGCTGCCCTATGAGGTCGACGATGTTGCGCTGCAGTTTGTGCTTCTTAGCCATCTCTACGCCCTCTTTCACATGATTGGATATTATGAGAGCGCTCATGGAAGGCAAAAGCTTGTCATGGCGCGAAGGAGCGCCCATTTCGTTCTCGCTGAAATATTCGGCTTTGGGTATTTTCCCTATGTCATGATAGTACGCGCCTACCCTGGCGAGAAGGCTGTTGGCCCCCACAGCGTCGCAGGCGGCTTCGGCGAGATTACCGACCAGTATGCTGTGGTGGTATGTACCAGGGGCTTCTATGGAGAGTTTTTTAAGAAGCGGGTGGTTTAGGTCGGACAATTCCAGAAGCGTTATGTTGGTTGGAACCTTGAACAGATACTCAAACACCGGAAGCAGGCCCATGACCAGAAAAGCGGAAAACGCGCCGCTGGCCATTCCCCAGAACCCGTCCCTTATGAATATCTCAGCTTCCAGATTGTTCATAAGCCCCACGCTCACTATAGCCACAAGTTTGGCGATACCCACAAAAAGCCCCGCTCGCAATATATCCGAACGTCTGCGGCAATCCCGGATAGAATATATCCCGACGGTTCCGGCGGCAAAAAGAACGAACATCACTTCCACGTTCCCCCCGGAAATCACCGAAAGAAAAACGCTCATAAGCATAAGGCTCAGAAAACCCACGTTCACTCCGACAAGCAGCGTTATTATCATGCCCATAAAAGCCAGCGGCATAAAGTAGCTGGGTTGGGGTGACCGCAGTACCATCTCCGCGAGGACCAGGGCTATGGACATGTTTAATACAACTATGGCAGTATTTTTGACGTCTTTGAAAAAATTTTTTTCCCTGGAAAAGGATAGATACGCGAACGCCAGCAACCCTATGAGAAAAAAGAAAATAACCGAGCCAATAAACGAGCCCAAAGTGGTACCCTGCCTTAAAAATCCGCTGATATGCTTGAGCTGGGCCATATCCTGAGCGGTAATTCTTTGCCCTTTAGCGACTATTATCTCATTCTTTCTGACTTCCGATTCCTTGGGAACAGGTTTTACGGCGGCGATCGCGGCGTCTATCCTTTTCGTGGTACGCCCCTTATCCCCGGTTATGTTGGGAACAAGCTTCGACTCTATTACGGTGACCATCGGCTGCCTTATCCTTCGTTCTCCCGGAAAGAGCAGATCGACCTGGTTTTCAACGACACTGACCAGTTCCTCCTTCGTTATCAACTTTTCCACCGGACGTTCGGTCTCGGTACCGGTACGCTCGTCCTTTATAACGATTCGGGAAAACCCCGCTTTCCTGGCATCCTCCAGGTCTTCAGCGGAAGAATAACCCGCTTGAAAGACTTTCTCCGCTACAGATAAGGCCCCCCGGGCAAGAGTATCTGTCTCCTGGAACTCCAGAAGGTTCCTTATGTCCCTTTCCGTAAGGTCGTCAACCGAGATATCCCGTATTGACCTGATCTTTTCCGTCATCGGAATATCAAGGGCTTTTTCCTTTTCCACTGTACTGAAGAACCCTTTAAGTCCGGCAAATGTTTTTTCTTCCGCTGAAAGGTCCTTTACGAAAACATACGGCACCGCGCGGGCCGCGTCCCTTTTGATGTCATCGGTCTTTGCCTGGTCCACCCCCCATGAGTATACGAAGTCATACGGCGCGAAAACGTCTTTCAGGGCCACATCACCTTCATACAGGCCCACCTGATGGAACTGGGGATTAATGAACATGCTTAAAAGGGCTCCCGAGAAAAAGACAAAGATAATGGCTCCCGACAAAAACTCTTTACTTGAAACAAATCCCCATACACGCGCCTGCCAGCCTTTTTTCCCCGACACGCCAGGTTTAGCCACCGATCTGTCCTTAACCTTTTCTTTAGCCACCGATATCCCCGCCTTCTTTTTTGTATACCTCGATGATCTTCTGCACAAGCTCATGCCTGACAACATCCTCCCCTTTCAGGAACGCGAACTTTATCCCGGGTATATTGTCAAGGATATCCCTGGCGTTCAAAAGCCCCGATTTCTTCCCCCTCGGAAGGTCACTCTGGGTCACATCCCCGGTTATTACCGTCTTTGAATCAAATCCCAGACGAGTAAGGAACATTTTCATCTGATCAGGCGTTGAATTCTGCGCCTCGTCCATTATGATAAAAGAATCGTTCAGAGTACGTCCCCTCATGTAAGCCAGCGGAGCGACCTCTATAATTCCCTCGGCGATATGCTCTTTTATCGTATGGGGATCCATCATATCGTATAGCGCATCGTAGAGAGGCCTGAGGTACGGGTTTACTTTCTCGTATATGTCCCCGGGAAGAAACCCCAGACTCTCGCCCGCTTCCACCGCGGGGCGCGTCAGGATTATGCGTGATACCAGGTCCTTACGAAGAGCGTTGACCGCCATGGCCATGGCAAGATAAGTCTTACCGGTGCCTGCCGGCCCTATCGCGAAGACGATATCATTTTTCCTGATAGCGTCTATATATCTTTTCTGCCCGGCGCTTCGCGGTTTGACATGCGCTTTTTTCGAACTCACCTCTATCCGGTCGGTAAATACATTCTCCAATCCCTTTTCCTCGCTGTAAGAGCGGACAGCCCGGGCCATATCCTCACGCGAAAAACACCCCCCTCTTCTGACTACCTCAAGCATACCCCTCACCATACCTGCCGCTCTTGAAAGAGCCTCGGGATCATCCGCGGTGATCTTGAGCGTACCTTCTCTGAAAAAAGTCCTCACTCCCGTAGAAGCTTCTACCATCCTGAGGTTCTCGTCATGTTTCCCGAAGAAACTTCTGGCTTCCGAATCGTCACTTATTTTTATTAGAACTTCAGCCATTGCAGATCCGTTATTTGATCCAGTCGTCATCTATCCAGCCGTCGTCAATATCTTCCCACCTGTCTTTCTCCTCCTGGACATCCCGCTCCGTAACAGGGGTTTCGCCCACCAAAGCGGTTTCCTTAGTGAGAGGCGCCTTATCGGCCTCAACATATGCCTCCTCACCAGGATCTCTGCGCCAGAAAAAAGGCAATTCTATGTCGATGCCTATCAACGTGCGTTTTCTGGGCCCCCTTTCCTCAACGGGAGGAGGACTGCCTACGATATATCCCCGGTTCCCCTCAAGTTCCTGATCAACGCGTTCCCTTCTGAAAGTATATATATCGACTCCCGCGGCGGTCTCGACAAGAAAGGCCGCCATAAAAACAACTGCCAGCAAAGCGAAAAAAATGTTTCTTTTCATAGATAACCTCCTGTTTTTGCGGGAACCGCTAACAGTCCTCGCTTTTCACCCTGCGCATCTTTATGCCAAGATCCCTCAACTGGGTATCAGAGACCCCTGAGGGGGCCCCTGTGAGGGGACAAACACCTTTCTGGGTCTTGGGAAACGGGATGACCTCGCGTATAGAACCGTCCCCCGTAAAAAGCGTTATGAGCCGGTCCATACCAAAAGCTACGCCTCCGTGCGGGGGCGCCCCATATCCGAAAGCGTCGAGCAGAAACCCGAATTTCTCGCGCCGCTCTTGCTCGCTCAGGCCAAGCGCTGAAAAAACCTTTTCCTGGATATCCCTGTTGTGTATCCTTATACTCCCTGAACCTATTTCGCTGCCGTTAAGGACCAGGTCATATGACATTGACCTTATCTTCCCGAGATCACCGCTGTCAAGAAAACACAGGTCTTCCGGAGCGGGCGAGGTAAAAGGATGATGTTCCGAGACCCATTTTTTCTCGTCCTCACTGAACTGGAAAAGCGGGAAATCCACTATCCATAGGAAGTCATGCCTCGAACTGTCGATAAGTCCGGCGTCCCTTCCTATCTTGAGCCGGAGAGCCGCCAAAGAAGCGCAGACCACCTCTTTCCGGTCGGCTACGATAAATATCATATCGCCAGGCGAAGCGCCGGTCCGCTCCTTTACGGCCCGCAGTTCCTGTTCACTGAAAAACTTGGATATCTGGGAAGAAAGACCGCCCTCCTCAACCTTGAAATAAGCCAGTCCTTTCGCGCCGTATTCCGAGACAAAAGAGATCAGGCCGTCAATCTCTTTACGGCTTATTGACCCGTAGCCGGGGGCGGCCAGGGCCTTTATGCTTCCACCGGAGTCCACGACCGACCTGAAAACCTTGAAATCGCAGGCTTTCACGTCATCAGTTATATCACTTATCAGCACATTGAACCTTGTGTCCGGCTTGTCTGTACCGTAAATGTCCATAGCCTCGCTATAACCCATACGCCTGAAAGGCAACTCGATATCCTTGCCTGCCACATCCGTGAAGATCTTTTTGAACATGCGCTCGCACACATCAAGCACATCGTCCTGTTCCACAAAAGACATCTCCATATCTATCTGGGTAAACTCGGGCTGCCTGTCGGCCCTGAGATCCTCATCCCGGAAACAACGGGCGATCTGGAAATATTTTTCCACACCCGCTACCATAAGAAGCTGTTTGAATATCTGGGGAGACTGAGGAAGCGCATAAAAACTTGCCTGCTGCAGACGTGAGGGAACGACGTAATCTCTCGCCCCCTCCGGAGTAGACCGCGTCAGCATGGGGGTTTCAACAGAGATAAAACCTTCGCTGTCCAGAAATTCATACACGCACCGGGACACATTGTGGCGTATCTTTAACTTGTTTCTCATGGGAGCCCGCCTGAGATCAAGGTACCTGTACTTTAAACGTATATCTTCCGAAACCGTTGATATGTCCTTGATCTCGAAAGGAAGGGTTCCCGAAGCTGACAATATCTCGACTTTTTCCACATCCACCTCGATCAACCCCGTACTGATACCAGTATTCACCGTACCCTCGGGACGAGGTGAAACTTTACCAGTGACCTTGACACAGTACTCATTTCTCAACTCATGCGCGGTAGCGTGCGCGGCGCTGTTCCTGTTGGGATCAAAGACTATCTGCGTCACACCGTGCTCATCCCTTAGATCCATGAAAATTATGTCACCGTGATCCCTTCGGGAAGCTACCCACCCGGCAAGCACAACTTCTTGCCCCTGATCTTTATCGCCTAATTCTCCGCAATTATGCGTCCTTATCATACTTTTACTGGTCCTTCCTGATTTTTTCCACAAGATCATCGACCCCGGTATCATACTGTTCGCCTGAAACCATACTTTTCACTGAGACCCTGCCGTCTGTTTCCAGGGCCTCGTCGACAAAAATAACAATGTCCCTCTCCTCTTTACCCGCTTTCCGCATCTGGGCCCTGACAGAACGTCCGGTAAGGTCCATGTCGCATGATACGGCCATCTCCCTGAATTTTTCCACAAGCCTGAAAGCCGCCGGTTTGAAACTTTCCTCCAAGGGAATAATGAAGATACCCGGAGAACCTGTCTCACATTGTTCTTCCGGGACAGCCATTATGAGACGTTCAACTCCCACAGCGTAGCCGGTCGCTCCCACACTGGGCCCGCCCATCCTGGAACAAAGACCGTCGTAACGTCCCCCGGCCGCGAGCGCATCCTGAGCGCCGAGGGCCGGATGGATCACCTCAAATATGACTCCCGTATAGTAGTCCAATCCTCTTACCAGGCTCGTTCTCTCTACGAAAGGCACACCCTCCCGGGCCAATATATCCCTGATATCCCTGTATGAGCTCTCGCAATCGCCGCAGAGATATCCCGTTATCTCCGGCGCCTCCCGGGAAACCTCTTTGCAACCCGCCGCTTTACAGTCAAGCACCCGAAGCACATTACCGGAAGCTCTCCTCACACAATCCTCGCAGAGTTTCCCTATATGCCGGTTGAAATGGCCGGCCAATATTTTGGCATACTCTTTTCTATCCGACGCGCACCCCAGAGAGTTAATAAGGATCTGATGTCCTTCAACCTTTAAACGGCGTAATATCTTCTCCAGGGTAAGTATCAGTTCCGCGTCAGCGTAGGGATCATAGGAGCCGATTATCTCCGCCCCTATCTGGTGGAACTGCCTGAGCCTGCCCTTTTGAGGCCGCTCTCCCCTGAACATCGGACCGGAATAAAAAAACCTGAAAATGTCAGGCGTGTTCCCGAAACCGTTTTCAATGAAAGCCCTTATCATAGGCGCGGTCCCTTCGGGTCTCAGAGATACGCTTTTACCTCCCCTGTCGCTGAAAGTATACATCTCTTTTTCGACTATGTCGGTATCCTCACCGATACCGGTGGTAAAAACCTCGGTGGCTTCGAGTATAGGTGTGCTGATCTCACGATATCCGTAGAGCTTGAAGATCTTTCTAGCGGTATCTTCAACTAAACGCATTCTGCCGGCGCGTTCCGGCATAATATCGGGCATTCCCCTCAGGGACCTGTACTTCAGCTCTCCCACTTCACTTCCTCTCCCTTATAAAAGTACCGGAAAATGTCAAGCTTTTGGAGCTTCAACATCTACTTTCATTTTCATGCCGGCTTTGAAAGATACTACCTTCTTGTCGGGGATAGAGACCCCGTCGCCGGTCCTGGGGTTTCGCCCCATTCTGCCCTTCCTGGTCTTCACTTTGAAAATACCGAAATTTCTGAGCTCCACCTTATCTCCGGCACTCAGGCTGTCGACTATGGTGTCGAAGGTCCTTTGTACGACCTCTTTCACGTCCACCTGTTTGAAACCCGTCTCCTCGGATATTTTCAGTATTATGTCTTTCTTGGTCATCCTTTCTACCTCCCTTCGATTTTCTCTTTTTAAGTCGCTGCCGATCCACTCTAAAAACTTAAGTCCTTATGCTATCACGGGTTACACTTTGTGTCAACTTTTTATGCCGCGTCGGCCTGTCCGTTCTTGCCCGCCCCTTACCTGGTAAGGTATTTGACATTGCCAGACCCAACTATGTTCTCCAATGATGTCAAAAGCTCATCGGTGGGATTTACAAAAAGCCCCTCATCCACGGAAATCCTTATCTTGCGGCCGTCAGGAGAAAAAAGGTCCACGAGCACAGGTATCTTGCCCGTGAATTTCTGTATACAGAACTTTATCCTCATCATCATATTCTCTTCCAGACCTGTGGTGGAAAGTTTTATCAATACGGATCTCGTGTACTTTTCTTTCACCTTTTCCAAGGGGATTATGTCTTCCGCGATCACTTTTGGTTCCTCTTCTCTGCGGTTGACCTTTCCGTACACATAGACAAGGGCATCTTCCTTGATCATGTCGGGGAATTTAGCATATGTCCTTGGAAAAGCCAGTACCTCTACAAAATTGTTGAGGTCCTCGAGAGCGAATATGGCCATTTTCTCGCCCTTTTTCCGCGTAACGGTCACCTTGACCTTGTTTATTATACCTCCAAGAAGGATCTCCTGGCCGTCGGACATGGAAACCATCTCAGGTATCCTGCATGTGGAATAAGCGTTAAGCAATTTTTCGAACCGTGCAAGGGGATGTTTAGTAATGTAAAATCCGAGCATTTCTTTTTCGTTGTTAAGGAGTTCATGCTCGGGCCATTCCTCAATATCAGGCACATCGTAAAAGGTGTCCTTGAAGCTGTCGTCAGCCACCCCATCGTCAAAAAATGAAAGTTGTCCGGTGTTCCTGTCCTTATTAGCTTTCTGTGCCACATCCATCACTTTATCCAGTACGGCCATGGCCTGGCTGCGTTTTATCCCGGTAGAATCGAAAGCCCCACACTTTATCATGCTTTCCAGAACCTTACGATTCACCGACCTCGGGTCAACTTTCATGGCGAAATCAAATATGGATTCGTACCGTCCGGTTTCCTTCCTGGTGGCAATGATCGCGTCGGCGGACCCTTCCCCGACGTTCTTTACCGCTGACAAACCAAACCTTATGTCTCCTCCCACTACCGTAAAATCCCTGAAACTCTCATTTACATCGGGAGGCAAAATGTCTATACCCATCCGCACAGATTGGTTTATATAACTGGATATTTTGTCGCTGTTGTCTTTTTCACTCGTAAGAAGCGCTGTCATGAATTCAACGGGATAATTCGCTTTGAGATACGCCGTCCTGTAACTTATCATCGAGTAAGCGGCGGAATGCGACTTGTTGAAACCATAGCCCGCGAAATGTGAGATAAAGTCCCATACCTTGCCGGCGGTGGAAACGTCAACCTTCCTTTTTAAAGCGCCGGACAGGAATTTGGACCGTATCTCATCAAGCTTGTCGGGATCCTTTATCTTCTTGCCCATTATCTTACGCACACTATCGGCTTCGGCCATGGTGAACCCACCCATATCCGAAACTATGCGCATGACCTGTTCCTGAAAAACGATTATACCGTAGGTCTCGTTCAAAACAGGCTCAAGGATGGGATGGTCATACACCACCTTAATATCGCCCTGTTTCCTCTTTATAAAATCGTCTATCATGCCGCTGCCCATAGGTCCGGGACGATAGAGGGCCAGAATGGCTATAAGGTCTTCGAAACGTCCTGGGACGAGTTTTCTCAACAAATCCCTCATCCCCCCCGACTCAAGCTGGAAAACGCCCCCTGTATCAGCCCTTGCCAGAAGATCGAATGTAGGGCCGTCATCTAGAGGTATACTTTCGGGATCTACCTCGATCCCGCGAGTCCTCTTTATGATCTTTACCGCCTGATCTATGACCGTAAGCGTCTTAAGCCCTAGAAAATCCATTTTAAGCATACCGATCTTCTCAAGTGAATTCATCGCGAAACCGGTCGTTACCTGGTCGTCCGCCGTCTTGAAAAGCGGGATGCGCTTTATGAGAGGTTTATCCGATATAACAACACCCGCGGCATGTGTGGAAGCGTGCCTGTTGAGGCCCTGCAATCTACGGGAAATATCGATGACCTGTCTGACCACAGGGTCTTCTTCGTACTTTGTTTTAAGTTCGGGTTCTATTTCCAGGGCCTTTTCAAGAGTAATGCCGGGATCATTAGGAACAAGTTTGGCTATGCGGTCGACTTCCGCGTAAGGAACGCCCATTACCCTTCCCACATCCCTGAGTACGCCTTTAGCCATCATCGAACCGAAGGTTATTATCTGCGCGACATTGCTTTTGGAATATTTTTCAATTACATACTCTATAACTTCACTTCTTCTTTCAAAACAGAAATCTATGTCTATATCAGGCATGGAAACCCTGTCCGGATTCAGGAACCGCTCAAAAATAAGCCCGTACTTCAACGGGTCGAGGTCAGTTATGCCCAGAGCGTAGCTTACGATACTGCCCGCCGCCGACCCCCTACCGGGCCCGACCGGGATATCACGCGTCCTGGCATAACGGATAAAATCCCAGACTATCAGAAAATAGCTGGTATACCCCGAATCCTTTATTATCTTTATCTCGTGGTCGACCCGTTTTTTTATCTCGGGAGTGACCTTTCCGTAGCGTTTTTTTATACCCGAGGCGACAAGCTCTCCAAAAAAAACATCGGTGTCTTTCCCCTCCGGAGGGTCAAAAGCGGGCAGGTGTGTCTCGTTGAAATCCATCTCAACATTACATCTTTCCGCTATCCTGACAGTATTCCTCAACGCCTGGGGTGCGAAAGAGAACCGTTCTTCCATCTCCGCCGGGGATTTGAAATACATCTGGTCGGTCTGGAATCTCATCCTGTTGGGATCCTCGACAGTGGTCTGGGTCTGGATACACAAAAGCGCGTCGTGCGCCTTGGCGTCTTTCCTGTCGATATAGTGGACATCACTAGTCGCCACTATGTCTATGCCAGTCGCCTCGGAGAGGCGTATAAGCGCCTGGTTGACCTTTTTCTGCTCATCGATCTGGTTATCCTGCAGTTCAAGGTAGAAATTATCTTTACCAAAGATATTCGAGTATTCCGCGGCGACTCGTTTCGCCTCGTCCCACTGGTCGGACGCCAGGAAGTGGGCAACCTCTCCCTTGAGACAGGCGGAAAGCGCTATGAGCCCCTTCGAACAACTGGAAAGCACTTCTTTATCTACCCTGGGCTTGTAATAAAATCCCTCAAGGTATCCAAGCGAAACGATCTCCATCAGGTTCCTGTAACCGGTATTGTTCTTTGCCAGAAGCACCAGGTGATAGCCCGCCCCTCTTATGCCGTGGCTGGTCTTATCAAACCTGCTTTCAGGCGCTACATATACCTCACAACCTATTATAGGTTTTATTCCGGCGCTGAGGGCTTTCTCATAGAATTCGACGGCGCCGAACATGTTGCCGTGATCGGTTATGGCGCAGGAGGTCATGCCATATTCTTTTGACATAGCTACAAGATCATCTAGACGGCACGCGCCGTCAAGAAGACTGAACTGAGTATGGACGTGCAGATGCACGAAGTCAGACTGTTTAGCGGTTTTCATAGACAAATTTTGGAAGGTTCAAGATCAAAAAACAGGGGCAAAAACCGGATCCAACGGGGAGCGCTACTTTCTCATCCCAACGCGCTGGGCGGTCTGATAGACTTTCCCCTCCGTCTGTATAGAAGGGGCTATCACCATGTTGACCTGCTGCATCTCCCGTATGTCGCGGGCACCGAGATTCCCCATACTGGTAGCCAGAGCCCCTACCAGGTTCTGAGTGCCGTCGTCAAGACGGGCGGGCCCGTAGAGTATTTCTTCGAGAGTTCCTGAAGTGCCTACCTGTATTCGTGTTCCTCTGGGCAAAGAGGGATGAGGAAGGGCCATTCCCCAATGATATCCCCTTCCTGGGGCCTCCTCGGCCCTGGCAAAAGCGTTACCAAGCATGACAGCGTCCGCGCCGATGGCGAAAGCCTTACAGATATCTCCTCCCGTAGCCATACCGCCGTCAGTTATTATGGGAACATACCTTCCCGTTCTTTTGTAGTAAAAATCCCTGGCGGCGGCGCAATCGCATGTGGCCGTTATCTGGGGAACCCCTATTCCGAGAACCCCGCGGGATGTACAGGCCGTTCCGGGGCCTATACCGACGAAAAGCCCCTGACACCCGGTATCCATAAGTGACAACGCGGCGTTATAATCAACGCAATTGCCTAAAAGTACGGGCATTTCCATTTCTTTGCAGAACTTCTTGAGATCCAGTGGTTTGTATTCCGTAGACTCGTGGCGCACACTTATGACCGTCGACTGTATAATGAAAATATCACAACCCGCATCCCTTGAGATAGGCCCGAACTTACCAGCCACCTGAGGATTACAGCTTACAACAGCAGGAACTTTCGCTTTCTTGATCTCTTTTATTCTTTTCTGGATGAGCTCTTTTTTTACCGGAGCGGAATAGACTTTCTGTATTATCTCGGTGGACTCGTTGGTGTCGCAGTTCACTATCTTGTCGATCGCGGCGGCAGGATCCTCATACCTCGTAGCTATACCCTCCAGATGCAGCACCGCCATACCTCCCAGCTTGCCCATAGCGATGGCAAAATCGACGTCAACGACCCCGTCCATCGAAGAAGCCATTATCGGGGCCTGTAGTTTTATACCTCCTATCTCGCAGGAAGTGTCCACATCGTTAGGATTTATGGTAAGTTCGCCAGGCACGAGCGCGACCTCGTCAAACCCGTAACTTCTTCTAGCTTTTCTCCCTATACCTACCCACATCCCCATTGAGACCTCCGTTCGTGTTGGCCGCGCTAAATATGATAATGTTTGATGGATATAATACTAAAGGGGATAGGGTTTGTCAACCCGCTCGATACTGCCTTTTTCAAGAGTTCGAGGCCTTTATTTCCGCGTTCTGGATAGGAAATAAGCTTAGGCTGGAGCCGGACTTTTCCCTGCTGAGGCATCGCGGATCATCTCGGACTTGAAACCCGTACCTTTCCCATGCCAGCGCATCTCACCGATAACGCCTTGCGCCACATTGGTAAGGTGATCGCCTATTTTCTCAAGGTTGTCGACAAGATCCATGAAAACAACCCCCGATATTACCTGACAGCAAGCGGTGTTCAACCTGTCGACATGAGCTTTTTTAAGGCTTTCCTGGTAGCCGTTGATGTTCCGCTCCCTATCCAGGACTTTTAAGGCACTCTCGGGATCGTTTTTCTCGAGGGAATCTTCGGTCTCAAGGATCATGCCGGAAAGTTCATTCCACATCATCCTGAGTTCCCTTATAGCATCGTCCGAAAAAGGAAGCTTTCCCTCCACCTTTCTTTCCACCAACTCCATTATGTTTTCTGCATGGTCCCCTATCCTTTCGATATCGTTAACGCTGTGAATAAGAACGGGGAGCTGCTCGGATATCTCTTCGGAAAGGTCTCTCTGGGAAAGTGTCACAAGGTACTGGGTCACAGCGGCCTGAAGGTTGTCCACGGCCTGTTCAAATGTCTCTATGGATTTTGAAACGGAAGAATCGTTATCAAAAAAGGCCCTCATGGCGGTAGAAACGGACCGGCCGGCCAGATTCAACATGCGCACTGTCTCCTTTCTGGCCTGTTCAACGGCTATAGGGGGCGTATCCAGAAGATATTTGTCGAGATATTTCGGCCCCACATCTATTGCGCCCTTCTTCCTTGGGACCAGAAAGATAACCGCTTTCTCCAAGTATCCTAAAAGCGGCAGAAAGATCATCGCGCTTATAAGTTTGAAAAGAGAATTGGCTACAGCTATGTAAAACATCACGTTCACCGGAGTTATTTCCCCCGGGAAAACAAACCTTATCGCTCTTATGAACATTCCGTTGTAAACGAAGACCATTATTACCGCTACACCGATGAGGTTGAACAATGTATGCGCCATCGCGGCCCTCCTGGCATCAAGATTACTGCCTATGGACGCCAGCTGGGCGGTTATGGTAGTACCGATGTCACTTCCCAGCATAAGCGTTATAGCCGCGGGAAAACCTATAAGTCCGTTGAAAGCCATTACCTGCACAATGGCTATGGTCGCGCTGGAACTCTGTATGATCATGGCGACTACGGTACCCGCAACGATCCCGAGCATGGGCCTGTCCCCGAAAGTCATGAAAAGATCCTTGACATACTCGCTCTGCCGGAAAGGCTCGAAACCGTCCTTCATGAAACCAAGCCCCATAAAGAGCATACCGAAACCCGTAAGAACCTGGCCGAAAAACCTTAATCGCTTGGTCCTGCCCAGTGTCTGCATGCCGAAACCTATCCCAATGGCGGGCAAAGCATAATGCGTTATGTTTATAACAGAAATGGTGGAAACCAGCCACGCGGTGACCGTAGTGCCGATATTGGCCCCGATTATCACGCTTATGGCCTGCCTGAGTACCAGGAGACCCGCGTTCACAAACCCTACCACAAGCACGGTAGTGGCGCTGGAAGACTGAACAAGAGTAGTGACCAGGACACCCACGAAGACACCCATTATGGGCACTTTTGTGACCATGTTGAGTATACCCTTGAGACGGGCACCGGCCATATTCTTGAGCCCCTCGGACATTGTCTGCATGCCCAAAAAGAAGAGGCCCAAGCCGCCTATTATGTTGAAAGCAAGATTAAGAACGATGGTTTTTACCCCGATGATATTTGAGTTTTTTGAAAATTACGCTCTGGGCAGGCATAACTTATCATGGAGTTTTTACGGTGTCAAGAATATTTGATCTCTGATCTCTAACTAGATCCCGTCGCAAGAAGATCACAACCTTTATAAGAGCGAGGAAGTGCGTCGCGCGAAGATCTCCTCGCCGGGGAAATCGAGCGCCCCTCGAAGGGAATATCCGCTATTCATCGCGAAACTTCACAATGCCGCCGCTAATAAGATGCCGGCAGCGTGATAGAGATAAAATGAGAAACCATGTAGCAGATCCCGTCGTTCCTTGTCACCGCAAAGGAAGTTGTCACATGGCCTTTGAAAACTTCTTTTTATAAAATTACGCCTGGCGGAGGATCTAATTAGAATTACACCCTACTTTAGCCGTTTCGGGGGGGCTTTCTCCGAACCAGTAACCTTTGACCTCAAAAAACGGTCGCTATCCTTATTTTTTATGTTCCGATATGTATTCCCGAAAGGTATTCTTCCAGCGCGGCTATAGCCGAAAGCGCGGCCAGATGGCTGGTTTTGGGATTTGATGGAAAAGGTACGTTCTCCGTGATAAAAGTGAATTTGCCGGCGGCAGATTGGACCCTTATCTCATGGGTGTTGCGGCTATATTCCGGGGATGTCACTATCCGCACTTTTGTTTGCTCGGGACCCATACCGGCAATAGACAGCAGGGCCGAAACATTTATGTTGCGGGGGAAAGCCGCGACGGCCTCCAGGGCACTGCCTTCAAATATAAGGGTCTCTCCTTTTATAGAACCGATGTCTATGCCCTTATCCCTTATGTAGGGCGCTCCTTCCAGGGAAGCCGGAGATTTCCGCGTGGTAAGCGTTACAGAACTTATTCCGGCTATTTTAGCGGCTTTGACCGCGTCTATTCCCGCCACGGCCCCTGAAGGCATTATGACCGTTATCCCAGCGGAGGACGCAGCGGCGAGAAGCCGTTCATGTCCGATGAGCCCCCCGATACTGAGTATCATGGCGTCCTTACCGGCTTTTACGGCAAGATCCAGCACTCCCGGGGCCGCGTCCGGATGCGCCGCCTCCACCACGATGTCCGATATTTCAGCGACGCGTGACGCCGAACCCGCGGTTTCGGACCTCTCGACAGCCGAAGCCAGTTCCAATGCCTTAGGCGCGTCCTTATCGAAAAGCACCAGGGCCGAAACCCTGTCTGACATAGACTCGTCGGCTTTCAAGGCCAGGGCTGAGCCAATCGACCCGCATCCCACGATACCAATAATTTTTTTCTTTGTCATTTAACCACCTCTATCATGCGTTCGA
Organism: Candidatus Omnitrophota bacterium; assembly: GCA_007135805.1. Lineage (GTDB taxonomy): Bacteria > Omnitrophota > Gorgyraeia > Tantalellales > Tantalellaceae > SLID01. Next base: position 43,014 of record SLID01000099.1, on the reverse strand, counting down.
GTGTCCGGCGGGCTTTTTTCACGACATTTTCCGGGACTTCTATCTTGTATATCTGTTTCTCAAGAGAACGCGCTACCCAACCAAGCGTCGTAAGTTTCATATTGGCGCAGATAAACTGGTCAGTCGGAATATAGAATTTTTTTTCGGGATTGTTCCTTTTCATCCTGTAGATTATCCCGGGCTCAGTACCTACTATGAATTCTTCAGAGGGGCTTTCCCCGACGTACTTGAGCATACCGGCCGTACTGCCGACATAGGTCGCCTCTTCCAGGACTTCCCGCCGGCATTCAGGGTGGGCGATGAACTCGGCTCCGGGATAAAGCTGTTTTGTTGTGATAACCTCTTCGCGAGTAAGACGCATATGGACCACACAATAGCCGTCCCACAGTATAAGTTCCTTCTCGGGAACATGTTCACGCACATACCGTCCAAGGTTCTTGTCGGGCACAAATATGATCTTATCCTCTTTCATAGACTTTACTACCTGTATGGCGTTCGACGAAGTACAGCAAATATCACTTTCAGCTTTAACCGCCGCCGTCGAGTTCACATAACACACAACCGCGGCCTCGGGATATTGTTCCCTTTTCTTGCGCAGTTTGTCGGCAGTCGCCATATCGGCCAGAGGACAACCCGCCTCCTCCACGGGAAGCAGTATCGTTTTTTCGGGGCTGAGCATAGCGGCGCTTTCCGCCATAAATTTCACTCCGCAAAAAACTATCGTTTTCTCCGGGGCGAGTTTCACGTCACGGGCAAGAGCGTAGGAATCGCCCACAATATCCGCTATTTCCTGTATTTCGTCACGCTGATAGTTATGGGCTACCAGTAGCGCTCCGCAGGACTTCTTAAGCTCTTTTATCTTTCTTTGCAGGTGTTCCTTGTATTTCGCGTCAAATTCCGGTCTGATCAATTCTTCCCTCCCTGGTTCGGCGCGTCGATTATCACATTGTCTATAAGTCTGGTCTGCCCGATCCTGACCGCGACGGCTATAAGGGCCCTGGTCTCAAGCTTTTCCAAAGGGGTCATTTCAAGAGAATCGACCATTTCAACATAATCTATCGAGATCCCCTTTTCTGTCATTATCACATCCTTCACTTTCTCGAGTATCTTCCCGGCCTTTGTTTCTCCCGATACCGCCATTTTCCTGCCTTTTTCCAGGGCCCTATACACCACAGAAGCCCGTCCCCTCTCCTCTTCCGAAAGATAATTGTTACGCGAACTCATCGCCAGTCCGTCAGATTCCCTTACAACAGGCATAACCCGGATATCGACATCGATATCGAGGTCCCTGACCATGCGGATTATGACCGCGGCCTGCTGGGCGTCTTTCCGTCCGAAATAACTTATATGCGGAGATGTGATATTGAAAAGTTTGGCCACAACAGTTGATACTCCGCTGAAATGACCCGGCCGTGAAGCTCCGCACAACGCTTCAGACACAGGCCCTTTTACTTCGACGAAAGTGGAGTACCCCCCGGGGTACATCTCGCTTTCATCGGGCGCGAAAAGAACGTCTACCCCCTCCTTCTCCAGCAAAGCTCTGTCTTTCTCCATATCTCTGGGGTATTTTTCAAGATCTTCACCCGGACAGAACTGGCAGGGATTCACGAATACGCTTACAACCGTAACGTCACATTCAGACAGTGATGAACGCGCAAGACTGAGATGTCCCTCGTGAAGAGAGCCCATAGTAGCGACAAGGCCTATACGCTTTCCCGAGTCCCGACATGCTTGTGAAAATCTTTTCATTTCCTCTGGGGATACTATTACATTCACTTTCCTGTTCCTCGTCTCGTCTGAAAAGCGTCTTCCGGACATATAGCCAGCTTTAAAAGCTCGAGAGCGGTTTTTTTTATAACCGGGTGCGTAACATCCGGCGATATTTCGGCAAGCCCCTTTAAAACAAAATACCTCCTGTGCATTTCAGGATGAGGTACGGTTATCTCCCGGGATTTTATCACTAAGTCGCCGTACAAAAGGATGTCCAGGTCTATGACACGGGGCTGATTCTTTGAACCGGTATCTTCCCGGCCCATTTCTTTTTCGATCTCCTTGAAACTTTTCAGAAGAGCGAAGGGCGCGATGTCAGTCTCAATTCGCGCCACTCCATTCAAATACACAGGCTGGGGAGGGCCCCCTACCGGGATCGTCTCGTAGAAACTTGAACACTCTCTTACCTCCACGCCGGCTAGCGCGTTTATCCTTCTCAGGGATTCAAGGCAATTGTCACGTCTCGACCCGAGATTGGAACCTATCCCCATGTAAACCGTGGCCATGTAAGATCCCTAGCGGGCAAAAACCTTTTTCACCCGATCAACAGCTTGTTCCAGTTTTTCCTCACCAACCGTCAGAGCCATTCGTATATAACCCTCTCCGGAAGGCCCGAATCCGTTACCGGGTGTAACTATAATATCAGCTTGCTCGAGCATGGCTTTCGCCATGGAGACCGAAGTGAAACCTTCCAGGACCGGTATCCATAGATAAAAAGAGGCCTTTATCTCGGGCACATCCCATCCCGCTGACCTCAGCCCTTTGACCAGGACATCGCGTCTGGATTGGTATACGCCGGACATAGACGACTTGATCTCCTCTGAGCGTTTCAGCGCTTCAACGGCGGCTACTTGTACGGGCGTGAAGATACCCGAATCCACATTAGCCTTTACCTTAGACAGAGCCGCTATGATATCGGCGTTACCGACCGCCATCCCTACCCTCCATCCGGTCATATTGAAAGTTTTTGACAAAGAATGGAACTCTACACCTACTTCCATGGCGCCTTCAGCTTCCAGAAAGCTGGGAGGCACATACCCGTCATAACTTATCTCGGTGTAAGCGGCGTCAGAACAAACCACTATCCCGTGTTCCCTGGCAAAACTGACCACACTCCGGTAGAACTCCTTGTCACAGACCGCTCCCGTGGGATTATTGGGATAATTGAGGTGCATGAGTTTACACTTCGCGGCTGACGCGGGGGCAATAGCTTCCAGGTCCGGCAGAAAATTATTTTCACACACGAGAGGCATAAAAGTGACCTTGGCGCCGGAAAACATGGAACCGGAAGCATAAGGCGGATACCCGGGATCGGGGACAAGGACTTCATCCCCTGGGTTGATGAAAGCCAGAGGTATATGAGCTATGCCCTCCTTTGAGCCCAGGAGGGGTAAAATCTCCTTTTCGGGATCCAGTTCGACACCAAAGCGTCTCTTATACCAGACGGCCATCTCCTTTCGAAGGGAAGCTATCCCTTTATTAAAAGGGTATTTATGGTTGGAAGGGTCCTTAACCGCCTCCCTGAGACTTTCCACAACGAACCCGGGCGTTGGCATATCAGGATCGCCGACACCCAGGTCAATGACCGGTCTACCCTGCTGTATCGCCTGTTGTTTGGCTTTATCGATTTCCTCAAAAAGATACGGTGGAAGTTTTTTCAATCTTTCAGCTATTTCTGCCATGCTAATTTCTCCTTTTCACCGCCGACGCGGTCTTACATGAAACTACTTTTTTATAATGCCGTCACGCCCGCGCTATATGCCCAGTACATCCGCCATGCTATAAAGCCCTGGTGGCTTTCCTTTGACGAATTTTGCCGCGCGCAATGCCCCCGCGGCAAAAACATCCCTATCCTTTGCGGAATGACGCAGCTCTATTTTCTCGAACTCACTGTCGAAAACAATACCATGCTCTCCTATTACCTCTCCTTCCCGGAAAACCTCTACCCGGGGTTCTACCCCGCATGTTTCCTTTATACAAGACACTATTTTTTTTGCCGTACCGCTGGGTGAATCCTTTTTGTGGACATGATGGGTCTCGTCCACCTTGACTCTGAGGCCCTTACCCATTGCTCCGCAAATATCAGAAACCACCTTGAAAACAATATTTACCCCTACAGCCATGTTCGGGGAAAAAACTATGGGAATTTCGCGCGAGGCTTCGCGGATACTGAGTTCAGATTCCGGGGAAAAACCAGTGGTGCCGATAACAATACCCACGGATCTCTTCACACATTCCTGAAGATGTTCCAGGGTAGGTTCGGGTAAGGTGAAATCAATAACGCAGTCGACCCCGGAGAAGGCCTCTCCCGACTCTGATATGACGCTTATCACGCTGTCGCCTGATCCCGGAACCTTTTCAACTGTTTCACCCACATGAGGACAATCGGGACTCTCTAAAAGCGACACTATCTTTATCTCAGGGTCTTTGCCCGCGAGATCCGCTATACGCCTGCCCATTTTCCCGCAGGCGCCCGCTACGCATATTTTAACCATAGTCTCCTCCTTTCAGGACAAGGATCCGAGCTTTTCAGTTATTCGCGACTCCACGAGGATCCGGCGTATCCCGGCATTTCTAAACCCAACCGGCGCGGCCGCTGTCCGGTCCGCCGTGACCGTAAAGATACAGGGCAGAACATGTCACGGACGCCGTGAACGTATCAGCTTATACTTTCCGAGGATCGCCTTAAGCTTATCCCTGTTGTCTTTCCGCATTTCACAAAGCGGCATACGCCATTCCTCGTCCACCATTTTCATCAGGCTCAACGCCGTTTTTACCGGTATAGGATTCGTTTCTATGAACATCGCCGCGCAGAGTTCCGCTATCTCGTAGTGCATCCGGCGGCTCTTTTCATGATTGCCCGCCAGGTAAAACTGTGTTAGCGCGTGTATTTTTTCCGGTATTATATTGGCCGCCACACTCACCACCCCTTTTGCCCCAACCGACATGAAAGGAAGCGTATTAGAGTCATCTCCGCTCAGCACTGTTATATCGCAAAGAGACAGAATGTCCGTCACCTGCTGCACCGAACCGGAAGCTTCTTTAATAGAAGTTATGTTATCTATCCTAGACAAGCGCGCCACGGTCGCCGGGGATAGCGATATTCCGGTCCGTGATGGCACGTTATAAAGCATTATAGGGATGTCGGCGGAGGCGGCGATTTCCCTGTAATGCCGGTACTGTCCTTCAGGAGTGGGTTTATTGTAATAGGGAGTTATGACGAGTGCCCCGTCGCATCCAGCCTTCGCGGCGGAGGAAGTAAGGTCCACCGCTTCCCGGGTGCAGTTCGACCCTGTACCCGCTACCACGGGAACCCGGCCGTCAACCGTTTCGACAGCCACCTTGATAAGCCGTTTCTGTTCGGCGGCGTTCAACGTTGCCGCCTCGCCGGTACAGCCGCAGGGAACGATCCCGTCGATACCTTTCTCTATCTGAAATTCGATCAGCTGTCTGTACTTTTTTTCATCCACTTTTCCGTCCCTGAACGGCGTTACCAAAGCCACAAATGCGCCTTTAAACATATAATCAACTCCTTTTTTTCTTATCTTTGAAATTATACTTTGCCTTCATAGGCTTTTCTCGCGGAGCCTTCCAGGTACACATCCCTGACAATGTGCCCGGGGAATATTCTGAAATAAACCGTAAGGATCTCACCGCTCCTCGTCCTTATTCCGGCCGGACTCTCCGCCTGCCCCAGGAGACCCAGCACCACCGCCGAGGCCACGGTACCCGTTCCGCATGAAAGGGTCTCCGATTCAACACCTCTCTCATATGTCCTAAGCGGCGCCAAATTGTTTTTTGGATCTCCCACAAAATTCACGTTTGTCCCTTGGGGGCTGAACGCGCTGTGTTCTCTTATCTTTCTGCCGTACTCCTCGACGGGAAAATTCTCTATATCCTCGACCATATGCACAGCATGAGGCACCCCGGTATTTATTTTGTGAACAGTGGCTATAGTGTCTCCCACTCCCAGCTTGAGACCAAGTTCTATGCCGTGAGGATCGCTCATCCGGACCTTTACATTGTCTCCCGCGACGGAAGCCCCTATGATGCCGGCACCGGTCTCAATTTTCAGATCGCTCCCTGCCCCATTATCTGAAACGTAAAGCGCCGCGCATCTCGCGCCGTTACCGCACATACTGGCTTCCGAACCATCGGGGTTTATTATTCTCATCCGGATATCAGCCCGGGCGGAACTTTCAAGGACCAAAAGACCGTCCGCTCCGACCGAAAGGCGGCGGCGGCATATATCCCTGGCGACATCCCCGAGATCCAGACACATTGTATCGATCTCTCCCGAGATGTTATCAAGTATTATGAAGTCGTTTCCGCTTGCCACATACTTTGAAAAAAACAAACCGTATCTTTCCGGCACCTCTACGCTCCTTAGCTTTTATTTTACGTATTTCCGTACATTACTTCCGAGGTTCCTATGGCAGTATTATCTTTTCTCCCCTTATCAGATCCCTGTGCGTTTCCGCTCGCCTCGCCACCCTGGCCTGGCCGCCTATTACAACTATCTCGGCGGGTTTCGGCCTGGAATTGTAGTTAGAAGCCATGGTGAAACCGTACGCTCCGGCTCCCATCACCGCCAGACATTCTCCTGGGATAAGCTCCTGAAGTTCCCTCTTCAGCCCCAGGTAATCCCCGCTTTCACAGATGGGTCCGACTATGTCATAGATGTCCGATGAAGCGTCCCTTTGAGAAACCGGCACAATGTCATGATATGCCCTGTAAAGGCTGGGTCTTAAAAGATCGTTCATACCGGCGTCAACGATCGCGAATTTTTTCCCGCTGGGATTGGTTTTTACGTAAATCACTTTTGTCACTAGAATACCGCTATTCCCCATGATGAACCTTCCGGGTTCCAGTATGATCTTATAAGGCCTGTCCCTCAACAAAGGAACGATAGCTGCCGCTATGTCGGCGGCTTCAGCCGCTCTTTCGGGCCCATAGTCGATGCCGAACCCTCCGCCGATATTAAGCCATTCAGGTTCTATACCGCTTTTGTCGATAAATTCCAGGACCTTTACAAGAGCTTCCGAGAAAGGGCTCGGGTCGGTTATCTGCGACCCTATGTGAACATGAAGCCCCTTGAGCGACACATGGGAATACTTGTTGCTGTTGTCAAAGATCTCCTCAACCGTCTTAAAATCTATGCCGAATTTCTTTTCCCCTGAACCGGTCGTTATGTAGTCATGCGTTTCCGGGGTTACGTCCGGGTTAACCCTTATCGCGACATCCACCTTCCTCTTGAGCTTTTTAGCCGCAGAGTCTATCATTATGAGTTCGGGAACAGACTCCACATTGAACAGGAGTATCTCTTCATTTATCGCCTGGCGTATTTCGGATACCGTCTTTCCGACGCTGGCGTATACTATGCGCTCCGGCGGGCACCCCACCTTCAGGGCTTTGTAAAGCTCCCCTCCGGAAACTATGTCAAGTCCGGCTCCCGATGAAACCAGGGCCCGGCACAAAGTAAGATTGGAGTTGGATTTCATTGAAAAACATATCAGGGGATCAAGCTCGCTGAAAGCTTCCTTTATCCTTTCTAAATGACCGAGCACGGTCTTTAAACTGTACAGGTAAAACGGCGTCCCATGTTCCTTCACGATATCAGGCACCGCTATGTCTTCGCAATAAAGGATATTCTTCCTGTAATTGAATTCATGCATGTCATACTCCATTTCATTTAAGACCGTATCCGGCGGCATAACAGTGACCGGCGGTCACCGCGGAAAAAGTCCCGGCCCCTTACTTGACCTTTTTCTTCCACAGTTCGATCTGCCTGTACACCATTTCAGGATTGGTACTCCCCTCTGTCTTTTTCCCGGATACCGAGGAACCGGCTGAAAGAAGAGAGAAAACACTTTCATCCAGAAGTTCTGAAAAGGCCTTCAGTTCAGTCAGGGACAATCCTGATATATTAATGTTTTTTTTCGTACAGTATCCCACCATGTTGCCGACTATTCTGTGAGCTTCCGAAAAAGCGGCTCCTTTGGCCACAAGATGTTCGGCTATGTCCGTAGCGTATATAAACTCGTCAGAAAGCGCCTTCCCGGAGGCGACAGTGTCTACGGATATTGACAAGACCAGAGGGGCGAACACCCGGAGACAACCAAAAACAGTCTCGACCGACCTGAAAAAGAACCTCTTATCCTCCTGAAGGTCCCGGTTGTAAGCGTGAGGTTGGGCTTTGAGAAGCACCAGTATCGAGTTAAGGTCCCCGATTATACCCGCGGATCTGCCTCTTATCAGCTCAAGAACATCGGGATTCTTTTTCTGAGGCATAAGGGAGCTCCCAGTCGTGAACTTTTCGTCCATCGATATAAACCCGAATTCAGGGATACTGTAAAGTATGAGGTCCTCGCTTATCCGGGAAAGGTGGACAACAAGTATGCTGAAAGCCGCCATAAGCTCCGCCATGAAATCCCTGTCACTCACCGAATCTATACTGTTCGCGGAAATATCGCTGAAACCCAGCTTGCCGGACACAAACCCGCGGTCAAGCGCGAGGGCCGATCCTGCTATGGCCCCCGATCCCATTACGCTTAAATCCAGGCGTTTTCGGGCGTCAATTATCCTTCCCCTGTCCCGTTCAAGCATCTCCATATAAGCAAGCGCGAGGTGGGAAAAAAGTACCGGCTGAGCTCTGTTAAGATGGGTATATCCCGGTATTATGGCGTCGCGGTTCCGGTCGGCCAGACATAAAAAGCTTTTTTGCAATTCTCTTATCAGCTCGACAGCTTCATCGGCCTTGTCTTTGGCATATAACCTTACATCGTTGACTACCTGCTCGTTTCTCGACCTCGCGGTATGAAGCTTTTTTGCCTCATCGGGGCATTTTTTTTCCATACGGTCTTGTATGGCGGAATGGATATCCTCGAACCCCCCACTTTCAAAACAGCCGGCGGCTATCTCGTCCAGGATCTCCTTGAGAGCCACGGAAAGGACTTGTTTCTCTACATCTGAGATGTATCCGCATTTCTCCAGCATCTCAACATGGACACCGCTGGAACGACAATCATATTCCGCCAGCACCTTATCTATGTCAATACTGGAAGAGAACTCAAGCACTTCCGGGTCCATGCTCTGGCCCGAAAATCTACCTCCCCATAATTTTCCCATAATTCCTCCCACTCTTCTTCTGCCCGACCCTCTGGGCAGAATTTAGCCCTCGGGACAGATCGCTTCACGCGGTCACCTGTAAGGCATCGCCCACAGGTCTATAAAGCCCTTGGCCAGAGACTGGTCAAAAACATCACCCTCCCCGTATGTTGCCAAAGCCAGCTTGTAACGCGACCTGGCGCTTTTTCTGCCAGAGACAGAAACACTGCCCTTGTAAAGTTTGAGTCTTACCTCACCTGAAACGGACTTCTGGGTGCTGTCAACAAAAGCGTCTATCGATTCCCTCAGAGGGGTGAACCACAACCCGTTGTAGACCAGTTCTGAGTAGCGCTGGGCAAGAAGAGCCTTGTATTCCCTTGTAGCCCTATCAAGCACCATTTCCTCAAGCGCTGTGTGAGCGGCGTAAAGTATGGCTGACGCGGGAGCCTCATAAATCTCGCGGGACTTTATCCCCACAAGGCGGTCCTCTATCATATCTACCCGCCCCACGCCGTGCTTACCGCCCAGGGCGTTAAGTTTTTCAATAAGTTCGACAGGCCGATATTTTTTTCCATCCAGGGCGACCGGGATCCCTCCCGAAAACTTGAGTGTGACATTCTTTGGAACGTCAGGGGTTTTCCGCGCGGGCTTAACGCTTATGTAAGTGTCTTCGCCCGGTTCCTTCCACGGATCCTCCAGATCCCCTCCTTCGACACTTATACCCCAGAGGTTCTTGTCTATGCTGTAAAGTTTTTCCCGCGTTTGTTCGACAGGGATCTTATTTGAAATAGCGTAGTCTATCTCGGATTCACGTGTTGTAAGCTCCCACTCCCTGACCGGCGCTATAACCTTGATCCCGGGGGCTTTGACATGAAAAGTAACTTCAAACCTTACCTGGTCATTCCCCTTACCAGTACATCCATGCGCCAGCGCCGAAGCTTTTTGTCTGACAGCTTCCCGGACCATAGCATCGGCTATTATCGGGCGCGAAAGGGCTGTGGCGAGATTATATTTTCCCTGGTATAACGCCCCGGCCTTAAGTGCCCTGAAAGCGTATTCTTTGACAAATTCCCGCTTAAGATCCCCGACTATGCACTTTGACGCCCCTATACGCATGGCCCTTTCCCGGGCGCTTTCAGTGTCGGATCCCTGGCCCACATCACCCATGTAGCATATGACCTCATACCCCCGGTCCATAAGCCAGCGTATGATGACCGAGGTGTCCAATCCGCCGGAATAGGCCAGGACGACCTTTTTCTTAGACATTTCCTTCTCCTCTTTTTTATACCCGGCCGTCTCCCGCCCGAAACAGCCTCAGCGGCGGGTATCAGGAACTCATCAATTTCAACAGGACAGCTTTCTGCACGTGCATCCTGTTTTCCGCCTGATCATAAACTATGGAATTCTTACCGTCTATTACGTCCGTTATTTCCTCGCCCCTGTGGGCCGGCAAACAATGCATTATGAGGGCATCAGGCTTTGCCGCCTTCATCAGCCTGTCATTGACCTGAAAAGGCCTGAAATCTTTGAGCCGTTTTTCCCTGTCCTGTTCCTGCCCCATACTTACCCACACATCCGTGTAAACAACATCGGCGTCCCGGACCGCCTCGAACGGGTCGTTACACTTCCATATAGCGGCCTTTGAAAGGCGGGCTTCCCTGACAGCTTCATCAAAATTCTCGGCATCCGGCTCATATCCCGCGGGTGTAGCGATACTCATGTTCAGGCCCGTTTTAGCCGCCGCCATTACAAGTGAGTTTAAAACATTGTTACCGTCGCCCACGTAAGCGAGTTTTACTTTTTTCAACCCTTTCGCCTCCATTACCGTAAAAACATCGCTCAGCGCCTGGCAGGGATGCGCCATATCAGAAAGACCGTTTATTACAGGAACATCCGAATAAACCGACAGGTCCTGCACGTCATTATGTGAAAAAACCCTCGCCACTATCCCATCAACATATCTTGACACCACCCTTCCCACATCCTTCACCGGTTCCCGTCCCCCCATATCTATCTCTGACGGGCTAAGATAAAGGACATACCCGCCAAGATGCACCATGGCTACTTCAAAGGATATCCTTGTCCGGTTGGAAGGTTTTTGAAAAAGGAGCGCCAACGTCTTATCTCCGCATGAGGTTTTGCATAGAAGGGGCCTTTTTTTCAGTTTCCTGGCCATTTTCAGTATGTTAAACACTTCCCCGCGGTCAAGGTCCCTCAGCGATACCAGATCTTTTTTCTTCCTCATATCACATCTTCTCCAGAATTTCCGCAAATTTTTGAGTTGCCTCGTCTATCTGTTCACGATTGACAGTGAGAGGAGGCATCATCCTGAGGACATTCCCCTGGGTGCAGTTTATTAGAACCCCTCTGGACGCCAGGCTCCCCACAAAGGGAGAGGCATCCTCAAGCCCCATCTTTATTCCGATCATAAGGGCCAACCCCCGGACTTCTTCAATTACCGGGAACTTTTCGCCAAGCTCTCTTAATTTTCCGGCAAGATAATTTCCCATTTTGACGGCGTTATCAAGAAGGTCTTCTTCCTCTATGGCCTCAAAAACCCCTAAACCGGCCGCGCAGACTATGGGACTTCCTCCGAATGTAGAAGCGTGCGAGCCCGGGCCAAGAACGTCTTTATGCTTTTCCTTTACCACCAAAGCTCCTACGGGCAATCCTCCACCGAGAGACTTGGCAAGTGTCATAGCGTCGGGTTCGACCCCGAAGTGCCTGTAAGCGAACATCTCGCCAGTACGCCCCATACATGTCTGGACCTCGTCCATTATGAGGAGAATATCCCGTTCCGAGCAGAGAGCCCCGAGTTCCCGCATATAATCCCTTCCGGGAACGTTTATTCCCCCTTCGCCTTGAACGGGCTCCATCATAACCGCGACAGTCCTGTCGGTTATGGCGTCCTTTAAGGCCCCTATATCGTTGAAAGGTACATGCTTGAAACCCTCCGGCAGAGGATAGAACCCTTCCTTGATCTTTTCCTGTCCTGTGGCAGTAAGCGTTGCCAGGGTCCTGCCGTGAAAGGACCTTTCCATGGTGATTATCTCATACCGCTCACCCCGGCCGTACTTTCGCGCGAATTTTATCGCTCCCTCATTGGCTTCCGCGCCGCTGTTGGAGAAAAAGACCCTGCCCGGAAAAGAATGTTCTATTATCTTGCGGGCAAGAACAGGCTGTAGTTCGTTGTAAAAATTGTTGGATACATGCAATATCCGCTCAAGCTGCCGCTCTATCCTGCCGATAACCCTGGGATGCCTGTGTCCCACCCCGCTTACCGCCCACCCGGGGAAAAAGTCGAGATACCTGTTCCCTTCAGAATCCTCGACCCTGGAGCCTTCCCCCTTCACAAGGCAGATATCTCCTCTGGTGTAAGTAGAAAGAACGTATTTCTCGTACATATCTTTTATCTCGCTGATCCCCATTTCAAACACCTTGTTTTTACTTGTTAACGGCATTAGCGCGGTATAGTCTGCGCCGCGGGCCGTAGATTCAATGTACTATTTCCGTACCGATACCTTTGTCCGTGAATATCTCAAGCAGAAGCGCGTGCGTGAGGTTCGCGTCAACGATATGGGCCTTTCTTACAGCCCCCCTTAACGCGGTAAGGCACGACATTATCTTAGGAACCATTCCACCTTCTATGACCCCAGTCTCAATAAGATGGTCCACTGTCTCTATCGTCAGTGAATGAAAAAGCGACCCGGGGTCATCCTTGTCCCTCATCACACCCCTGACATTCGTGAGTACCACGAATTTCTCCGCGTCCAAAGCTATGGCTATATTTGAAGCGGCCTCGTCGGCATTTATATTGTACAATTTTCCGTCCTCTCCTTTTCCGACGGGGCAAATAACAGGTATTATGTTGGTGTCAGTAAGCCGTTTCAATATTGTGGTGTCTATGGCGCCGACGGAACCGACACAACCCAGGTCGGGGCCATCCCGTTTAATCGCCTGTATCATATTGTTCTCTTTACCGCTCAAACCGAAAGCTTCTCCTCCAAAACCGTTGATCTCCGACACGAGCAGACGATTGACTTCAACAAGGACGGAATCCACAATGCCCATTGAGGCCTCGCATGTCACCCTCAACCCGTCAACGAATTTGGTGTCGATGTTGGATTCCAAAAGCCGTCTATTTATATCGGGACCGCCCCCGTGAACGAGAACGGGTTTCATGCCCGCGTAACGCATAAAAACAATGTCCTGCAGGACCATGGACCGCACTTTTTCATCGTTTAGAGAGCTTCCTCCAAACTTTATGACAACTATTTTGTTGAAGAATTTCTTTATGTACGGCAGAGCTTCTATAAGTATCGCGCTCTTCCTTATGGCTTCTTCCATACCATTCCCTCCGAAAAACCCTCTTGCCCGGTCTACTCTTGTTTTACCCCGGCCTCATCTACCCGGTCACTACGTCGTGTAAAACGAGTTCAGGTCAATATATTTTGTAGTTATGTCGCACGAATAAAACACGGAACTACCTTTACCCGAAGCCAGGTCAACCTCAATAAGGATGTCCTTCCCCTTAAAAACAGGGCTTTCGAGACGTTTAGCCCGGAGTACGGGTTTTCCTTTCCTGAAAAAAGCCACTCCGTCGAGCTTTATGGTCATTTTTCCCGGATCGAACCTCACCCCGCTCGCCCCTACCGAAGAAGCTATTCTCCCCCAATTGGGGTCCTCCCCGGAAGCGGCGCATTTAACGAGAAGCGAATCAGCCACGGTCTCAGCCGCTTTTTTCGCTTCGGCATCCTTACGGGCTCCTTTGACCCTTACCTCTATGAATTTGCCGGCCCCCTCGCCATCCCTTACCACCATAGCCGCCAATTCCAGCATCAGGGCTCCGAGTTCAGACGTAAATTTTTCAAAACTCCCGGAGGATAAGGATATCCTCGGGTTACACGCCATTCCGTTGGCCATGATAAGCGCAGTATCATTGGTACTCATATCACCGTCAACGGTTATGGAATTAAAAGACCTTTCCGTAGAAAGGGATAAAGCTTTAGCCAGAGCCCCGCGGCTTATCGCCGCGTCCGTTATCACGAAGACCAACGTGGTGGCCATATCGGGTTTTATCATGCCGGCCCCCTTGGCTATACCGGTCATGGTTATTTCCCGGCCGTTCACACGGAACTTTCTCGAGGACATCTTCCTGAAACCATCGGTGGTCATTATGCCGTCGGCCGCGGACTCAAACCCGTTGGGGGAAATATTCCCGGAAAGTGTTCTTATCCCGCTCAGTATAGGCCCCATATCCATATACTGGCCTATTATACCTGTAGAAGATACAAAAACCTCTCCCGGAGGAACGCCGAGGGCTTCTGCCGTCACATTGGCCATCTTCTCAGCATCCTTGAGACCTCTTTCGCCGGTCATGCAATTCGCGTTGCCGCTATTGACCACAACAGCCCGGAGACGGTTACCGGCTTTCATCTGGGCCATACCCCTCACCAGCGGAGCGGCCTTAACAGTGTTTCTGGTAAAAAGCGCGGCGGATGTACAACCTTTGACCGAGAAGATCAAAGACAGGTCCTTTCTTTTCCGCTTGGCCCCGCAATGCATACCACCGGCCGAAAAACCAATAGGGACATCTATCCCCTTATCCCCGGATCTTCTCACAATAACCCCTGTCTTTCGTCAAATCCACACATTATGTTCATATTCTGCGCGGCCTGTCCGCTGGCCCCTTTCAAGAGATTATCGATAACAGACACTACCACCAGCATCCCGGATGCGACCGTGAACCCGATGTCGCAAAAATTGGTTCCCGCTACGTCTTTTAGCTCGGGGATTTCTCCCGGAGGCCTTACCCGGACAAAAGGCTCGCTATCGTATTTTTCCAGATACATACTGTATATCTCCTCTTCTCGTGGAAGAGACGCGTGTTTTACATAAATGGTCGAGAGTATCCCCCTGCGCATTGGAACAAGATGCGGCGTAAAATTTAACCTGAAATCTTTACCCGAAGACACCGAAAGTATGTGTTCCATTTCGGGCATATGCTGATGCGCGTTGGCCTTATAACATTTCATATTGCTGTCAACCTCTCCGAAGGCAAGAGGTATCGCCGCCTTACGCCCCGCTCCCGTAGCCCCGCTTTTTGAGTCTACCACTACATCCGGTCCCTTCTCAGCTATGTCCCGGGCTAACGGCATCAGCGCCAGGATGACACTTGTGGGATAACATCCCGGGTTGGCTACAAGCCGCGCGTCCCTTAAGCGGGACCTGTTAAGTTCAGGCAGTCCGTAAACAGCTTCCTTGATGCCGGCCGCGTCGGAATGCTCTAAGCCGTACCATTTCTCATATACATCTTGGGGAAGGCGGTAATCAGCGCTAAGATCCACTACCTTTTTTCCTTTGGAGAGGAAAACAGGCGCGAATTTCATGGAGACCGTATGAGGAAGCGCCAGGAACACTATATCACATGCTGAGGCGACCTTATCAACATCGAGTTTCTCACAGGGCAGCGATATTTT
The DNA here is from genome assembly GCA_007135805.1 of Candidatus Omnitrophota bacterium. Taxonomy (GTDB): domain Bacteria; phylum Omnitrophota; class Gorgyraeia; order Tantalellales; family Tantalellaceae; genus SLID01. The sequence goes on along the minus strand of SLID01000099.1, from coordinate 27,658 downwards.
TTTCCCAAAACGCGGGAACATCTCCCCGAAAGGCCTTTCCCTGTCAACGATTGCCGAAAGCGAGGTTATCTCAACCTCCGGGTTCTTATTAAGCACCTCGACAAGTTCCTCGCCCGTATACCCCGTCGCGCCGACTACGGCTACTTTGATCATAATAAAGTCCTTCCTATGAGAGTTTATATGATAACTGACTCTTTACCGGAATATTTCTTCCATATTCCCGGCTTTGGGACAAAAATCCACCCTTAAAGCCCCATACCCTTTATTGACCGCCGCCCGCCCCTCACCTCGTCATTGAGCGCACTATTGCGACATGAGGCACAGACCTTAAGCTAAAACCCCGAGTATAAGATAAATATATGTGAGTGTCAAGAAAAACCCCTGATACATCCCGTAAGATCTTCCCAGCGCTCGCTGTTGAAAATAACCTCTCCCCATCCCTGGATGACCGCCCCTATCAAATAAACAATATGAGACTGTCACGGAGCGCCATTCAAAATAACATATGAGCGACTGGTACAAATTCGCGTCGCGCCTTTTAATTATGGCCTGAAAACGCGGCCGAAGAACAGGCCTATTGACGGCAATGGCGTATATTCCTCTGGGATTTCTGATGTTTCTATCTGGGATCTTGGGTTCAAGATGGGGATTTCAAATAATATCTACAAAAAAAGCCACGCTCTATGAGCGTGGCTTTTGCGGGTATACGCTGAAAACTTATCTTTTTGAGAACTGGAATTTTTTGCGGGCGCGTTTCTGGCCGTATTTCTTCCGTTCCTTGGCCCTGGGATCCCGTGTAAGGAAGCCTCCGTTCCTCAGGGCTGTCCGGGCTGAACTGTCCACTTCAAGAAGCGCTCTGGCTATGCCGTGCTTCAGCGCTCCGGCCTGTCCGCTTATTCCCCCACCGGAAACGGTAGCCAGAACGTCGTATTTACCGACTGTCCCCGTAGCTTCCATTGGCTGCATCACAACTATCCTGTGGGTTTCTCTCGGGAAATAATCCTCAAAGAGCCTTTTGTTTACCCGAACCTTACCGTTACCCTCTACCAGACGCACCCTCGCTACTGATTCCTTGCGCCGTCCGATAACTATTTTTACTGTTTTCTCGCTCATCTTTCATCTCCGTCTTGTATTTTCCTCTCCACGGGTTTCTGGGCCTCGTGGGGGTGTTCTGTCCCAACGTATAGCTTGAGTCTCCGCAGCATAAGCGTAGCCAGCTTGTTCTTGGGCAGCATACCTCTGACCGCGTGCCTTAGAGCATAAGTGGGATCCTTTTCCATCATCTTGTCGTACCTTGTGACTTTCTGTCCACCCGGATATCCCGAAAACCTCTTGTAAAATTTTTGTTCAGCTTTCTTTCCAGTTATCCTAACCTTTCCGCAGTTAAGCACAATCACCCCCGCTCCATTATCCACATTCGGAGTGAAATCGGGTCGGTACTTTCCGCTCAAAAGCGTCGCGATCTCGCTGGCTGCCCTACCTAATACCTGTCCTTCGACATCCATCACAAACCATTCATGAGAAGTCTCTTTATGTTTCACCATTTTTGTTTTCATAATTGCCTTCATTCATTAAATCTTTTATTGGACATAATAAACCCTCGGTGCTGCGTGAACACGCTCACCGCCTGAATAGAATGCTAAAATTATCACATTCGGCTTTGCTTGTCAAGGGCATTTTAACAAGGAGTCAAGAGAATTCCAGGACTTTCTTTCAGAAGACACGACGCTATCCAGCAAACTGTAAAAGTTGGCCCCCTCGGAAGTATGTTCCTTTGTTTCTATCCCGGCCGGACAAAAAGCCTTTATTCTCCAAGAACAGCCCGGTAAAGAGCTTTTACCTGATTCTTGTAATATGTCTCGAATACATTGTGTACGACCTTTTTCGAAACGGGTTTGCTGCCTAGATCCGAGGCCATCTTGTTTACCCGCCGCTGATCATTGATCGTCACCTTGTGCGAATGGGTCCTGTTTTTTTTCTTCACTCTTTCCCCTCCTTCTTTGCGAACACTATGCTCCCGTCGTCTTTCACAATAAACTCCACCTTATCGCGCTTACGTATACCAAAATAATCCTGCAGGACTTTGGGTATAAATATCTGCCCCCGGTCCGATACAGTGGAATAGAATTTGAATCCCCTCTTTCTGGCCATATCAACCTCTCAACAAAACTTTTACAAGTACACAACAAGTATACAGCAAGTATTTATACTTGTCAAATTAGGGACTAAAAAAGTATTATCGCCTGATGAGGAATGCCGAAAGCAACCATCACTCATCTGCGGTAAATCTAAACGACACGATCACGAGGGCGCCCCGAAGGGGGCGGCGAAGTGATGCCATCAAATTGAAACATCTCGGAGAGAGACTGTTTACGGAAGGCTCCTTATAACTTTAAGGAGCTTTGTACTTTCCTCTGTAACAAGGCGACTTTCAGCATATCGATTGTTTCCGGAAAAACTAAATGTTTTTAAACTGAGATCGCTTCACCCCGCTTCGCGGGGTTCGCGATGACGGGATTGAAAGTTACCGCGGATAAATGAAATGTTCGCCGAACGGCCATGGTTCGCGATGACGGGATTGAAAGTTACCGCGGATAAATGAAATGTTCGCCGAACGGCCATGGTTCGCGATGACGGGACTGAAAGTTCCCGCGTATAAATGAAATGTTCGCCGAGCGGGCATGGTTCGCGATGACGGGACTGAAAGTTCCCGCGTATAAATGAAATGTTCGCCGAGCGGGCATGGTTCGCGATGTGTCCCGAGCAGAAAGAGCGAGGGAGTCCGCCCAGCGATGATTTCCGCGCTGGGAAAACCGAGCGTCCCTCAAAGGGAATATCAGTCATTCACCGCGAAAGCTTCACAATGACCGCGCCAGTAAGGCGCCGGAAGCGGGATAAAAAGCAAGATAGAAGGTACATAAAGACTCCCGCTGCCGGGGCAAATAAGGAAATTGCCGCATGCCGGGAGCGGTCTATATTCAGTACTTCACTTTGACAAGGAATAAACCCTTGGCGGGGGCAGTGGGACCGGCTTTTTTTCGATCACGGGAGGCAAGTATATCCGTCATACTCCCCGGAAGAAGATAACCTCTTCCTATGTCCACCAGGGTTCCCGCTATACTGCGGACCATGTTGTAAAGAAATCCGTCACCCTCGATGTCTAAGGTAATATTGCTTCCGGTCCTCTGGATGCTTATGCTCTTGATCGTACGGACCGATGAACGCTCCCTCTTGTCCGAGGCCTGAAAACTCTTGAAATCATGTTTCCCAATAAGAACACGGGCCTCTTCTCTCATAATTCTTTCATCAAGGGCGTACGGCAACCTCCAGACATATCTTTCGGAAAAGGGATCGCGCGCGCGGCTCACGACTATCCTGTAACTGTAGACTTTAGCCCTGGCGTCGAATCTGGAGTGAAAATCCGGCGGAACTTCTTCCGCTTTTTTTACGGCTATGTCCCCGGGAAGAACGGTATTAAGGGCGGGGGGTATCCTGGCAACATCAAAGTTTATGGGGGCTTTGAAATTAGCGACCTGTGCTATGGCATGAACTCCCGCGTCCGTACGTCCCGCGCCGTGTACCGTGTGTTTTGATCCTATCACCCTGGCTATAGCTTTTTCTATCTCGGCCTGTACGGTCCGGCCGTTTTTCTGTACCTGCCAGCCTTTGTAGGCTGTGCCGTCGTAAGCGATAGTCAGTTTTACGTTCCTCATGCCGCGCTATGTATACCGCTACTTCCCAATGAGCCGTTCCGCTATCTGCACGGCATTCAGAGCGGCGCCTTTTCTCAGGTTATCCGCCACGGCCCACAGGTTCAAGCCGCACTCCACCGACGCGTCCTCCCGAACCCTACCCACGAAAACATCGTCTTTACCCTCGGCCTCTATGGGCATCGGATACTTGCCGCTGGCGGGGTCGTCCACAATGGTTATGCCCGGAAAATCCCGCATAGCTTCGATCGCCTCAGCCCGGGAGATCTTTGACTCGGTCTCTACGTTGATGCTTTCCGAGTGCGCGTAATAAACAGGCACCCTCACGCACGTTGACGTTACCCTTATATCGCCGCGCCCCATTATTTTATGTGTCTCCCGGATCATTTTCATCTCTTCATTGGTATACAGGCCGTCAGTGAACACATCAATATGAGGTATGAGGTTGTAAGCGATCTGGTGGGCAAATTTGTTCACCATCCCTGGGGGTACAGTATGCTCACCCACACCGTAATGAGACTCTTTTTTGCTGAGGCGCATGACCTGGGCTTCCATCTCGATTATATTCTGTTGTCCAGCTCCGGAAACAGACTGAAAAGTAGTGACGACCACCCTCTTTATTCTGCTTATATCATCGATCGCCTTTAACGGTAGAACCATCTGTATGGTCGAACAGTTCGGGTTGGCTATGATCCCCTTGTTGAGTTCTATTGCCGCGGGATTGACCTCGGGCACTACCAGGGGAACTTCCGGATCCATCCTGAAAGCGCTTGAATTGTCAATGCACACAGCTCCGGACTCCACAGCATGGGGCAAGAACTCCTTACTTCTTGCCCCTCCCGCCGAAGCGAGTACTATATCTATGCCTTCGAAAGAATCCCTGGAAAGGACCTGTACGGGTATTTCTCTGCCTCCGAATTCAAGTTTTTTACCTGACGACCTTTCGCTCGCCAGAAGACGTATCTCGTCAATGGGAAAAGCTCTTTCCTCAAGTATCCAGAGCATCTGGTTCCCTACCGCTCCCGTAGCTCCCATCACCGCGACATTGTATTTTTCCTTCTTCTTTATCATCACCAGCTCCTTACTTTAAACACCCCCGAGAGCGTCGACCACCAGGTCCCCGACCTCTTCGGTTGAATACCCCATTTTACCGGCGGAAAGGCTTTCAAGTTTGCCGGCGGTCACCGCCATGACCGCTTTTTCTATTGTATCGGCCGCTTCATGCTGGCCGAGCGTATCGAACATCATGCCTGCCGCGCAAATCGCGGCCAGGGGGTTGATCACATTCTTGCCAGTATATTTGGGCGCCGAACCACCGATGGGCTCGAACATAGAAACACCTTTGGGATTTATATTGCCTCCCGCGGCTATGCCCATACCTCCCTGTATCATAGCCCCGAGATCGGTTATTATATCCCCGAACATGTTATCCGTGACAATGACATCGAACCATTCTGGATTCTTCACCATCCACATGCATGTCGCGTCAACATGGGCGTATTCCCTTTTTATTTCACCGAACTCGTCATCGCCTATTTCGTTGAAAGCTCTCTCCCACAAGTCAAAAGCATGTGTAAGCACGTTAGTTTTACCCACCAGGGTAAGCGTATTTCTTTTGCCGCGCCTTTTGGTGTACTCAAAGGCGTACCTTAAACACCTTTCCACTCCTTTACGGGTATTGACCGATGTCTGTATGGCCACTTCCTCGGACGTACCCTTCTTGAGAGCCCCCCCTGTACCCGTATACAATCCTTCAGTGTTCTCGCGCACTACCACGAAATCTATGTCCTCAGGCCCCTTGTCCTTGACCGGAGTATACACACCGGGATACAGTTTAACAGGACGAAGATTGATATACTGGTCGAGTTCAAACCTGAGCGCGAGGAGAAGCCCCTTCTCGAGAATACCCGGCTTCACGTCAGGATGGCCGATAGCGCCCAGATATATCGCGTCAAAAGTCTTGAGCTCTTCAAGAACGCTTTCGGGAAGTATTTCTCCCGTTTTCATATAACGTTCACCGCCAAGGTCATATGTAACGGTCTCATACCTGAATCCCGCTTTCTGAGACGCCGCCTCCATTACTTTCAGCCCTTCTTTTACCACCTCGGGGCCGGTCCCGTCCCCCGGGAGAACAGCTATCTTATACATTTCGCCTCCAAAGTCTTTTTTTCTCATTACTGTTTTACCCGCCTGGCCTTTTTCGCGGCGTATCCCATGAGTCCTCCGCTTGCAACTATTTCCTTTATGAATTTCGGGAAGACCTCAACATTGAAAGACCCTTTTCTGCCGACCTTTTTTATCTGTCCTTTAACCGCGTCAACTTCGACCTTATCGCCCGTCTTTATATCCCGCACGGCATCTTCACTCGTGAATATCGGCAGTCCTATGTTGATGGCGTTGCGGTAGAATATACGGGCGAAACTTTTAGCTACGACGCATGAAACACCAAAAGCCTTTATGGCTATTGGGGCGTGTTCTCTGGAAGATCCGCATCCAAAATTTTCACCACCGAAAATAATGTCTCCCTCAACCGCTTTTTCAACGAATTCGGGGTCGGCGTCTTCCATGCAATGCTTCGCCAACTCCTCGGGGTCTGACGTATTAAGGTATCGCGCGGGTATTATCTCATCGGTATTCACATTATCCCCGAACTTATGTACCTTTCCTTTGAACTTCATCTGGTCCACCTCTGATTTACGGGCAGGAGAATAAATCTTTCCTGTCCTTTTTTGCCGTTACATCATAGTAGCGCCGGACAACGGTCCCGGCGCGTTAAAGGTCGGATGGATGGGCTATAATACCCTTCACCGCCGAAGCGGCGGCAATAGCCGGGTTAGACAGGTAAACCAGGCTTTTGGGATGCCCCATACGTCCCACAAAGTTCCGGTTGGTCGTAGCTAACGCGACCTCTCCCTCCGAAAGTATACCCATATGGCCTCCGAGGCACGGTCCGCAGCTGGGCGTACAAAAAGTCCCACCCGCTTTTACGAATATCTCGGCATACCCCTGTTTGACCGCCTCCCTGTACACATCCTGGGTCGCGGGTATTACCACCAGACGCACATCAGGCGAAACTCTTTTTCCTTTCAGAACAGAGGCCGCTGTCTTTAGATCGCTTATCCGCCCGTTAGTGCAAGAACCCACGACAACCTGGTCAACCTTGACATTCTTATAGCCGCTTACCGGCTTTCCGTTCGACGGGAGATCGGGAGCGGCCACCACGGGCTCCAATTTTGACACGTTGTACTCTCTGGTCTCCGAGTAAACCGCGTCCTTATCACTCTTGACGGCCTTATAAGTCTTGCGCGAAGGCTTGTACTTTCTTATCGCGGCCTTCACATAGCTTTCCGTGATCTTGTCCGGCGGGACTATACCGTTCTTGGCCCCGGCTTCAACAGCCATGTTGCATATGCTAAACCTGTCATCCATATCCAGGTATTGTAAAGTGTCCCCCGCGAATTCCATCGCTTTGTAGAGAGCCCCCGAAACCCCAAGGTCCGAGATTATATGCAAGATTATATCTTTGCCCCCTACCCACTTTCGAGGTTTTCCCGTAAGAACGATCTTTATGGTCTCCGGAACCTTAAGCCAGCATTCCCCGAAAGCCATCGCGTAACCAAGGTCGGTGGACCCGACACCTGTCGCGAAGGCCCCAAGAGCGCCGTGTGTGCATGTATGCGAGTCGGCGCCTATCATAAGATCCCCGGGAAGTATGATCCCTCTCTCAGGCAAAAGGGCATGCTCTACACCCATTTCCCCGAGTTCGAAATAGTTATCGATCTTAAACTCTTCCGCGAAATCCTTAAGCAACCGGGCCTGGTTGGCGCTTTTCATATCCTTGGCGGGCAGAAAATGATCTGGCACAAGCAGGACTCTCTTACTGTTGAACACCCTGTCGAAACCTAGTTCCCTGAACTCCTTTATGGCTATAGGGCTTGTTACATCATTCCCCAAACACAGATCCACGTCAGCCATTACAAAGTCTCCAGGAGCTATGCTCCTGGTCCCCCTGGAATGTGAAAGCAGTATTTTTTCGGTTATAGTATATCCCATAGTTATTCTCCTTGGCATCTGCCGGACTCACCCGCGTCCCGCTGGTCGGGACCCGCCCTTGATCGCCGGCAGGTATCTACGGATCCGGACAAAACCCAGCCCGGCGCCATACTCCCCTCCGTTCATGATTTGCCAGTCTATCAGATTTCTTTGCTAAAATCAATCGGCTTGTTGAGAGGCCTCGTATTTCCATTCGCAAGATCCCCGCCGAGAAGGGGGGTGCCATATCAAACAATTCGTTACCTCACGGGCCGGACACCTCAAAAAAGAGTAACAGGCCTGCGTATGCGGCACTGCCCGGAGCCGAGATCCGCGACACTCATGCCGGCCTAAAACGATGGGATCGCCTCGAAAAGCTTTTTCGTATAGGGGTCTTTGGGATATCTGTACAGCGCTTCACTGTCCGCTACTTCCACGACGCGTCCGCTTTTCATCACGCCCACAGTATCAGACATGAATTCGACCACCCTTAGATCGTGGGAAATGAACAGGTAGGAAAGAGAAAGCTCTTCCTGCAGATCCTTTAGAAGGTTCAGTATATCCGCCTGTATAGAAACGTCCAGGCTGGATACCGGTTCGTCAAGCACCAGAAGATCGGGCTCTTTTATAAGGGATCTGGCTATAGCTATCCTCTGGCGTTCCCCGCCTGAGAACTGGTGCGGATATTTAAAAAAACAGGATCCGGCGTCCAATCTAACTTTGCTTAATACCGCCTCGGCCCTCTCTGATATTTCCTGTTTGTCGACACCTCTGACAAAAAGAGGCTCTACCACTATCTGCCTCACGGTCATCCGGGGATTGAGTGAACTGTAGGGATCCTGGAACACTATATCTTTCTCGCCATGCACGGTGACTTTGCCATGATCGGGCCTCAATATACCTGCCACCAGTTTGGCAATGGTGGATTTCCCTGATCCAGACTCCCCTACAAGCCCGAAAGTCCTGCCTTTCTGGCAGTAAAAGCTTACGCCGTCCACCGCCTTAACGACATCCCTGGCAGGGCCGAAAAAACCGCCAGAAGTAAAATACTTTTTTACGTCCCTTATCTCCGCCGTGTTAAACATCCGCGCCAAGCCTTTTACGTTTATCTCCCATTCTGGGCACACAGTCGATCAGATGCCTCGTATACCGCTCTTTTGGGTTTCTAAGCACATTTTCTTTAACGCCATATTCTATTATTTTACCGTACCTCATCACCGCGACAGTATCTGCCACCAGGTTGACCACTGAAAAATCATGCGTTATGAAAAAAGCGGCAAAATCTCGCTCCTTCTGCAGATTCCGTATAAGATCAATCACTTCCTTCTGAATGGATACATCAAGCGCCGTAGTCGGCTCGTCAAGTATGAGCACCTCCGGACCGCAAGCGAGAGCCATGGCAATTATCGCCCTCTGGCGCATACCTCCCGAAAGCTCGTGAGGATAGCTGTCCATCACGTCAACTGAAAGCTTTACCGTACCCAGAAGCTCCTCTACCCGAGCTTTTTTTTGCTCTTTTGCAACGCGAAAATGCGCGTCTATAACTTCACCGATCTGATGCCCGACCTTCATAACGGGATTCATGGCCGTGAAAGGCTCCTGGAAGACCATGGCGATGTCTTTGCCCCTTATTTTTCTTTTCGCTTTATTTCCCATAGAGAAAATGTCATCATCGCGGAAAAACACCCTCCCTGACCGCCGAACGGCCGAGTCCGGTAACAGGTCCATTATGGCAAGACCGGTCAATGTTTTTCCGCTGCCGGACTCCCCTACGATGGCCAGTACCTCTCCCTTGTCCACCCCCAGAGAAACGCCGTCTATAACTTGCCTCCCGGCGATTTCCACACTGAGATCCTCTATCCTGAGTATCTTTTTGTCTTCTGCCATTCCTCTCTCTCTATGTCCTGCCCTTTCGTTTCTACCGGGCCCTGCTCATTTTGGGATCAAGGATATCCCTCAGTCCTTCGCCAATCAGATTAAAGCTCAATACCGTTATAAGGATCGCGAGACCGGGGTATAGCGTAAGCCACCAGGCATAATCCATGTACCCCTTGCCCGACGTGAGTATATTCCCCCAGCTCGGAGCGGGTATCTGAACGCCAAGCCCAAGAAATGATAGAGCGCTTTCCACAAGAATGGCGCCTCCAACGCTCAAAGTCGCGCTGACATATACCGGAGCCATGGCGTTGGGCAATATGTGGCGGAAAATTATCCTGGAATGAGAGACTCCCTGTACTCTGGCCGAAAAAACAAAATCACGCTCTCTGAGAGTAAGAAACTCCGCCCGCACCAGCCGGCACAGGCCGGCCCAGCTTGTCAGTCCTATCACGATCATGACATTGACTATACTGGGACCCAGAAAAGTTATGACCATCATTATCAGAAAGAACGTGGGAAAACAATACATTATCTCGACCATCCGCATTATGACCCCGTCCACCCATCCCCCGTAATAACCGCTTATTCCGCCAAGCGTCAAACCTATCAGGAGAGATATGGCCACGGCTATGAACCCGACGCTTAAGGATACCCTGGCGCCGTATACCATCCTGCTGTAAACGTCCCTTCCCAGATTATCCGTGCCGAAAAAATGTTTCATCGACGGAGGCTGAAGACGAGCTTCGGCTGAAAGATCTACCTCAAGCGGATCATGCGTAGCGATAACAGGGGCCAGCAGGGCGCTCACTCCCATAAATACCACTATCGCTATCCCGAATATCAGGCGCATATTCATTTTTCGATCCTCCGAGCGTTATGACCTTCGCTATTTGCGGCTTTCAAACCTTATTCTGGGATCTATCATGACATAAGCGATATCTGATAGAAAAATACCCAGAAGCGTCAACAGTGTGGCTATTACCCCAACCCCCATCACCACTGGGTAATCGTAGTGCATGATGGCCTCGTACCCCAATCTTCCCATTCCGGGCCAGGCAAAAATGGTCTCAAAAATAAAGCTTCCCGAAATAAGCACCGGCAGTGTAAGCCCAAGTATCGTTACAACCGGTAAGAGCGCGTTACCCAGGACATGGACCAGCATTACCCTCTTCTCCGAAAGTCCCTTGGCCCTGGCCGTAAGAACATAATTTTCTTTCATCACCTCTACCATGCTCGAACGGGCGTATCTCGAAAGAGCGGCCAGCCCTCCGAAAGACGTGGCTATGAGGGGTAGAGCCAAGTGCCTTAAAAGATCCAGTACCTGCCCCCCGGTATCCAGATACTGGGCATACCACGGCCTCATGCCCGAAACGGGAAGCCAGCCGAGTTTGAACGAAAAAAAGAAAACAAGAAGTATGGCCAGCCAGAAAGTGGGCATGGCGTAACCTATGAACACGAACACCGTGGACGCTTTATCGAAAAGAGAATCCCTCTTTATGGCGCTTATTATTCCGATGGGAAGCGCTACAAAAAAGATAACCAGGATCGAAGATATCTGAAGAAGAAGTGTCGCGGGAAGATGGGCCATTACCTTGGCTATTACGGGCCTGTCATCGACGAGAGACCGCCCGAAGTCCATGGTGACAAACCTTCTCAGCCACATGAAATACTGTTCCAATACCGGCCGGTCGAGCCCGTACATCTCACTGAACGCTTCGCGCGCCGTATCAGAGACTTCGGGGTTAAGGCCATATCTTATACTGGCGGGATCTCCGGGCGCGAGATGCATTATTAAGAACATCACCAGAGAAATGCCGAAAAGCATGGGAACCATCAAAAGAAGCCGTTTAACTACGTATGTTTTCATGATACTCCGTAATACCCCTCAAAACCTGTACCTTATCTCTTCCTCCGGGACATACCACTCGATAAGATTATAACCTATACCAGCCGGGGCGGGAACTATGCCTTTCACCCGACGGCTTACGGCCGGGAGAGAATAAGGGGAAAAAAGAAAAGTATAAGGCGCCTCCTCAGCTATAAGGGCGTGAGCTTTTTGGTATATCTCTTTTCTTTCTTCAGGGCAGAACTCCCTACGGCCCCTCTCTATCAGGGCGTCCACTTCCTCATTGGAAAAAGACACAAAGTTGAGGCCGCCGGTAACCGCTGAACTTGAATGCCAGACAGCGAAAATATCGGGATCTGTTGGTATGGTCCACCCGAGGATCACCGCCTGAAAATTCCGCTTGTCGATAAACTGGTTAAGAAAAGCCGACCAGGCGATGACCTGTATCTCGCTGCTCACACCCAATTTCGCCCAGTGGCTTTGTATCACCGTAGCCACGTCCTCTCTGACCTGGCTGCCCTGATTGGTAGCTATAACTATATGGAGCGGGCGCCCGTCCTTTGAAAGTACACCCGACCCGTCGACGTCAGCCCACCCGGCTTCTCTCAAAAGCATGGCAGCTTTCAGGATATCGTGATCATACGCCCTGGCCAACGGGTTATAATAGGCGGATCCCTTTATAAAAGGTCCGGATATGGGTTCGGCCTGGCCCAGCATGACCGAATCAATAAGGTCCTTCTCGTTTATCGCGTAGCTCAGGGCCTGCCGCACACGTTTGTCACCAAGTATGGGATCGTTAAGGTTGTATCCCACAAAAGTATACGAACGTGACAGGTATCTGTATTTTTTTACCCTCTCTCGGAACTCCGGGGTCTCACTGCGGTAAAGGAACTGATAGGGATTAAGTTCCATTGAATCGATCCCACCCGTTACAAGCTCCAGAAACTGCACACTCTGGTCCGGGATTATGCGGTAAACATAACGCTTGATGCGAGGAGTATGTAGAAAATAATCTTCATTAGCTTCCAGCACCATGTACTCTCCGGTTTTCCACTCCACGAACTTATAAGGCCCCGTGCCAACTGGTTTTCTGGCATAAACGCTTCGCCTAAGGTCTTCTACATCCCGAAAAAGATGTTTGGGTACTATTCCCATCCCAAGCTTCAGTATCGCCGGAGCGTACGGTTCACTGTAAACAAAGCGCACAGTACTCTGATCCACTACCTCTACGGTCTTTATCTGGCTGTAGCTTGATACATATGGACAGGCCGTAACCGGATCCAGGATAAGGTCGTAGGTGAACTTGACATCATCCGCGGTGAAGGGTTCTCCGTCATGCCAGTAAACGTCTTTTCTCAGGCGAAAAACGATCTCCAGCCCGTCTTCCGAGATCTCCCAGCTTTCGGCGAGATCCGGAACAACATTAAGATCTTTGTCCACCTTTGTCAGTCCGTTATATACGAGGTTGCATATGGAACTGGATGTCACGTCGTCGGCGAGAAAAGGTATAAGCACCCTGGCGTCTCCTATCCCGGCCGACACGTAGGCGTCCCTTGGGATTATTTCCGGCTCTTCCCCGACAGCAACCGCGGGGTGAGACAAAAATACAAAAGAAAGGGCCACTACCCTCAAAATCGGCAATGGCCCTCTGTTCTTATACCTGACCGATCCGGAAAAACGGAACTTTTTACCGGGCGTCTTCTTCCTGACTGTCCTCATGCGCCTCCGGCAGCAGGTCCTCTTCAAAAAAACCGACAGGTTCGGCCTCATCTTCCGTTACTTCCGGGAAAAATTCCTCTCTCTCTTCAACTTCTTCCGGGTCGTGAGTGAAATCCGGATCCGGGACTACCGGCCAGTCCGCCGGCCTTTCAGTCAGAGGCTCCGCCTCAGGGATCTGAGTAAAAGGAAACGCTAAATCTTCTTCCGGTCGTGTATGATGCATGATCGGACTTTCGAACAAAGACCTTCCTCGGCGGGCGGTGACCATACCCAGCACCATTGAAGTCACAATAAATCCCACCGCGCTTATCGTGGTTATCTTTTTCAAAAGGACCGGAGCCTGCGTACCCAACACCGACTGGGCTGTATCGCCTCCCATCATCTCCGTGAGGCCGCCCCCTCTTCCCGCCTGCAGCAGAATGGTGACTATAAGCACTATACACAGGACAACGTGCAGTAATATCAGAACAGTATACATTATTATCCCTTCTTTTCAGCATACAGCTGAGACGTTGTTTTTACCATATCCACAAAACCCTCGGCTTTCAGACTCGCCCCGCCTATGAGGCCGCCGTCGATGTCCCTCTCTGCCATCAACTCCCCGACATTGTCCGGCTTGACGCTTCCCCCGTAAAGTATGCGCACGGCGTCCGCAAACGCCGGGGAAAAACATTCCGCCATAAGAGAACGTATCATGGCATGTACTTCCTGGGCCTGTCCAGGAGTAGCCGTTTTACCCGTCCCTATAGCCCATACAGGTTCATAAGCTATAACCAGTGTTTCAAGCTGCGTTTCCTGGAAGTTTCGGAGGCCCCCGACAACCTGGTCCTTGACCACTTCCAGTGTCTTCCCGGCTTCTCTTTCTTCGAGTGTCTCTCCTACACACATTATGGGGACAAGCTCCTCCTCAAGGACCGCCGCTATTTTCCTGTTTACCGTCTCATCCGTTTCCCCAAAATATTTCCTTCTCTCGGAATGCCCCACTATGACGTATGAACATCCCACGCTTTTAAGCATAGGGACGGATATCTCTCCGGTATAAGCCCCCTCTTTTTCCCAATAGCAGTTCTGCCCCCCGACACTCACGTTTGAACCTACAAACATTTCGCCTAATTCACTCAGGTTGGTAAAAGAAGGACATATCACGATCTCAACATTTTCGACATCGAAAACTCCGCGTTTAACGGCGTTAGCAAGCTCTATGGCTTCGTTGATATCCTTGTACATCTTCCAGTTACCTGATATTATAGGTCTGCGCATTATTCCGCCCCTTTCTTTTTTTTTACGGCCTTAACGGAACCGGTGTAGAGATCTTGCTTTCCGTGCCAACCCTCATATTACATATTACAGATATTCTTTTTGTTTCACAGGGTAAAACATTCCTGTCATTACTTATCATTAAGCGCGGCTATACCGGGCAGCTCTTTTCCCTCAAGATACTCCAAAGACGCGCCTCCGCCCGTCGACATATGCGACATCTTATCGCCAAGCTTGAGTTGGTTTACGGCGGCAGCGGTATCTCCGCCCCCGATTACCGTTGTAGCTTTCAGCTTCGCTATAAATTTAGCTACCTCACGCGTCCCTTTTGAAAATGGTTTCATCTCAAAAAAACCTACCGGACCGTTCCAAACTATGGTCCTGGATTCAGCCAGCACAGAACGGTAGCTTTTTATCGTCCTGGGGCCTATATCGAGGCCTATGTATCCGTCCGGTATGTGCTCGTCAGAAGTCGTCTTTCGTTTTGCTGTTTCCTTTATCTCGTCGGCCACTACATGGTCTTCCGGCAGGAATATGCTTACTTCTTTCGCGCTGGCAAGAGAAAATATCCTGTCAACCGTATCCATCATATCGTCTTCTACCCTGGAAAGCCCTATCCCTTTCAGTCGGGACTTCAGGAAGGTGTATGCCATGGCCCCGCCTATGAGAAGATAGTCTATCTTGTCCAACATGTTCTCTATGACCGGTATCTTGTCAGATACCTTGGCCCCGCCCAGTATCAGCGCGAAAGGCTTGTCGGGGTCTCCCGTAACTTTTTCAAAATACTTTATTTCCTTATCCACCAGGAAACCCGCCACACTTGGTAGATGTCTGGTCACTCCCTCTGTGGACGCGTGAGCCCTGTGACAAGTCCCAAAAGCGTCATTGACAAAAATGTCGCCAAGCGAGGCAAGCTCACCGGCGAACCCGGGGTCATTTGCCGTTTCCTCTTTATGAAACCGTAAATTCTCGAGCAATACGACGTCACCGTCTTCCATGGAATTGACCGCTTCTTTGACCTTTTCCCCTACGCAATCATCAAGTTTTCTGACATCCCGTTCCAGAAGACACGACAATCTTTCAGCCACCGGAGAAAGCGAAAATTCAGCTTTTACCTCTCCTTTGGGTCTGCCAAGATGACTCATCAGTATGAGCCGGGCACCTTGTTCCAGGGCATATTTTACGGAAGGCAGAGACGCCTGTATCCTGCTGTCATCGGTTATTTTCCGGTCACCGTCAAGAGGCACATTGTAGTCGACCCTCATCAGGACTCTTTTACCCCTGAGATCCATATCCGCGATCGTCTTTTTCATTCAGCCACCTCCGTAAATATTAGAGCTGTCATCAAACCTGTAGGGATCATAGCGCCGGGACCTGCCGGATCCCTTAGCGCAACACCGGGAACGGAACGGTTTTTCCGTACCATCCCCGGCGCTTAAACGCGCGAACTTATTTTATGAGTTTTGCGGCAAGGTCCACGACCCTGCAGGAATAACCCCATTCATTGTCATACCAGCCCACGAGTTTTACCATGTTCTTCCCCATTACCATTGTGGCTCCGGCGTCAAAAATACAGGAATGCGGATTCCCTATTATGTCGAAAGACACTATCGGGTCTTCCGTATACTCGAGGATCCCTTTCATCGGACCTTCAGCGGCAGCTTTCATGGCGGCATTCACGGATTCAACCGTGACTTCTTTGCTTGTCGTCGCGACAAGGTCGACCACAGAACCGTCTTTCACGGGAACCCTCATGGCCATACCGTTAAGTTTACCCTTAAGCGCCGGGATAACCTTGCCTACCGCCTTAGCCGCTCCGGTGGTGGTAGGTATTATGCTTTCCGCGGCTGCCCTCGCCCTTCTCAGATCGGAATGCGGCAGGTCAAGTATACTCTGATCGTTTGTATAAGCGTGTACCGTGGTCATAAGTCCCTCTACGAGACCGCAAGTATCGTTGAGAACCTTGGCCATGGGAGCAAGGCAGTTCGTCGTGCAGGAAGCGTTAGAGACTATCTTATCCCCGTCGCCGAGATCGGCGTCGTTGACACCCAGCACCACCATATTGTCTATTTCGTCTTTCGGGGGCACGGTCAGGATAACTTTCTCAGCGCCCGCCTCCAGGTGCAGAGCCACTTTTTCCCGGGACCTGAAAACACCCGTGGACTCTATTACCACCTGCACTCCTTTGGCTTTCCATGGCAGTTCCTTGGGGTCCTTTATGCTCAGTATCTCTATCTCTTTTCCGTTCACCACTATGGAATTTTCCTTAGCTTCCACGGTCCCGTCAAACTTGCCGTGGACCGAATCATATTTCAAAAGATGCGCCAGTGTTTTGGCGTCCGTCAGGTCGTTCACAGCGGCGACCTCAAAATCGCTACGCTTCTCCATTATCCTGAAAACCTGCCGTCCGATCCTTCCGAAACCGTTAATACCTATCTTGATAGCCATTCTTTCCTCCTTGAATTAACCTGTTTTCACCTTACCTTAGGAACACTTCCCCGGATTTTGAATGTGTATTATATATCCTGGGGCCGTAACGTTCAACCAGTTTTTTGGAAGTTTTTGGTCCCGGGAGCGGGGCGGAGGGTTTTCAGTGGCGAAGACTTCCGAGGGAGACCGATAAAATATTACGCGCGGGAAAAATACCCGGCAACATTTGTTTATTGGGATTGCTTCACCCGCCTTCGGCGGGTTCGCAAAGACGGGCGTTGAGACGCTATATTTCCGCGGATGACTGAGATGTTACAGCTCAGAAGAAAAACACCCGCAAAATTCCGGCAGAACTCACTTTCCCACGATCATTTTTACGGCAAAGCTAAGCAGAAAAATACCGAATATCTTGCGAAGTATCTGTTCGGGAACGGGCGCAACGAGATATGCTCCCGCAAGGCCCCCGAAAAAGAAGCCAAGAGAGACAAAAACAGCGACGCGAATATCCACATTACCATGCTGGTAATATTTAAGAACGGCCAGAAGACTTACAGGGGGAAGCATAAGAGCGAGGGTAGTTCCCTGGGCCTGATGCTGCGTAAGCCCGAAGAAATATACCAGAAACGGCACAATGATCAACCCTCCGCCAATACCCAGAAAACCTCCGGCTATCCCGGCCAGTAGACCCAAAGCCATGTAAAGCGCTATATCCATAAGCTGCCCCTGATTTTTTGTTTTTTCGCGAACAAAAATCTGCCTGCCGCCCCAGTATCATAACGAGTCCCGCTCAGCAGAGCACGGCCTGGCGGAACCCCGTCTGGAACAAGTCTCGCCTGTCCAGCAGTAAGTACACAACTGCTCTTTTGGAAGGCCGACCGACCGCACCATATCCTCGATAGTCTGGTACCTGAGAGTTGTCACGCCTATATCCTTCCTTATCCAGCCCACAAGATCGGCGTACTTGCCGGAAGTGTGATCGGAATATTCAGAAACATCTTCTATGTCCCTGCCCTCGAGACTTTTTATGGCTTTTCTGGCAGCAAGTTCGTCTATCGTCCTCGTAGATAAACAGAACCTGCACGGGAACAACAAAGGAGGACATGCCACTCTTACATGGATCTCCTTAGCTCCCGAATCCCAGAGCTTTTTGGCGGTGAAATTCTTAAGTTGTGTCCCCCTTACGATAGAGTCCTCACAAACAACTATTCTGTTGCCGTCAACAACCTCTTTTATGGGTATAAGCTTCATTGTCGCCACAAGATCCCGCCTGCCTTGCAAAGGAGGGGTATAGCTTCTGCCGTACCCGGGGGTATACTTTACAAGAGGCCTCCTGAGAGGCTTACCCGACCCCATGGCATAACCCAGCGCATGGCCTATACCGGAGTCAGGGATGCCTGAAACAAGGTCTACTTCGATGTCTGTGTCGCGGGCCGCCAAGGCCTTGCCGCATCTCTCCCTTACCACTTCCGTATTTATACCTTCATAGCTTGAGGCGGGAAATCCGGAGTATATCCATAAAAACGCGCAGACCTGTTTTTCCTGGCTTTCACCCTGACAGGCAGCCATACCATCCTCTGTAAGCAGGACTATTTCTGAAGGGCCGAGATACTTTACCGGGTCGAAACGGTTATTGGGGAATGCTGTGGTTTCAGAAGTTACGGCCCATGCTCCTTCCCTTCTACCTACTACAAGGGGTGTATACCCGAGACGGTCCCTCGCCGCGTAGATACCCTCGTGGGTAAGTATGAGCATCGAACAAGAGCCCTCTATTTTTTTAAAGACCTCGTTTATGCCGTCTATCAGGTCTTCTCCCGTGCAGATTATCTTGGAAATAAGTTCCGTGATGTTGACGGAATCTCCACACATCTCGCTGAAAGAAACTCCCCGGGCCATGAGTTCCCGGGCCAGTTCTTCGGCATTATCGATCAGGCCGTTAGTCACTATGCAGAAAGGCCCGAACCTGGAATTCAGGTACATGGGCTGTTCGTTGCTGTCGCTTATGACGCCTATACCCTTATTGCCCTTCATGCGGCAGGTATCTTCGTGAAACTTGGATTTGAACTGTCCGTGGCTTATGTTGTGTATCTGCCTCTGGAACTCGTCTCCGAGAAGAGCCATACCGCCGTATTCCGTACCCATATGGGAGTGATAGTCTGTCCCGTATAGAAGAAGCTCCGCGCAATCTTCCTTTGAAACTACCCCGAAAATCCCACTCAAATCACACCTCCATTAAATAAACGCCGCGCGCGTATGACACTTTTTTATTTGCTGTTTTCAGGGGGATTTCTCCGTTACATCACAGGACTTTAAGTTTCGGCGAGGACAAGACCACGCCCCAACTTAAAAGCCTTTTCCATGTGCGCGGGGTTTGAGGCCGCGTCGTTCTTCCCCTCAAGCCCCATAAAAAGAAGTTCTCCAGCGTATTCGATATCTAATGTGGCGAAAAAATGCTTTACTATTCGCGCCGAATTTTCAAAAAAGTCCTGCCTGTTCTGTGCCTGCACCGAAATAAAAACCCCTCTTTTCCCTCCGGAAAAAACTTCTTTGCCTCGAAAGTTCTTTTCAAGCCAGGCGAACTGGAAGCGATCTATCATGTTTTTCAACTGACCGCTCAAACTTCCGAAAAATACCGGAGAAGCCAGAACAACAACGTCCGAATCCTGTATAGCGGTTATTATCGAGTTGAGGCCGTCCTCAGGATCACGGCGTATTCCCTCGAGCGTGCCCTCATAGTCCTCCTCCCCGAGCGGCCTTATGTTGAGGTCCGAAAGGTCTATCCTTCTGACCTGGGCGCCGCCGGAGCGGGCCCCCTCAAGAACCTTTTCGACAAGCGCGGAGGTATTGCCGCCTTTCCTGGGACTCGCGTTTATAGCTGTTATTATCATATGACCGTGCCGGGCTCTACCACTGCATTCTTGGGAATAACGGTTATGCCTTCCCGGATATAGTAATTGGGTCCGTCGGCGTGCTCGACGTTGTCTTCGTTGAGGATCTTCACATTATCGCCTATACGGACGTTCTTATCGATTATGGCCCTTCTTATGTGACAGTTCTTCCCTACCCCGAGAATTGGAACAGAGGATGAGATATCGGAAGAGTTCTGTTCGGCGGTTTGGTAATAATCACACCCCATAACTACGCAGTCCTCTATTACTGTTCCCGGTTCGACCCTGAACCTCAAACCTATTACAGAATTTTTTATACTGGCCGAAAGCACTATACTTCCCTCGGCGATAATGCTCTGGGCCACGGAACAATCCTCAAACTTTGCCGGGGACAAATAACGCGTACGGGTAAAGATCTGCCATTTTTCGTCAAACATATCCATGGGGGGGATTTGACCCGCCAGGGCCAGGTTCTCCGAATAAAAATTCTTTATCGTTCCGATGTCCCTCCAATAGCCGTCAAAAAGATACGCGTAGGTGTTTTTCTTCTCTATGGCTATTGGGATGACCTCTCTTCCAAAATCTACCTCCCTGCTGTTTACCAGAAGATCCACCAGAGCTTCTTTTTTGAAAAGATATATTCCCATAGATCCCAGAAAACTTTTCCCCCCAGACTTGCCGGATACGGCCATGTCCCTGATGTCATCAACACTCCCGGGTTTTTCCTTGAAACGTTTTATGCGACTGTCTTTCCCTATACCCATTATTCCCAGACCGCCTACTTCGCTCTCGGGAACATAATTACACGCTACGGTCAAGTCGGCGTCCTTTTCAAGGTGATATCTGTACATGTCGTCCAGATCCATCTTATAAAGCTGGTCTCCGGAAAGCACCAGGATATGCTGTATTGCCGGGTCGTTGAAGTGTTTCAGGCATCTGCGTACCGCGTCAGCGGTACCCTGGAACCAATGCGTATCCTCCATGGACTGTTCCGCCGCCATTACTTCAATAAAACCTTTGGAAAAAGTGTCCATTTTGTAAGTACGGCTTATATGTTTGTTGAGCGATTCGGAAAGGAACTGAGTAAGCACATATATCCTGTTAAAACCGGAATTAAGACAATTGCTCACAGGAATGTCTATAAGACGGTATTTCCCAAGCAGTGGCACAGCCGGCTTACACCTCTCTTTCGTAAGAGGAAAAAGCCGCGTACCCTGCCCTCCGCCGAGTATGACCGATAGAACCTTCTTCATCAGTAATATCCTCTCGGGCAAAGCCCGCGAACAGAAAGACAGAAAGCCCAGAAACACGGAACCTGACCGGGGATCAAGGCGATCATGTCACAGTAACGGTAGACCTGCTACTTCTTGTATTTGGAAAGGATAAAACTTTCCGCTCTGTACCAGTCGGAGTGGTCGTTACCGTGGCTCGAGCCTCTTTTCAGATATAACTCGTAAGCCTTCTCCGAAATGAGCCCATACAGCTGTTCATCGCTCATATTTTTCAGCGAAATGGACCTTTTGGATGATCTTTTAGCGGGAGTCTTTTTCGAAACGGTCTTTTTCATCGTTTTCTTAGGTGCTTTCTTCGCCCCTGTTTTGGCTTTTGAAGCCCCCGATGCCGCCTTTTTCACTGTTTTTTTAGCTGCTTTTTTTACCATCTTACTTGCCTCCTTGGTATTATCCAGTTTGTTTAACCTCTGTACGGCTATCCGGCATAGACCCTGTAATCTATATCACGGAAAGCCGTGAATTTTTTTTCGGCCTCTCCCACCATTTCCTGGTCTATTTCCCCCTCCCTGAGCTGTTTATGAAGGGCAAGAAACCTGCCTATGTGTTCCCGTGTCCTGTTGACAGCGTACTCCACAAAAGTCCCGGTTTTCATTATAAACGCCCAATCGCTGGACTGTGCCAGCAGAAGCTCTCTTGCCATCTGGTTCAGTACTCTTCTTTCCAGGGGAGTCGGACCCTCGTAATCGCGGGCGTCCGTTGTCATTATCTCGGCCATCTTATGAAGATGTTTGTATATCCAATCGTTACAACCGTCAAGCCACACCTCGTTGTATCCCTTGTAACCCCAGGTCGAGGCCGAGGGCGTTATTACAGGGAACCTGTCGTAAAGTTTCAGGAAATCTCCCGGCGTGATGCTTTTCAAATTGTCCTGGTCAAAGTGCATTTTTCTGAAAAGGTATCCCAGCCATTCGGGTCCCTCAAACCACCAATGACCGAAAAGTTCAGCGTCATAAGGCGAAACTATCACAGGTTTCCTATCCATCATCTCCGAGAGATGTTCCACTTGTTTTTCTCTGTTGAACATGAAATTTCCGGCGTGGTCCGCGGCCCTCTCCAGCGCCCTGTTCCGATCGTAAAGGTCTTTGTGGTCGGCGTCACCGGTTATCTTGTGGTATTTTATACCAGTATTCACGCGGGTACCGCAACCGTTGATATAAGGCTTAACATAGTCGTAATCCAGATCAAAACCTATGTCGCGGTAGTACTCCCTGTAGTTATAATCACCGGGGTAACCTTCCTTGGAACTCCATACCGCTTTTGAGCTTTCCATGTCCCTCGCGAAAACCGCCGTCCCCGACTTGCAGAGATAGGGACTGTGGACCCCATACTTGGGACGGGGTGACCCGAAAAGGACGCCGTGAGTCTCAACAAAAAAGTAACTTATTCCGAACTCATTGAGTATTTCGTCATGGCCCGGAAGATAAGCGCATTCGGGAAGCCACATCCCCTTCGGAGGTTGCCCGAAAACTTCCTTGTAAGCTTTTACAGCTACTTCCACCTGAGCCCTGACGGCAGACCTTGCGACATCCATCAACGGTAAAAACCCGTGAGTGGCGCAACACGTTATTACCTCGACCCTGCCTAGATCCTGAAATTTCTTGAAAGCTGATAGAAGGTCGTTGCCATACTTGTCGGAAAGAACACTCTTGGCGTTGCGGAACCTTTCGAGGTACATCACCGCCAGATCGTTGACCCTTTTATCCGACCGCGTTCTCTCGACTTCCAGCTGAGCCAGCGTTATAAGCTTGTCCATGTGGGCGTGATACCTCGATATGAGCAGATCATCCCTGAGCATGGCCATCAATGTCGGGCTGAGTGAAACCGTTATGCGAAAATCCACGCCGTCCGAAATGAGGCTGTCAAAAACGTTTATGAGAGGTATGTAAGTGTCGGTGATAGCCTCGAAAAGCCAGTTCTCTTCCAGAAAACTTTCATGTTCAGGATGACGTATGAAAGGAAGATGCGCGTGAAGAACAAGTGCCAGATACCCTTTAGCCATAACTACCCGTTCCTCCTCTTTATCAGATCGGAACTTGAAAATATCCCTGAGGTAACTCCCCCGGAGGAAAGCCATTGTTTAAGATATCTTTCCATGAATTCCCTTAGTTCCATCGAACTTTTACCTACTTCACCTCCGCCGGAAACCGCGAATATCTTGTAATAAAGTTCTTCGGGACATGCCCATTCGCCTTCTACGGTATCAGACATGGAATTGGAAGGCGTAGCTACGCGATTGGACCGCGCAAGACAGAAGAATTCGCCATTGTCCGCGATTATGCCTATGTCAGCTATCCATTCGTTGCCGGGTTCATCAACATGTATGTACCAGCTTGCCACCCAATCCCGCAGCTCAAATTCGTTGATTACAGTAAGGTCCGGAGCGTCAATGGGTCCGGCGGCCCTGTAAACCCTGAGAACGCTTTTCGAAGGAGTCAGGCCTCTTTCCCTGATAAGCGCCTTGACACCGTTCTCAACATCACCCCTTACTTCCCAATAAGAAAAGATCGTCCACGGATCACGTACCATAAGAACGATCTTGTTGTCACCATAATGCAGGGGGATGTCAAAATCTCTTTCATCACATCTTTGCGGGTGGATATGTTCTCCAGAGTCCTTCATATCACTCTCCGTTTTAGATCCGGCCGACACCGCCGTATTTTGAGATATTGTTTTGTGAATTCCTAACCTAATTCGAATTGTATATCCTAATGGATGGTTTTGTCAACATAAATATTTGCGAGGCATGAAGTTAGGGACACAATTTAATTTCGATGGATATCGTTGTTTTTTCCCCGGGGCCAATATCTATCTTCCATACCGGTACTATGGCTGAACACTGATAATTCAACTCATACGCCTTTTCAGACTGTGAAACCGTTCTGACAGGAAAGTGCCAGAGCTCGCAAGGTGTTTTAAAAGAATAACTTAGACTTTCCCCATTCTCTTGATCGCTCACCTTCACTTGCTCACAAATATCCTTGCGGGTCATATCACTGAGCTTGTGTATCTTACTTTTTCCGAGATCAAGATCATAAGACGGCGAGTCGGCATATCTCATAGTGATATTGGATTCAGAAGCAAACACAGATTTAAGCCGGGACGCGCTTTTGTTATGGATAGTGTAATCGACGCTGAAACTGGCACCTTTCACGGGAAGTGTTATGTTTTTCTCGAGCAGCAAATTTTTTCCCAGAACACTGACTTCAGCGGACATCAGAAGTTTTGCCCCGCCGGCGGTTTTTTTTGTTTTCGCTGAAAATCCTTTACGGGCGATATCCGATTTTTCCTCATACCTGCACGCGGCAAAGGAATTTATGTCTACCCCTTCCGCCAGGAAATGGTCTATGAAACAGTGGCGGGGATACCTGTCGTATCTCATATGGTCCTTAAGCCCCGGGTCGGCTGTTTGTATACCGTCGTGGATCGTCCTGACCTCCCCGTTTTCCGAAGCTGTCTCCCTTATCTTCTCAAGGATGGTCTTATGGTACGCCTCTTTTTTCCTCGACAATGAATTAACGTAGTTTTGGAACAGCCCGCGCGAATCTATCTCTTTTACGGCCCCACCCCTGGATGGGCTTATGATAAGAGAGATCTCATTGTTTTCCATGATAATGTCCTCGCGGCCATCCGCGTCAATATCCTCGGCATATACCCGGATGCCGCCTTTGCTGCCGTATAACAGAGAATCCGCGAGGGACTCCGAGCGGATAATGTGCTCGTACACCGCGTTTCTGAGGTGATACAGGTACAGCCCTCCGAAAACCCCATGCCAGTAGGCGCAGTTACACTGCGCTTTACAAAGTTCGCGCTCGGCTTCCTTGAATTTTTTGTCTTTGAAAATTTCTTTATCCCCGGACCTTATTTTATCCAGTTTGCGCGAGACATGCGCCATTTTCTTGTTCATGTGGTTGGACTCGGGATACTTGGTAAAAAAGTTGCGCCAAAACCCCCCTCTTATGAACGGTTTATACTCTTTTTCTTTTCCCATGTATATAATCTCGCCGGTAACGTTCTTCATTTGCTCCTGCATATCGGCTGGTAAGGACCATTCGAGCATCTCCTCATAAGACGATGTAGGAAGATATATCCTGCCGCTGGGAGCTCTAGACAAGAGGCAGTCGGAAAGTTTTTCGGTACTCAACCACCCGGAATTTTTAATAAGTTCGTCGAAAAAATTTTCAAGCCATTTTTCCTCGAAAACCCATTTGTGGGTACCCGGCCATTCGCCGAATTTTTCGCCGTCATCTCCGTACACGAACAGGGCATCTTCCCTGTCAGACGCGGCTTGCCGCATATAAGCCAAGCTCTCCCCTGGCAACTTAAAGGGGATATGGTACCGGAGAGTTTTATCGGAGGGAAATACCGCCACTTTTTTCCAGTTGTCTTCGGTTATATAATAACCCCTGACTTCCTCACGCCTCAGCCCTGCGTACATAAAATGCGTATCGTCCAGCACTATGTACTTAACACCCGCTTCGCTGAAAGTCGAGGATAGCGACGGCTCCCACACCCTTTCCGCCACCCACGCTCCTATGGGCTCATAGGAAAAATTTTTCTTTACATATTCGGACAGCATTCTTATCTGCAGCTGCCTGTCTACTTCGGGGATGGATACCAGTATCGGTTCATAGAAGCCTCCAGTCATTATCTCGACCTGGCCGGCGGATACGAGTCCTCGGACGTGTTCCAAGACCTCCGGTTTTTTATACTGGGCCCACTCAAGAAGGCATCCGGTGAAATGGAGTGTCATTTTTACATCCGGATAGGATCCCAGGGTCCTGAGGAAAGGCAGGTAACACTTCTCACAAGCCCGGTCTATTACACTGTCAAAATTACCCACGGGCTGGTGAAAATGCAGGGCCATAGCGAGTGTAGCTTTCATCTTTATCTCCTGTCTGCTTTTTGCGCGTCTGACAGCGCTTTCAGCGCGCGAATTGATTTTCCCGGGCGCAAGAGGATCCGGAAAGGGGCATCCCTTAAATTCACCCGGCGATATCCCTGTAAAGGGCAAGGTATTTTTCAGCCGAACGGGTCCAAGAAAAATCGGCCGTCATGGCATTACAAACCAATCTCTCCCAAAGCTCCCTGTCATGATAGATCTCTATGGCTCTCTTAAGCGCCTTGAAAAGGGCTTCGGAAGAGACTGGGGCAAATTTGAAACCGTTACCACTTTCTCTATCCGAGTCAAAATCAGTTATTATGTCATCAAGTCCGCCTGTCGCCCTTACAACGGGGATAGTACCGTACTTAAGACTGTACATCTGGTTGAGACCGCAAGGCTCATACCTGGAAGGCATCACAAAAATGTCAGCGCCCGCTTCTATCTTGTGTGCAAGCTCGTCATTGAAATCAAAACAAACATGGACATTTCTCGGATACCGCGCCGCGAGATCCGAAAACAGACGGTTATACTCTTCAGACCCGTTCCCGAGAACAACTATCCCCGCCCCCAGAGTTACTACCCTGTCGACCACATCCGCGAAAAGATCCATTCCTTTCTGCTCCACCAGGCGGGTCACGCAGCCGAGAAGCGGCATTTCCGGCAAAATGTCCAGTCCGGTATGTTCTATCAGATCCTGTTTGCATTCCGCTTTCGGGCTTACATCACTGGAGCTGTAATTGCGCTTTATCATGCTGTCTGTCGCGGGATTCCACACCGAATAGTCCGCCCCATTGGGAATCCCGTAAAGAACATCGCGGCGCGACCTTATCAGCCCGTCAAGGCCGCAACCGAACGCGGGCGTCATTATTTCCTCAGCATAACGGTGACTTACCGTGTTGACGGCGTCAGAATATAGTATGCCGGACTTCATAAAATTGACCTTACCATAAAACTCCAGATCATTGGGGTTGAAAAAACTTTCGGGGATACCCAGACGTTTCAGGACGCCGTATCCGAAAATTCCCTGGTAAGCCAGGTTATGTATGGTAAAGAGTGTTTTCACTCCCGCGCAGAATGGCCTGCCGGAAAGCCGGTATCTGAGATAAAAAGGCACCAACGCGGTCTGCCAATCGTTGCAGTGTATTATGTCCGGCTTGAAATCTACTGCCTCCATGGCAGAAAGTACCGCTTTGGAAAAAAACCCGAACCTGAGACAATTATCACGGTATCCGCTGTCGGGAGTACCATACAAATGAGGCCTCGCGAAATACGCGTCCTTTTTGAGAAAATAAGTTGTAAGTCCGAAAGACCTGGAAGACAAGAGAGAAAATCCCGGGAGTCTGTCTTTGTACGGGTTCTTGAGAGCCTTTTTCTCTATCCTGAACTTTTGTTTCTTTTCAGCCATAGGATCATAACACGGCATTATCACGCGCGCGTCACAACCCAGAGATATCAGCTCCTTCGGCAAACTGCTGGATACATCCGCAAGTCCACCGGTCTTGGCAAACGGCACCGCTTCTGAAGTGACAAAAAGAACTTTCAAGGACCGGGCCATCTCACCCGCGGCGTGTATCTCCGGAAGCCTACGGGACAAGGGCGCCTCGGGCATAGGTTCCTCCAGATAATGCGGCACGGGACGCTCCAGCAGCGTGTATATGTTCGCCAGGTGAAGACGGAACAACTCGTCAAAAACTAAATTAAGCTCGGTCCCGAACTCATCATACCAC
>SLID01000029.1 GCA_007135805.1 Candidatus Omnitrophota bacterium | reverse complement strand
GGATGAACCCGGCGAACATTCCTTTTTTGCCAGAGCGGTTGTCCCCGGGACTGGTTACAGTACGGTATCGTACACAAGAACTTTTAATGTGGAAGATACTGGAAGGGATGGTTTCCTTAGAAGGAGTCCCAATAATTCCCATTATCTAGCCTTTGATTCGGGACGTCCGTTTTTCGGTATAGGGCACAATGTGCCGTGGGTACACAACTCTGATCCGGACATATTCGCCAGATACTTCTCTTTACTGGAACAAGCCGGAGGGAATATCACGAGAGTATGGATATGTGACTGGTCTTTGCCTCTCGAAATCGGCAGGATAGGCCATTACAGCCGTACGTCTTCAGAAAAGCTGGACAAGATAGTCCGGGCGGCCGAGGAAAGAGGCATATACATAATGCTCTGCCTGGATACCTACGGAAGCCTGATGACGACATCCGGAATGTGGGGCGAGGGGAGATGGCATAAAAATCCCTACAACGAGGCGCTGGGAGGACCATGTGAAAGCCCGGAAGATTTTTTCACGCATCCCGACGCGATAAAGGCGTATAGGAACAAACTCAGGTATATCATAGCCAGATGGGGATATTCTCCCAACATATTCGCCATAGAGCTATGGAACGAATATAACGCTCCCCGGGAATGGACAAAGAACGCGGCTTCCTATATAAAACAACTTGACCATTCCGGCAAGATGGTTACGACAAGCCTCGGGTATCCCCATGGAAGAATGTTTGACGAATCGCTGATATGGGATATCGATGAGTTGGATCTTGTGACGTTACATTTGTACGGAAGCGGGGTAGAAACGGATATAATTCTACCCCTGGTCCAGCAAAGCCGCGAAGTTATGGAGAGGTATTCAAAACCTTTCGTTGTTTCGGAATTCGGCATAGACTTTTCCAGGGATGACAGGTACTACGATGATGATGGAAAAGGAACGGCTCTGCGTAACAGCATATGGGCATCGGCTATGTCGGGAGCTTTCTCAGCGTCTATGCACTGGTGGCACGATACTTACATAAGACCAAAAAACCTCTACGGGTATTATTTGGCTCTCGCGAATTTCACCCGAGATATCAACTGGAACGCGAGTGAAGTGTCATTTCCGGAAATAAGCGTAGTAAGGAAAGCTAACAGGAGAGCGGCGATCTCAAAGAGCAGGGATATTACTATACGCCCCTTGGATAGGTGGGGAAAGATACTCACCAGCGAGTTTACTGTTCTGAATAACGGGACCCTCGCCGGCGGAGGCATACCCGTTAAGTATCTCCACGGTTCCGAGAAAGAAGATATGAGGGTCGATCACATCTACAATGTTGATTATCCTGAAAAAGGGGAATTTGTTATTCGCGTTGGTACGGTCAGCCAGGGGGGGCATTTGAACATATACCTGGACGATACAAAGATAATGGAAAAGAGCTTCCCGGCCGGCCCCGGCAAGGGGCCCTGGAAACGGAGTTTTTATTTAAGGGAACATGGAGTATATCAGAGTGTTTATAATGAGGATATTTCTTTTACGGTGCCCGCGGGAAAAAATACCATACGTCTTTCCAATACCGGTAAGGACTGGATAGGGATCGAAAGGATAACACTGAAAGATTACGCTGACAGTTCCGTCGCTAACGCTCGGTGTCTTGCCCTTAATGTCGACGGCCTGATAATGTTCTGGGTTCAGAACATGGATTCTAACTGGAAAAGTTCATATCTGAATAAGAGAGTGCCCGCTATACGAGATGCGTATTTTGAGGTGTACGGCATCCCGGAGGGGGTTTACACTATTGAATTCTGGGATACTTCTATTGGTGCCAGAACATCATCGAGAAAAGTCAACACGTTTGGAGGGAGAATAAGGGTAGTTCTCCCGGATATCGAAAGCGATATAGCGGGTAAAATTTTGCCGGCAGAATGGCCATAAAAAAATACAAAAAAGTGATTGACACGCGGGGATTTCAGATGTAAAATTTCTATGTAGTTTTAAACACATAGATGTGTAAGATAGGCAGAGGCGCCGAAAAGGCGCTTTTTTTTTGCCATGATAAGAGGATAAAGATGTCCTCCCCGGGCGGGAAGTTCCGCCGGGGAGGTTTTTTTTAGTAAGATCTTGAGCTGAGAGAAAAAATCTGGTGTTGGCAGATCTGAAGAGAGGATAACATATTGTGGGCACTTTCGAGCTCATCGAGAGGAGGCCGTAAGGACGATGAAGAGATATGAACGGTTTTTATTGCTAAAAGGCAATGTGATGTTAAAATAGTCACAGACAAAGAAAAAGGAGAACCGAAATGAAGAACATTACAGGTGAGGGAACAACAAGAACAATATCCGAGATCTATGGGGTCAATGTTTTCAGTCTAAAGAACATGCGGAATTATCTTTCCGATAAGGCCTACCGGTCTTTGATAGCAACGATAAGGGAATCACGGTCCATCGATCCCGGGATCGCCGACGAGGTAGCGGACGCCATGAAATCATGGGCTACTTCCAAGGGAGCCACGCATTTCACTCACTGGTTTCAGCCCTTGACGGGAGCTACCGCCGAAAAACATGATTCTTTTATCGACCCCGACAATGAAGGCGGGGTGATCTTGAAGTTTTCGGGCAAGGAACTTATTAAAGGAGAACCGGACGCGTCGAGTTTTCCTTCGGGAGGGTT
>SLID01000107.1 GCA_007135805.1 Candidatus Omnitrophota bacterium | reverse complement strand
TTTACAACATTAAAAAGAACAAAGCCCTTTACCATATCCCACCTTTTAATTTGATCCATGGCTTCCCTTATCCATTCGGCTTTGTCGCCCCCTTCGGAAGCCGAGCTGAATTCGGTTATAATGACCGGTTTGCCTATCTCATTCACGACCCTCCGGTATATACCCCCGAAGATCTCGTAAAAACTCATCCATCTGCTCCATGGCTGTGTGGTACCCCAGTTGTAACCGTCTATGCCGACGTAGTCCACATAATCGTCACCGGGATAATAATTCATCATATCGTTGGCCGCTATGGGGGGGACATCCTCCCAGTTAATAGAAAAAACCCACCCGGCGGTATCTACCCGTTCATCGTCAAAAATATCTTTAACATACCTGTACATCTCTTTATATTTTCCCGCCCCTATGCGCGCCCCGGACCAGGGATACCAGTCACCGTTCATCTCATGGGCAAACCTGAGAAGTATTTTGCCGGGGAAAGCGTCAACTTTTCGGGCGAAGTCCCGTATATAATCGTCATATCCCCCTTCAAGAATATTGTCTATATCTGTGGGCCTTTTGGAATAAGCCGTCCAGGGTTCCCATGTCACTATGGGGCGGCAGGACTCATTCAATATGTCGTTGATCACTCCGGGATCAGGGTAATTTTCCCAGTCGACAAATATCATCACAAAATACGGTTTTTTGCCGTAATCTTTCTGGAAAGTCCAGATGTCCGATCGCCTCGGGGCGTCTCCCAGAAAGGCTCCCACAAGACATCCGCCGTTACGTGCGTCAAGAGGCGTCTCATCAGGAGCCCCCGGCCGGTAAAATACTACCGCGGCTATTACCGCGATCAAAGCGAGCGTCACCGCTAACGTTATACCTTTTCTCATATTTATGCCTTCAATACGCGCCTGGAAATATCCCCCCGGACCGGGGTATCCAACCCTTTATGCTGAAAGAATACACTTCACGCTATTTTCACAAAACGCCGCGGGTAGTCCCGGAACGATTGAAGTAAAATACCGAACTCAGCACAAGACAATGGTACCCCGCCCAGAAACAATTTACAAGTATCGCGGGCTCCCTTTCATGAAGAAACCGGTTCAGCCCCCATATCACGGCCGTATAACTGACCGCGAGTATGGCTATCTGGGGCCAAAGCCTGACGTACGGGATGCCCCCTCCTTTTGTTTTTTCCGTTATTCCAAATGTCGTCTTGAGACCCAGCAATGACGCTAGCGCCGCGCGGGCGTATACGGTAAAGGTCACACTACCTAAAAGCTGGCCTAGAAAAATATCTTTTACACTATAATCCCTTTCCCTGAGCACTGTGTAAAAAACCGTCATGGTCAGCATTATGTATGGCAAAAAAGCCAGTAA
This sequence comes from Candidatus Omnitrophota bacterium, assembly GCA_007135805.1. Lineage (GTDB taxonomy): Bacteria > Omnitrophota > Gorgyraeia > Tantalellales > Tantalellaceae > SLID01. The sequence continues at coordinate 9,272 of SLID01000107.1, read as the reverse complement.
ATATATCTCAGGCCTCAGGAAAAATGACGGAATGTCCAAAAACAGGAACATCACCGGGAACAACATCAAAAAAAAGAACGAAAAACCTACCAGATAGTAAGACCCGGATAAAAAGTATTCCCACCATTGGTTGAATTTTAAAGAAAATGGACGCCTTAGAATGCCAAACAGTACTTTTTTCAGAACAGATATGGTCCCGTTAGCCCACCTATACTGCTGCTTAAGGTATCCTCCCAGGTTCTCGGGAGCCATCCCGAAAGCGCAGGTATGATTATAATAAAGGGATCTCCATTTTTTCTGGTGCAGTTTGATCGACGTGGCGAAATCTTCCGTAACCGTTGATTCGTCAAGCCCGCCCACTTCCTGAAGGGCGTCTCTCCGAAAGACTATGTTGGTGCCGCAGCAGAACATCGCGCCCTGAGAGCTTTTTCCCTCGCATATGTACTCATAAAAGACCGCCTGCTGAAAAGCCGCTCCCCTGGCGACATTACTTTCGTCTAAATTGGTATAGAACTGTGGGGTCTGAACAAAGGCAAGCCGGTCGTCGCTTTCCATTATGGGAACGACCCTGTTGAGAAATTCGGGAAGAGGACACTGGTCGGCGTCGAATATCGCTACATATTTGTGATCAAGCGTCTTCAAACAGTCGTTTATGATACCCGCCTTGGCCCCATGCCTTTCTTCTCTTGTGAAAAGTTTTACCCCAAGTTCTCCGCACAGTTCTTCGGCCTCTTTTTTATATTTTTCATCCGAACTGTCGTCAAGAAAATACACGTCCTTATTGCCGTATTTAAGGTTAATAAGACCGATGAACGTTTCCTCAAGTACCTCTTTCGGTTCATGCCGCGCGGCCACTATAACAGCTACCGCGGGTTCTTCCCTGAGGACGGTATGCGACAACTCGAGAAGCGCTTCACTTTGGCCGCGGCGGTGATACGCCCTTATAACATTGAGCACATAACCCACCCCGTGAAGTATGACAAAAAATTCCGCCAGCATAAGAAAAACGGACGTCACCATATCAATGCCCGAATAGTCGGAAAATCCGACGAACAGGGCCCTGACCACAACGTATACCGTTATGCTCATAACAGCCAGAAGCGCCAAAGAATCGATCAAAATCCTTTTTTTCATTTTTTTCGGCCCGACAGGCGCGGGCGCCTCACGCCGTTGTTCCCGCTAAAAATAATACCTCATACCGGCTACGATATCGGTCTCTTCGTAAACACCCGCGCTGGATCCCGCGTAGGAACCCCTGACGTTCAGGTTAAACCTTTTAGTGACATCCCAGTTAGCCTCCCACGATATCTTATGTCCCACTATATCCTCGGAATCTAGAGAAACGTCATATCTCAGGTCGTAATAAATATCGTCAGCCCCGAAAAATATTTCTTCCTTGTTAAGAAAATGTCTCCAGTTAAGAGTGAAAGTATTGGTGGAAAATTTTGTGGGCGAAAAATATTCATCGGCCTCTTTTCTGAACTGTCTGTACTCGTACCTATATCTTACGCTCAGGTTTCTCGGCTGAAGTGAAATGTTATAAAGTATCTCAAAAGCGGGCTGATTAAGAAAATTGCCCTCAGGATACCGGCTAAACGTGTATTCCGCCGAGAATTTCAAACGGTTCGTAACATCCAGAAAAACCCTGTTCGCGAAACTGTCACGGTAAAGATCTCTGACCATCACCGTGCTGTTATTATCCAGGCGCTCCCTGTCATAACGGAAAAAATATTCCCCGTGGTCGAACACCCGTGCGGCGATGTCCCCCCCAAAAACATGCGCGAGGCCGTTCTTGCCGTATACGTAACCCACCAGACCGTAGTATCCCCCCGCGCGCCAGTTGGGGCCGTTCATATGTGAAAAACTTATTCTTCCCTCATTCTCGTTTATACCGGGATGGTCTTTGTACCTTCTTATCCTGAACATATTGACGGCCTCGATAAAACTTTTCTTATCGATGGGCACTCTCGCCCCGGAGGCGAACTCATGTACCTTCATGTCCGTTTCCCTGCCGACAGAATCGGCCCTGAAAAAACGGTAATGGGAACTTACGGAAGGGCGCCCCGATAACAGCGCCGCTTTTTCTCTGGCTTCTCTCGCCCTGAAATGCGTGGGGCTTTCCGAAAGGATACGGTCGTAGACTTCTATGGCCTCGTCCCACATCGAACGGTAGGAATACACCTGGGCCAGGTCGAACATGGCCTCAAGATTGCGCGGCTCCTTCGCGAGAAGCCTGTTGTAACAAGATATGGCGCGCCTGACCCTTCCCGCCCGGTCAGCTTTTTTGGCCGAATACTCAAGATAAACCCCTTCGTCGTATTCCCGCTCTAGGAGCCGCAGGTATTCTATTTCCGAATCCCTGTAAAGCCGGGCCCAACCCAGGACCCTTGCCTTCTGACGATGCGTTTTGGGGTCATACCTTTCTTCGAGTATCTCGGCGTAAAGGCCGACGGATCTCGCGTACTGCCTGTCCCAGCTGAGAACATCGGCAAGTTTTTCTTTTACTCCGACGTCCTTTGTCTCACCAAGTATATCCTCATAAAGCGGGATAGCCTTTTCATACCTCCTGCTGTAAGCATACGTGTCCGCCAGCGCGCGGCGGGCGTCCTGCCTGTCCTGGCGGCCAACATCCCCGGCAAGCACCCTTTCTATAGCTTTTTCCGCCTCGCTATACCGTCCCGCGTACAAAAAAGCGCGGGCTGTTATTATGCCGCCGCGTGAGGACTGCCCTTCTGGATCCGCTCTCGATATAAGATCAAGAGCTTCATCGTACTTCCCCTGCCAAACAAGTATTTCACCAAGGTCAAGCATCATATCGGACTCGGCGCGGCCGGTCTCCACGACCAGCGTATAATAACGTTCCGCTCCCTCGATATCACCGTCCCAGGTATGCACGCGGGCCAGTCCCGTTAAAGCCTCGATGTTCCCGGGGTCAAGCTCAAGAACTTCCCTGTAGCGGTCAATTGATTCACCATACCTTTTCTCCCAGCTTAAAAGATCGGCAAGCGCGAGGCGGGCTCTTATATTGAAAGGTTCTCTTTCGATGACCTTCTCGTAGGTATCAATGGCTTTTTCATGTTGGCCACTGGCAAGATATGTTTCGGCCAGAAGAGCTGTCGCCTTTTCTTTCATATCAGACGAAAAGACACTCACCCCTGAGTGAAATAGACATAAAAGAGCGAAAAAGAATATCCGCCGCCGCTTACTTTTCATCCATTACCTCCATCAGCCTCTCCAGGACTTCAGAGGCCTCGCGACTTTTCCCCGAATAATAAAGACTCTTTCCGTAGAGCCATAATACCTGAGGATCCCGAGGATAAAGAACTTCAAGCGGTTCCAAAAGCTTTACAGCTTCATCGGAGTCACCGCGCCAAAGATAGATCTCGGCCAGCTTCTTTTCCAGGTCAGGATCCGCCTTATTTTGTATAAGAGCTTTAAGCAGAGATACGGCCCGATCAAGCTCGTTGCTCCATGAATACGCGTCGGCAAGGGAAACAAGTAATTTTTGATCAGTGGGGTCGGACCGGAGAGCTTCCCTGAAAAGAGATGCCGCTTCTCCCGGCCTTTCGGTCCAAAGGTAAGAATAAGCAAGTTCTCTTACAGCCCTTCCATTAACCGGATCGATCTCGAGGGTCTTCTCGTAAAAAGGTATTGCTTCCCGGTACGCTCCCGAGATAAACAGTCTCCGAGCTCGGTAATAATTAATATCAGCTTGCTGGGTAAGATTGTATATCCCAGTTACCAGAGCAGCCACGGCAAATAGGATGAAAAAGATCAGGGTTTTTTTCATCACGAAGTCTCCCGCGAGACCGTTTAAAGCCGGACTTTCAGGAACGGCGCCGCCGCTTCTTCCGACGGAACCTTTTCTCAACAAACAGGTCCAGTTCTTCTACCGAAGAAAAAACCTCCTCGTGTTCGAACTGGTCGTTCTGTCTCTCACAATCGTACGTCGAGTGTTCCCTGCAAACAAGGGGCCTTTTTTCGTAAATAGAACAGCGATGGTCTTCGGTAATATATCTGCATTCATTGGCTACGTCCAGGTACCATTTCCGTTTTTCAACGAAAAGCGTCACCGCCTTATGCGAGATATACCACCTCAGCTTTTCAAAATCTTCTTTTGTCCTGGGAGTGTCTATCTGAAGCGCGAAATAGCGGCAACACCGCGCGGAACACTCTTCACACAAACTTTTCAGAGTTTTCTTTTTTTTTGTCCCGGCACGTCCCTTCATCTCAGTGGGCCTCAGCTGGGGGTTTTACCTTTTGCATGTTCATTTCACACTGGGCGGCGTCTATACGTTTACCTCGTGCGAGGTAACTGGTATGCAAAAGTTTGTGGCTTACCTTTCCGCAGGGGCCGTCTGTTAAAAACTCCTCGTATATCCTCTTGACTATGGGGTTGTCATGGGATTTCCGGTATTCAAGTATCTTGTCCTCATCGTATATGGCCTTCGCCCTCGCCTCGCGTATCTCGGGACTTGTTGGCACCGGTTGTCCCCCGCCACCAAGACAGCCTCCGGGACAGGCCATTATCTCGATGAAATGGTACCCTTCAAGCTCCCCTGATGAAAGCATTTCCATCACCCTTTTGGCGTTGGCCGTCCCATGCGCTACCAGCACCTTAAGCGTAGCCCCTTCCAGAAATTTCCATTCGGGTACGGCTTTTTTGACAGGTAGTTCGGCTTTCCTTATGCCTTCCATCCCCCTGACGGGCTGGACACATAGATCATCGAAAGGCACAGGTTCACCTGTCACTATTTCATAAGCCGTCCTTATGGCGGCCTCCATTACCCCTCCCGTGGATCCGAATATGAGGGCGGCTCCAGACCCTATCCCGAGGGGATCGTCAAAACCCGACTCCGGAAGGTTTGTGACGTCCAGCCCCGCTTCTTTTATCATTTTAGCGAGTTCCCTGGTCGTCAGGGCATAATCCACGTCCTGGAACCCGGAACTATCCATCTCTGGCCTCGCGGCCTCGAACTTCTTGGCGGTACAGGGCATCAGGGAGATGCTTACTATTTTAGACGGGTCAATGCCGTTTCTTTCTGCATACCATGTTTTGACAAGCGCGCCGAACATCTGCTGGGGGCTTTTCGCCGTTGACAAGTGACCAAGCTTTTCGGGGTGGAAATGTTCTATGTACTTTACCCATCCCGGTGAACACGATGTCAAAAGAGGCAATTTGACCGAAGTATCTTTATCCACGAGCGCCTTTTTAAGCCGCAGCAGAAGTTCTGTGCCTTCCTCCATTATGGTAAGGTCAGCGGTGAAGTTGGTGTCAAAAACCTTGTCAAAACCCATACGTTTAAGCGCTGTATTGAGTTTTTTTGTCACGCTTGTACCGGGCGCGAGCCCAAATTCTTCTCCTATAGCCGCCCTCGGGGAGGGAGCCGTCTGTATTATGACATGTTTTTCGGGGTTGTCTATGGCGTCCCATACTACACCGGTATCGTCGTTCTCCCTCAAAGCACCCGTAGGGCAGCGGTTGATACATTGACCGCAATTTATACAAACGACGTCGGACATCGGTTCGTCAAGGAAAGTAACGACCTTGGTATCAGCGCCGCGGTTTATGGCTTCCAGCACCCCCACTTCCTGAAGATCGATACAACTTCTCACGCAGCGTTTGCAAAGAATGCACTTATCCATGTCGCGCACCACTGAATAGCTGGACTCATCTACCTCATACCTGGGTTTTTCAATATGTCCGAACTTATATTCCGTGACCCCATATTCTTCGGCCAGGTCCTGAAGCTCACACTTACCGTTCTTTTTGCACGAATAGCATTCGCCGTAATGGTTTTTAAGAAGAAGCTGTATAACGTTCCTTCGCGCGCGGCGGACCCTGGGGGAGGATGTCTTCACGAATGTCGTATCGAAAACAGGATATGAACATGCCGCCTGTAATGTACGCTGTTTTTCCACTTCCACCATACACACCCTGCATACCCCGGACAGGCACAGGTCATCGTGATGGCATAAGGTCGGTATCCGCACTCCCACCGACCTCGCGGCCTCAAGTATCGTGGTCCCAGCCGGCACCCTTATCTCCTCTTCGTCTATCACGACCTTAACGGTCCCTCCCAGTGAACCCGGATCGGTTTCTTCTATTTTCTGGGAACGCTGGCTTATGGGGGCCCTGGAGGTTTCCTCACTGAAAGGTTTTTTTGCCATCAGATACTTCTCCTCTTTTAACCTTTTTCAATAAAACTCTCTATTATCGAAAGAAAAGCGTTCGGGCTGGATTGGCCGAGCCCGCATTTTGACGCCAGCTGCATTGTCTCGGCCAGAGAATACAGCTTCGATCTTTCTTTCTCCGTCAAACCATTATTACGTATGTTTTCCCACATCTCTAAAAGAACGGGTATTCCCTCTCTACAGGGAGTACACTGCCCGCACGATTCCTCCCTGAAAAACTCAAGAAAATTCCTGCCAAGATCCATCATGTCACGGCCTTTGCCCAGGACGATCACCGCCCCGCCGGTAGGAACGTCCTCAAAGGATATCTGCCGTTTAAAGTCCTTTTTACCAAGACAAATACCCGAGGCGCCTCCAACCTGCACGGCCTGAGTATCCTTCGCGCCCGACATCTTAAGGATCTCCTCGATCGAGGTACCGAACGGCACCTCATATACTCCCGGCTTCTCACAGTCGCCGGAAACACTTAAAAGTTTGGTGCCGGAAGAGTTCTCGGTACCGAAAGACCTGAACCATTCCGACCCGTTTTTAACTATGTGCACTACCGCTACACATGTTTCAACATTGTTAACTACCGTGGGGTCGCCCAAATACCCTGTGTTTACCGGAAAAGGCGGCCTGTTGCGCGGCTCTCCCCGGTTCCCTTCGAGCGACTCTATGAGGGCTGTTTCCTCCCCGCAGACATAGGCGCCGCTTCCCAGGCGCACTTCTATGTCAAAATCAAATCCCCGGCCGAATATATTCTTACCCAAAGCTCCGTCCTTGCGCATTTCGGCGAGAACATCCAGAAGCGCGGGAAGAAAAGACGCGTATTCTCCGCGCATATACATTATCCCTTCCCGAGCGCCGATAGCGAAAGCGGCTATCGCCATACCCTCGAAAACAGTCCTGGCATACTCGCTGATGAGGACCCTGTCCTTGAACGTCCCGGGTTCTCCTTCGTCGGCGTTGCACACTACATATTTCCTGTCGGACTGGGCCGCCGCGGCAAGGTTCCACTTAACCCCGGTAGGAAAACCGGCGCCTCCCCTTCCCTTTATTCCCGAGGACCTTACCTCCTGCAGCACCTCAGCTCTTCCAATATCAAGAGCTTTCTTTAAAGAAGCGTAGGGTTCCACAGGTTTTAGCAATATATCCCCCTTTCTTTCGATCGCCCCCGGGGAATACTCGCCGGTATAGGCCCCCTTGCCTTCCTTACATTCCTTGATGAGTAACGCCGCTTTCTCCGGGGTAACATTTCCGACAAGACGCTCTCCTATCATCACCGCCGGGGCGTGATCACACATTCCTATACAGCTGGATAGCTCAAGAGAGAATTCCCCATCGGGAGTAACTTCCCCTCCGCTTATCCCCAGTTCCTTTTGAAATGCCGCGAAAACTTCCTTGCTTCCCGCGCATTCACAGCTGGGACAATTTGACACTCTTATGTGATGTTTTCCCTGTTTACCAGTTTTCAGGAAAGCGTAAAATGTCACCACGGAATGAACTTCTACCGGATGTATCCCGAATTCGTCCGCCAGGTCCTGCATGTCCTCATTGGATATATAACCTTTTTCCTTTTGGACCTTCTGAAGCGCCGGAAGCAATTTAGCCCGGGTATCGTCACACATGGGACTCCCGCCTTCAGGTACGTCTTTTCTGTTTACAGAACACTGTTTGGCCATTTTTTACCTCTCGGTTTTCTGTTAGTGTTTATTTATCCAGTATCTTGGCTATCTTTTCAAGCAGGATCTGAGGTGATACCGGTTTTTCAAGAAAATCATCACAAGGCAGGACTGAATCACACTTACCGTAGGAATACCCCGTTACTTTACCGACACCGCTGAGCATAACTATCGGGATATTTATATTCTGTTTTCTGAGTTTGTGCGCGAGAGCTATACCGTCGTCCGGGTTTACCATCATTATATCCAGGAGTATGAGGTCGGGATTTTCCGATTTGATCTTCCGCTCTCCTTCTTCCGGGTCGCTGGCGGTTATCACATCATATCCCTTACCCGATAAGATCGCCGTGGCGGCATCTAGAAAATCCTGGTCATCGTCCACCATGAGTATTCTGGCCATTGCCTACCCCCTTTTTTTCGGTCGAAGAGCTTACTTTTAAAGATCTTTCTCTTCCCGCGTCTGTTCCCGAAACTGATACCGAAACCGGCGACACGAAAAGGCGCGTTGTTTATTCGCGCGCAGGCATATATTATATATGCTTCCCCACTCATGTCAAAGGATGTTTGAGGTTTTTTAGTTCGGAATATGCCCTTTAAGTGGTAAAATCAGGCTTATATGAAAACGCGAAGCATCTCACCCAGACGACTCATGATAACCGCGGGCCTTTTGATGGCCTGTTTTCAAATGGTTTCTTTTTGCCCGATTTCCTTCTCTGTCGCTGAGGAAGTAAATTACTGCGTGGCTATCGGCCCGTGCCCGGTACTTAACCTGCCTGATCTCGGTGAAGTTTTCGGCGCTCAAAACGGAGTTTCGGTGAAAGTCGACGAAAAAGGACTTATCCGGGCTATGGAATTTATCGCTCTTCCCGGCACGACGTTCAGCATCGTTTCCGAAATACCGAAAGATGGGCATAGAACACTCGAAGTTATAACCCCCGATTATCCGTCGGAAAACCCTCTTTTCATCGACAGCCGTTTTGTGACCTTTGTCGCTGCCCCGCCTTCCCCCAGAGAGAAAACGCTTTTACCGGCCGGGAAGATCCTGTCTTCGCTTAAGGCAATGTCCGGACAGCCTTACATGTGGGGAGGGAACTACGCAAACGGCATACCTCTCATGACCGAGCTTTATCCTCCTTCCGGGAAAATATCAGCTGAAACTTTATCGCTGTGGCAACTGGAAGGTGTTGACTGCTCGGGCTTGATATATCAGGCATCCGGGGGATATACCCCGAGAAACACCTCGGGAATGCTGGATTTCGGGAAAAGCGTGAAAATATCCGGACTTTCCGCGGAGGAAATATCCCGGAAAACCGCGCCTCTGGACCTGATAGTGTGGCCGGGGCATGTGGTAATAGTGCTGGATAAGAACACCGCTATAGAAAGTTCGCTTTCCCGGGGAGGTGTCGTTATGTC
>SLID01000017.1 GCA_007135805.1 Candidatus Omnitrophota bacterium | reverse complement strand
TACCCGTAATAAACGAGAACGACTCGGTATCGACGGAAGAAATAAAATGCGGTGACAATGACCGGCTTTCCAGTTTGGTGGCCGACCTGGCCGGGTCGGACCTTCTCATAATACTTACCGACGTAGAGGGGCTTTACGGCGCGGACGGCAAGATCATAGAGAAAGTATCGTCTGTTACCGCCGATATAAAATCGCTCTGCGGGGACAAGTGTTGTGACGTGAGCGTCGGGGGAATGATATCCAAACTCGAAGCCGTCAAGACAGCGACGCACGCGGGTATACCCTGCGTTATAGCCAGGGGAAAACGCGAGGGTGTTATAAAAGGGGTATGCGGCGGCGAAAAGACCGGAACGTATTTTGAGCCGGAAAGTTCCCCTATCGGGGCCCGGAAAAGGTGGATAGCTTTCGGCCGCCGCAGTAAAGGTACCGTGTTCGTGGATGAGGGAGCGCGTGAAGCCATAACCGGTAAGAACAAAAGCCTTCTTCCCGGCGGAATAGTTTCCGTGGACGGCAGTTTCAGCCAGGGAGATGTAATAGATGTGGTATGCCTAGGCGCCGATGACGCCGTTGTGGCCCGGGGACTTTCCAACTATTCCGCGGGAGAGATCGAGAAAATAAAGGGCAAAAAGACGGGTGAGATAGAGTCGGTGCTGGGGTACAAGGATTACGATGAGGTTATCCACCGCGATAATCTTGTGGTGATGTAGAAGCGTTTTAAGGAACGCGCTTAACTTTAAGAGCTTGCCGGGCGCGTAATAAGGGGTAAGTAACATTGCGCGCTTTGTTGGAAGGGAGGTATAGATATGAACGTTACCGGGACGAAGGTTACAATGGATGAGATAATTCAGAGAGCCCGAAGGGGGGCGTCCGCGCTCGCGGTAACTTCTTCTAAAGCCAAGGACCGGGCGCTGTTTCGAATGGCAAAACATCTTGACCTGGGCCGGGAAGAAATAAAAAAAGCGAATGCCGAGGATCTGGAGCGCGCCCGGGAGCGCGGAAGGAACAGCGCGTTTCTCGACCGGCTTAAGCTGGACGACGCCCGTATTGACGGCATGTGTGAGATGATCTGTTCCGTTGCCGGTCTCCAGGACCCGGTAGGCGGATTGCTTGGTTCCGTTGTAATGCCCAACGGGCTTAACATAGACAAGATCCGAGTGCCCATAGGGGTCATAGGCATTATCTACGAGGCGAGACCCAATGTAACGGCGGACTGCGCGGCGCTCTGCCTTAAGTCGGGTAACGCCGTTATCCTGAGAGGAGGATCTGACGCGGTCGGGTCGAACACCGCGATATACGAGGCGATAAAAAAAGGTTCCATGAAAGAAGGGATCGACGAGGGCGCTTTCATCCTTGTTGAGGACACCTCGCGCGAGATGGTCGACGCCATGCTGAAAGCGTCCGGCGGCATCGATCTTATAATGCCGCGGGGCGGTGAGTCTCTGATAAAAGAGGTCATGGAAAAAAGCCACGTACCAGTTATAAAACATTACAAGGGGTTGTGCCATATTTACGTGGACGAGGCCGCGAATATCCAGATGGCGTCCGATATCTGCATAAACGCGAAGGTCCAGAGGCCGGGGGTCTGCAATGCCATGGAAACGATGCTGGTACACAAAAAGATAGCGGCAAATTTTCTGCCTGTCGCGGCTGAGCGGTTACAACAACACGGCGTAAAGATAAAAGGGTGTCCCGGGACCCTTGAACTGGTGCCTGGCGCCGTTCCGGCAAGCGATGAGGATTATGCCACGGAATGGCTGGACCTTGTCCTCAGCGTTAAAATAGTGGATTCCGCTGATGAAGCAATACGCCATATAGCGCGGTTCGGTTCGGGGCATTCGGACGCCATAGTGACTGACAACAACGATACCGCCAACGAATTTACCTCCCGGGTGGATTCGGCCGCGGTGTATGTGAACGCGTCGACCAGGTTCACCGACGGCGGGGAATTCGGCAAAGGGGCGGAGGTAGGTATATCCACCGATAAGATACATGCCCGGGGCCCGATGGGGATAGAAGAGCTGTGCACTTACAAGTATGTAGTGCACGGTACCGGCCAGGTGCGCGGCTGAGGATGTATAATATCCGGATCGTTGGGGGAATATGAAGTTAGGGGTCTTCGGAGGCACTTTTGATCCTGTCCACACAGGGCATCTGATACTTGCACAGGAATGCTGGCATCAGCTTTCTCTGGACAGGGTGATGTTCGTCCCCGCCCATATATCACCTTTCAAGAAAGGTTGTGATACGGCCGGGGCGGCAGACCGGCTCAACATGCTGAGACTTGCCATAGGGAGTGACAGCAGGTTCGGGATATCTACCCTGGAACTTGATAAGGGAGGCGTTTCATATACGATAGACACCGTCAAGTTCTTCGCGGAGAAGTACGGGGCCGGGACGGAACTTTTTTTCCTCGCGGGCGCCGATGCCGCTGAGGGCGCCCCGGAGTGGAAAGACATTGAAGGCATACTTGACATAGCTTGTTTTGTCACGGTCACGCGTCCGGGATATCAAGCTTCATCTCTTAATGGTAGAGAAAATGTCAGATCGGTAAAGATGCCGCTTGTGGATATTTCTTCCGAGATGGTAAGAGGCAGGGTTAAAAACCGGCAGCCCATCGACTATATCGTCCCCCGTGTGGTAGTCGAATACATAAGGAACAAAGGTCTTTACCGCGATTAATGCTTCGGGATCCTTCTGAGGTGTCCGGGTATTTTAAATTAAGTCGGTAAATGTAAGCGTTTAGCTTGAACTTTCATGTTCTGTATGATAGACTTTTGGAATTAGATATCATAACCCTAAGGAGGTACCACAGATGGCAGAAGGTTATTGCGTAAAATGTAAGGCCAAGAGAGAGATGAAAGACTCCCAGGAAGTTACAATGAAGAACGGAAGAAAAGCCATGAAAGGTACGTGCCCGGATTGCGGTACCGGAATGTACAAAATCCTCGGTAAACAGGGATAAGATTTTCTCTGGAGTATCTGATAGCGATCCTACAGGGAACACACACAAAGTCCTCGATAAGTGATAAATATCGCCTCTATAGAAAAAGCCAGGCTTATAGCCAGGGCGGCCGGCGATAAGAAAGGTGAAGACATAGTTATTATGGACATGACCGGGCAGTCAGGTATATGTGACTGGTTCGTTCTTGTTTCCGCCGGTTCTTCCCGCAGGATTAAAGCCATATCCGACGAAGTCCAGAAGCGGCTCGGTGAAAGAAAGGTCTTTCCGATAAATGTTGAGGGGAAAGGCGGCTTGAACTGGGTGCTTTTGGACTATGTCGATGTCGTAGTGCATATTTTCAGTCAGGATGTAAGGGAATTTTACGGCCTTGAAAGACTCTGGTCGGACGCTCCCCGGGAGAGTGTTGAATGACATGTCAGAGATAAATATACCGGAAAAAATAGAGCGGGCCCTGCTTTCGGCAGCCCGGGGTTATGTGCGGGAAAATTTTCCCGATAAGGAGTTTCCCGGGGATATCCACGGCTGTATCCAGCCTACTAGAGAATCCAAACATGGAGACTTGAGTTCCAATATTGCCATGCGCCTGGCGTCTTTTCTTAAAAGTCCGCCCGACCGGATAGGAAAAGGCATGATCGAGGCTTTCCGCGCCGCCCTTGAAGCCTCTGGGCTCAAGGAATATGTAAGAACTGTCGAGCTTAAAGGCGGTTTTATCAACCTGGGGCTGTCGGACCTTTACTACAGGGAGCTTCTCAAAGATATTCATCGGCAGGGGCCATCCTTCGGACAGAGTTCCGAAGGGAACGGAAAAAAGGTCAATATAGAGTTTGTAAGCGCCAATCCGACCGGACCTCTTACCATAGCCCACGGAAGGCAGGCCGCCATCGGTGACGCTCTCGCCCGTATACTTGAGTGTAACGGATACGATGTTACGCGCGAGTATTACCTTAACGATGTGGGAAACCAGATAAACATGCTGGGCAAGTCTCTCGAGGTCCGCTACAGGGAACTCGCGGGTGAGTCCGCGGAAATGCCCGAAGACGGTTATATGGGGGAATATATCGTTGAAATGGCAAAAGAGCTTAAAAAAGGCGGGGATGAGGGAGATATAAGCGAAAGCCGGCTTGACGGAAATTTTTTTCGGGACTACGCTGTAGGGCGGATACTTGAGATGATAAAGAAAGATCTTGAGGATTTCGGTGTCAGGTTTGACGTATGGACCGAGCAGTCGGGTATCGAGGCGAGGAACGAGGTGGAAACCACGCTTGATGAACTTGACAAAGCGGGATATATATTCGACTTTGAGGGGGCTCGCTGGTTCCGTTCAACAGGTTTCGGCGACGATAAGGACAGGGTGGTGGTGAAAAGTGACGGTTCGTTCACATACCTGGCGCCGGACATGGCTTACCACAGAGACAAATATGCCCGTGGATATGAGAAAATAATTGACCTTCTGGGCCCTGACCACCACGGGTACATAAAACGGATGAAGTCCGCCGTCCAGGCGCTCGGGCATGACGAAAAGTCGCTCGACATACTCATAGTTCAGCTTGTCACGCTTATGCGGGGCGGCATTCCCGTATCCATGTCCACCCGTAAAGGCGAGTTCGTGAGTTTGAGAGAGCTTCTTGATGATATAGGCCCCGATGTCACGCGTTTCTTTTTCCTGTCACGCCGGCTGGACAGCCATCTGGATATTGACGTTGAACTCGCGAAAAAAGAGTCTTCGGAAAATCCGGTCTACTACATGCAGTACGCGCATGCCCGCATAAGAAGTATACAGAAATTCAGCGAGGGGATGCCTAAACGGGCGCTTTTTGTCCGTACCCGCCTTGAATTACTGGCCGAGGAGGGGGAAAGGCAGCTTATGAGGAAACTTAACGAGTTTCCTTTTGCCGTAAGGTCCAGCGCGGAAGCTCTTGAACCCAACCGGCTTCTTACTTACCTGAACGAGCTGGCCCGTTGTTTCCACTCTTTCTACACCACTTGCCGGGTGGTTACCGACGATCTTGCCCTGTCCAAGGCAAGGTTGTTCCTCGTTGAATGCGCCCGTATAACGCTAGCTAACGGGCTCGGTATTCTCAATATCTCTTTACCCGAAAGAATGTAGTTTTTTTTCGAGGTCCTGTCCCCGGGGGCATAAGGGGAGATAAAAAGCAATGATGGTGGAATCGCTAAAACTGCTGGTCAATGAACCCGGGTCCGCGGGTGAGGTGGTTTCCTTTCTTGAGAAGCACGGGTATACCCGTGTAAAAAAAGTATCCGAGGAAGGAGATTACAGCGTTATCGGTGAAACTTTCATTATATTCCCCGTGACATTTGAGTATCCCGTAAGACTTGACATAGAGGACGAGGTTGTCCGGTCCATCAAAAGCGTTGACCTTGTTTCTTTCCGCACGATAGAGAGCCATAACGGCGTTGTAATACTTCCTCTGACCGTCCTCAGGAGATCCGGGCTGAAAAGGGTGCCCGCCTCCGGCGAAGATATGCCAATAGACTCGTTCGTTGATATAGAGCCGGGTGACCCGGTAGTGCATATAGACCACGGCATCGCCCGGTACAAGGGGCTTCAGCGGATGAGGCGCGGCGGAGGGTTAAAAGATTATCTCGTGCTGGAGTTTGCCGGCGGTGACCGGCTGTATCTTGAAAAAAAAGAATTGCATAAGATCCAGAGATACATATCTTTCCACCGCAGGACACCGGGGCTGAGCGACCTTAAGGGAAAAAAATGGGACGCCGATAAGCGCAAAGCGTCGAAAGCGGCGGAGAGTGTCGCCAGGGACATTCTTGAGCTGGCGGCCAGAAGAGAAAGCTCCAAAGCCTTCAGTTTCAGCAAGGATACTGACTGGCAGAAAGACGTCGAGGAGGCATTTCCTCATAAAGAGACTCCCGATCAGGCTAAAGCCACAATAGATGTCAAGCGCGACATGGAGTCGAAAAAACCCATGGATCGCCTCCTTTGCGGCGATGTGGGCTACGGCAAGACCGAAGTCGCCTTGAGGGCGGCCTTCAAGGCCGTCATGGATAACAAGCAGGTCGCGTTCCTTGTCCCTACGACGATCCTTGCCGAACAGCATACCGATACATTCACGCGGAGATTAAAAGATTTTCCGGTGAACATACAAATGCTTAACAGGTTTCGTACTCCCGCCGAACAGCGTAAAATACTTGAGGACCTCAGGAAGGGCGTTATAGACATCGTTATAGGTACCCACAGGATGCTTTCAGACGACGTACGGTTCAAAGACCTCGGTCTTCTGATAGTGGATGAGGAACAAAGGTTCGGTGTAAGGCACAAGGAAAAAATAAAAAAGATGAGGGTTAATATCGACGTCCTTACAATGACGGCGACTCCCATACCAAGGACGCTTTACCTGGCTCTAATGGGAGGAAAGGACATGTCGGTGATCGAGACGCCGCCTCTTGAAAGGTTGCCTGTAAGTACCCGGGTGGAGAGATATGATGAAAGTATCGTCCGGGAGGCGATACAGAAGGAACTGGCCAGAAAGGGACAGATATACTATGTCCATAACAGGGTCGAGACCATAGACAGGGTCGCTTCCAGGGTAAAACGTCTCGCTCCCGGAGCCCGTATATTGGTGGGGCACGGCCAGATGAGTTCCCGCGTCCTGGAGAAGACCATGCTCAAATTTATGAGGGCTGAGGTTGATATACTTGTTTGCACCACCATCATCGAGTCGGGCCTTGATATACCTAATGCCAACACCATGTTCGTGGAAGACGCCGACAAATTCGGGCTCGCGGAACTTTACCAGCTCAGGGGGCGCATAGGGCGTTTTGACCGCGAGGCCTTCGCGTTCCTGATGGTGCGGGACTTTTCAATACTTACCAGCGAAGTTCAGGCGCGGCTGGAAGCGATAGTAAAATATCAGAAACTTGGATCGGGTTTCAAAATAGCCATGCATGACCTGGAGATGAGAGGCGCGGGAAACATTCTTGGCACGGAACAAAGCGGGTTCATAGACCGTATCGGTTTTGACCTTTACTGCCGTTTATTGCGGAATGAGATAAGCAAGCTGAGACCGGCAGGGTAGGCTCGCCGCGCAATTACAGGCACGTACCCGGGTTAAAAACTTTGCCACTCTGACGTTCAGTCCGGGCACGTTCCTTAACCCTCAAGCAAGAAGATTATGCCTGAGGTTACATGCTAAAGGGCCTGCAGGAGCTGTCACGTGACCTTCGAAGCCTCTTTAACCGAGTAAAAGTTCGCTCGTCCTGGCGGCTCCCGTAATTACCGAGCCAACTTTTACGTCCCCGAAGGGGCGGTTAAAGCAAGCGAGAAGGCATGTGACAGCTCCTGCCCCTTCGTTAACACCTGGAATCGCGCATGCTCTTCGAAGCCGCCCCAAGAAGGTTCCATCCACCGGATAAAAAGCAAGCGAGAAGGCATGTGACAGATCCCGCCCCGTTAGACACGCGCACCAGCGCAATATCTCAGACGCCGCGTGTAAAGGAGGTCTCGGAAATAAAACATGTTCAGAAGGCATTGGTTGCCGCTGAAAATAATATTTTTCACGCAAAAAAGGACAAAGTATAAATGAAAAAATATCTGGTTTATATGGCCGTGATAGCGGTTGTCTCAGTGGCAGGGGTCGTGGGTTATCAGCTCTCTAGGCCAAGGCCCAGTTCTGGTGTCGTTAAGAACGAAATTGTTTTGCGTCAGGAAAAAGATAAGTATATACAGGTACGCCACATAGTGCTTGAAGGGTCGAACGAGGAGATCGGTATGGCGCTGGGTGAAATAGCCCGCCGGGACTATAACGCGAAGCTTATAAGATACGCGTTACCGGTCTATGCCAAAGCGAGGATAGAGTACATGGCCAGGAACTATCCGATAATGCTGGAACGTATGAAAGGTGTGGCCAAGGCCTTCGGGATAGACCTCTCCCAAACGGACTACGATACCAGCAGTCTGTATTATCTCGATTTGCTGCCCCGATGCTCGGCGATATTCTTTCCCGCGTCAGTTTCAGGTAACGGCAACAACTTTTACACGTGTAACAGGGATTATTATCTGGCCAGCATGTCGGAAGTTTTTGGGAGGAAACCTAAATTCAAAGAACCTGATATGCTTTCCCGGATGATAGTCCTTGAAATATATCCGGATGAGGGATATTCCTCGATAGGTGTGGGTGCGCTGGACCTTATGAATATGCAGATAGATATTGTGAATTGCCAGGGATTGGGAATTGTGGCGCTTCAAGATGATACTTTCGGGATGGAACACACTTTTAAGGACCTTACGAGGGCATCGGGCCTCCATCTCTATCAGGCCATGCGCCTTATCGCGGATACATGCGCGACTGTAGATGAGGCCAAAGTGGCTCTTCTCAGCAACAAGATATCATTGTCTCTTATCCCGGCGCATTTCATGGTGATGGACACTTCCGGAAACTCGTTCATATACGAGAAAAGCAGAGAGGACTTTGCCGACCGTTTAGTGGACAATAAAAACGATGGACCTGTTGTTATAACCAATCATTCCGTTTACGAATACCCGACGGTAGAAAAGTTCCCGGAGCCGGTAAAGGACGATTATGATACTTTCAACCGCTACCGCAGGCTGGATGAATTTGTTAAAAAGCACAAGGGACTGTTTTCGACATCTGACGGAGAAGAAGCTATGAGTTTGGCATACGGCAGGGTGGAAGAGGCCTCCGAAGGTGGATATCACGATCTGCCCTTGAGGACGCTTTATACCGCGGTAGTTGACCTGGATGAGAGGTCGGTCAAGGTCAGGTTTTATCAGAGGGACATAAAGTCCGACCGGCCGGACGGCCTGCCCGACCTGGTTTTCTCAGAGCCCATGACGTTCAAACTTGAAAAACGCCTTCACTCGGACAGGTAGAAGTTTATAATAGGGGACCGTTACTTGTGTCATGCGCGTGTTTGTTCGCGGGTTGTTTAGCGAAGAACTTTAGATATATCATCAGAGGATCCACCAGCAGGCGATTAAAGGCGTTTTAATTGATGAGGCGGCCAATGTCCTCAAAACTTAATCCCGCCCATTCTATCTTGTAATCGGAATATCCGGAGATAAGTTTACTGGATTTTGCCTTTAACTCGGCGATATCGATCCGGTTCTTATTCATTTTAACTTCGGCAATGACCAACTGTTTCTTCATATCGTTCATTGCTACAAGATCGATCTCATTCTGATGATCCTTCTCCCAATAAGAACCGATCTTATTAAACTTACCTGTTTCCGCGAACAGAGCGTGGAAGAACCGCTCAAGAACAGGCCCCGCATAAGTCGAATAGTCGCGTCTGATAACATCACGAATATACTCAAAATTCTGTGTCTCAACAGCGGAGCGATTACGATAAATAAACCGAAACCAAAATGACAGAAAGTTGTCGGCAAAACGATACTTCTGCGCCTTGGATCTCGGTTTTGCGTTTATGGGCTTATACTTCTCGATGACGGCATAATCGCGCTCAAGTCGATCGAGGTAACCACCCACATCCGACTCCAGGATGGCCTGGATCTCCGAACGTCCAGTTTTCCCGATAGAGATGAGCTCGAGAATAGAAAAATATGTCCCATACTCCTTGCCGAACTCCTCGATAAGGAGATTCTTCCCTTCGTTGAGGAAGGGAGAGTCCGCGGAAACCACAAAGTTAAGAATGTCCTTAAATTTAAATGTCTTGTTCTCCACCAATAGATCGATATATTTAGGGCTTCCTCCTGTAAAAAGATAATAATCGAACACTGCTGCCGGATCCTTAACTTTATAGTCTCGCAAGATATCGGCAGTGGTTTTGACTGAAAAGGGTTTGATCATAAAAATACGGTCTGCCCTGTTAAAAAGAGGCTCTTTTGATCCCTCGAATATCTTGTGCATCAAGGAATGAATGGAACCGACGCAAATTACATTAAGTTTGCTCTGGGCCTTGTTCAGGTCCCATAGTTTTTGTATCTCGGAATAGACCGATGAATTGATGTAATAGAACTCCTGAAATTCATCGATTATGACCGTAAAAGGTTCATGCTTGGATATCTGAAGCAAGAGATGAAAAACATCCCTAAAGGAGCGAATATTCCCGATAACAGGCGTATCCGGAAATTCTCTTTTGATCTCCTCTATAAACTCCTCACAAAGGAGCGCTTCAGCTTTTTTGGCCACGAAAAGATACAAGTGCTTCTTACCCTTAACAAGCTCCAGTGACAATAAGGTTTTTCCCACTCGCCTCCGTCCGGTCAGGACTGCCATCCGGGATCCGTTTTTTGCCTGTTCCACCAGCTTGTTAAGACCTGTGAGTTCCTGCTGTCTATTGTAAAATTTCATTATTGTAACCTCCGTTACTGTAACCAATGTTACTATAAAAGAAGAGATATGTCAATAGCCGGCTAAAAATATATTAAAGGCGAATTTTAGTCCCAAAATTCAGGTTAGCTCGTAAGAGAATACAAAAAAAATATTTTTGATACGGCTAACGCCGGTATCCAAAGCGAGGAATAGGCGGCTCCCAAACACCCCCCCAAAGCAAGAAGATCATGCGATTTGTCCCAGCGCCTTACATCCAGCGGGAACTGTCACGTGGCCTTCGAAACCGAGTTGGTAAACACAGGGTCCGGTGAAGAGGCTTTCAAAACAACGAAAGCCGTTGGTTTGTAGCGATATTCCCTGAATGGCAGATGTTCCCGGAGAGGGCGTTGGACGACTGAGCGGGCATGGATCCCGAGGGTAGAAACCCTCGGGAGAGCGAGG
>SLID01000054.1 GCA_007135805.1 Candidatus Omnitrophota bacterium | reverse complement strand
TAGGCGAGAAGATAGCCGAATTACGCCAGAAGAGAAATATGACACAACAGCAGCTTGCCAGAAAAGTGCACACTAGCAGAACGGCTATAGCCCGCTATGAGAGCGGCAACTATGATAATTATAATGTTCAAACTTTGGCCAGGATAGCTAAGGCACTCAAGAAAAAACTCATCATTAAGTTTTCATAACCTGATCTGATGTGTAAATCTCCACAAATAGAGTCTAATTCCAGGCGTGTTGCTTAAACCCTTTACCTGAAACCATTTATAAATAAAATCTGCATCTTCTGGGAATGTGGTATTATCGGTGTAACTTCTTTTAATATGGTAGTTTGGGTAACACGTCTGGTTTGATCATAACCTGAATATAGACGATATTGATTTTATTGTATCCACGGTAAGAGTAAATGAAGGTAAATTCAGGAAGGATCGCGTCGTTCCTATGGGGAAGATCGCGAGAGAGAGCATAGAACTATACCTCGCGAAATCCAGAACGAAATGGATTAAAACAGCTAAAGAAAAAGCGCTATTCATATCAGAACGCGGAAAAAGGTTATCTGCCGGGATGATAAACGAAATAATCAAACATTACGCGGATAATAACCGCATAAGCCCGCATTCGCCGCGGCATGCTTGCGCTACCCATATGTTAAAGCGCGGTGCGGATATTATCCACATACAGATGCTGTTGGGGCATAATTCGCCTAAAACTACGGAGATCTATACGAAGTTGTTTCCGAATGATCTGAAGGTGGGGTATAATAAAATCAATATTAGGTCTTTTAAATAGTGTGTTAGATGATCGGGTGATAATGCGAAATTTAGGAGTGTATATATTATGGGAAAAAGAGTTGATGCAAAAAAACAAGAGGCTGTGGTCTTATATGAAAATCATATTGAAGTTAAACTTGAAAAAGAAACTGTTTGGCTTGATACACATCAAATGGCTGATCTATTCGGGGTTGATCGTACGGGTATAGTGCGGCATATTCAGAACATATATAAAACCAAAGAACTTATCAGAAAAACAACCTGTGCAAAAAATGCACAGGTTGCCAAAGACGGTAAAGTGCGGGAGATGGATTTCTATAATCTTGATATAATAATATCTGTCGGCTATCGTGTTAACTCGAAAAAAGGCACGCAATTCCGCATATGGGCGACAGATGTTTTGAGGAAACACTTGATAGACGGGTATACACTAAATGAAAAAAGATTGAAATCTCAGACAGATAAAGTAAAGGAACTTACTGAAACTGTATCTCTGCTTAAAAATGTGGCACAGCTGGAAGACGTTTCTAATGAATCCAAAGGCATAATACAGATCATAACAGAATACACAAAAGCGTTAGATATTTTAGATGATTATGATCATCGTAGCCTAAAAACCCCAAAAGGGACGAAAAGAAGCAGATATAAACTTACCTATGAAAAGGCCAGAGAGATCATTGATGAGATGAAACGAAAATTCAAAGATTCCTCTATTGTTGGGCAGGAGAAAGATTCAAGTTTTAAGGGAACTGTGGGAGCGATATATCAGACATATGGAGGCAAGGACCTTTACCCGACAATAGAGGAAAAAGCAGCACATTTATTATATTTTGCGGTTAAGAACCATAGTTTTGTTGACGGTAACAAAAGGATAGCTGCTGCGCTTTTTGTCTGTTTTTTGCAGAATAACGGAGTTTTGCGAAATAAACAAGGCGAGAAGAGGATAAATGACAGTACCCTTGTCGCCTTAACGCTTATGATCGCTTCAAGTAAACCCTCAGAAAAAGAAATACTCATCAAAGTAATACTCAATCTGATCAATTAATCCATTTGTTCGGTAAATAATTCAATATTTTTATGTGATATTGCAAAAATCCCCATCTGTCCCTGACAATCCTACCTGGCAGGGATCGGGATCCGCTCGAGCCTCCAAGCCGGCCTCGGCACCTTCGGCGCCGGCGGCGGCAGCCCGAGTCTAATTCCAGACGTGTTGCATAAACTCTTTACTTTAAACCTTTTACAAATAAAATCCGCACTTTGTGGAAACATGGTATTATCGGTGTAACTTCTTTTAATATAATCGGTTGGGTAACACGTCTGGTTTGATTTCTATTCGTTCCACATCATGCATTCGTCCAGGGCCAGCGCGGCGAATATTTCCAGCCCCTTATCGGGAAAGAGGTTGTATTTTTCAAGTGCGATTAAAGCTTCTTTTTTTGGCTGATGCGCGAGCAATATCAAAATGACTTCTTTTGTTTTTATCGCGACATTTTTCATGCGCAGAAGGTTACCGATCTGGACTATGGTTTTTTCCGACAGGTTTTGATAATCAGACGGAAGGATGGAGTGGCCTGCCATGTAGCCTCCGTAGGGATCGGTTGTGTCTGTGCCGGTAGATATGCTGCCCGCGACCATTTTGACCTTTCCGGACCTCTGCAGGTCTTTGAAAAAATTCCAAAATTCTTTTTCGTTCATTGTAGTGCCTCCTTTTTTTTAAAGCGATGATTTGTGATTCTTCTACTATTATAGACGTCAAAAGAAGTGTAAATTCTTTCACTTTTTTGTTTTACCGAGCGAACTGGCCAATTATTTTGTTTTGACATCCTCAAGCTCCGGCTCCTTTATAAGTTTCTCTTGGAAGACTGGGATTTAGTGGTAGAATAATCGGAATAGAATTGGCCGGCTTTAAATGGCGCCGAGGGGATAGATCAAAAGAATGAAAAAGGTTTTGATAGCTAACATTTTCGGGATAGGGGATGTTCTTTTTACCTCACCCATAGTGCATAGTCTCAGGAAGACATTTCCCGGGATTTCGGTAGATTATCTTTGTAACGCGAGGACCAGGGATATTGTCCGGTGCATGCCTGGGGTCGGGGATGTGTTTATATATGAGAAGGATGATTATGTGGCCTTGTGGAAAGAATCCAGGAAGTCATGCATAAAAGCTATCTACGACCTTTTCAGGGATATAAGAAGCAAGGGGTATGACGCGGTCTTTGACCTTACGAATTCCAGGGAATTCGGTTTTTTATTTTTTCTCTCCGGGATACCCGCGAGGATAGGGCTAGACTATAAGGGGAGGGGGCTTTTTCTTACCCATAAGGTGGCCTTTTCCGGATTTTCAGGCAAGCATGTCATAGAGTATTATTCCGATCTTTTGAGAAAGGCGGGAATAGAGCCCCAAAGCAACCAGATGAAAATAGTGCCCGACAGTGAAATGGCCGATTGGGCTGAAAGTTACGTTCTGGAGAAGGGACTCGATAAGGGAGCTTTCGCGGCGATAATCCCGGGAGGCGGGGCCAGTTGGGGCTCTCACGCTTCCAGAAAGAGATGGCGCGCGGAAGGGTTCGCCAGGGTAGCCGAAACGCTCGAGGCCAGGGGTGTCAGGACGATCATTCTTGGGGACGCCTCTGAAAAGGCGCTTTGCGAATATGTCGCCTCCGAGATGATAACCCCTCCGGCGGCCGTTGAGAACGATCTTTCGCTCAGAGAATATATGGGCCTGTTGGAAAAGACCGGAGTAGTCTTGTGTAATGATGGAGGCCCGCTTCACATCGCGGTAGCTCTGGGAAGGAAGACAGTATCCGTTTTCGGGCCGGTGGATGAAAAAGTGTACGGGCCGTATCCCATGACGCGCTGCCACAGAGTAGTAAAAGTTACCGGATTGTCTTGCAGGCCGTGTTATGACCGTTTTAAACTTCCCGAATGCGTTAACGATCATAGATGTGTGGTCGAGATAAGCCCGCAGAAAGTAGCGGAAGCCTGCATGTACCTCAATAAGATGGATCAAGGGGCTTGACGGGTCTATATCGCCCGCGGCCCTGCAAAGAACGTAAAAAGGAGATGAAGTGGAAAAAGTACCGGTAAGCGTAGTTGTTATAACGAAGAACGAGGAAGAGAACATAGGGCCGTGCCTTGAGACGGTAGAATGGGCCAGCGACATAATAGTGGTTGATGATAACAGTACGGACCGTACGCGTGAAATAGCGGCCGCGTTCACTGACAAGATATTTGTCCGGGCCATGGAAAATGAAGGACGCCACCGTAACTGGGCTTATTCTCAGGCTGCCAACAAGTGGGTACTCAGTTTAGACGCCGATGAAAGGGTCACCAAAGAACTTGCCCAAGAGATCGCCGCTCTTGTTAAAGGCAGTCCCGAATTTAAGGCATACACCATACCGAGAAGGAATCACATAGGGAGTTACTGGCTAAAACACGGAGGGGAGTATCCCGCCCCTCAGACACGGTTTTTCCTGAGGGATGAGTTCAGGTACGAGGAGGCCGAAGTCCACCCGAGAGCTTTTCTCAGCGGCAAGTGCGGGCATTTAAAAGGCGACCTTATACATTATTCCCATAGGGATATAGCCGATTATGTACGCAGCCTGAACAGCCACACCACGCTTGAGGCCAAAAAATGGTTCTCGGCCGAAAAGAAAATGAGTTTCGCCCGCGCGTTCCGGAGGACGCTTGACAGGTGTTTTTACCGGAGGCTTCTCAGGAAAAAAGCGTATAAGGACGGGGTGTACGGCCTGACAGTGGCTGTTTTCAGCGGCATATACCAGCTTGTGAGCTGGGTCAAGTGCTGGGAAATGGGTAATGATACCAGGTCCGCTCCGGAAAGGTCCGCCGCGGCGTCCAAAAACCGGGCTTTGTCCGACCCGCTGAAGCGTGAGAAAATATCCGTTGTGATCATCACGAAGAACGCGGCCGGGAAGCTGCGCAATTGTCTTGAGTCGGTGAAATGGGCCGATGAGATAGTAGTGGTGGATGCCAGGTCCACAGATGGCACTCTTGATATAGCGGGGGAATATTCAGACAAGATAATATTGAGCGACTTCGAAGGTTTTGATAAAGAGAGGAATAAAGGCGCCGACGCGGCTACGGGTGACTGGATACTCCAGCTTGACGCGGACGAAGTGGTAACTGAGGCTTTCAGGGAGAGGATAGACAGATTGCTCAGGGGAGAGGATAACGGCTGTGTGAGTTTCAAGTTCCGACGCCGGAACGTTTTCCTGGGTAAAGCCATGTCGCACGGTGGGTGGTTCCATTATTCGGCACACCTTTTCAAGAAGGGATATGCCAGATACGAGGGAGATATACATGAGACCCTGGTAGTGAACGGCAAACAGGGAAAGATGGAAGAAGAGGTCGAACATTATCCTTTTGACTCCATGGCCGAGTTCATTGAGAGGCAGAACAGGTACACCACGCTTCAGGCCGCCGAGATGCTCAAAAAGAACGGTCCCGCGGAACTGAAAACCGTGATGTACAACCTTACGGTAAGGCCGCGGAAACTTTTCATAAAGATGTACTTTAAAAAGGCGGGTTTTTCCGAAGGGATGCGCGGCATGGTGTTTGCCGTCATGTTCGCCTGGGTTCATTATCTGAAATGGGCTAAATACTGGGAACTCAGCCAAACCGAAGATGGAGGGAAAAGTTGAAATACGCGTGTGATATCGTTATCCTGAGCTATGAGAGCCCGGGGCTTCTTAAAAAATGTGTTGAAAGTGTTTTCAAGAATACCACCATCCCTTGCAGGATGATAATAGTGGATAACGCCAGCAGGGATCCGGAGGTCAAGGAGTTCCTTCACCAGCTTGAGGGTACCGATAAGATGGCGGTGCAGAAAGTTTTCAGCGACGAGAACGCGGGGTTCGCCGCGGGGATGAATAAAGGAATGAAACTCGCGGACTCGCCGTATGTCTGTCTTCTCAATAACGACTGTGAGGTTACTTCGGGGTGGCTCAGAGAGATGATGCTTGTGGCGGAAATATCCTCGTCCATAGGAATAGTGAATCCGCAGAGCAATACATTCGGATCGGTACCCGTCCAGGGGACAACGATACATGAACACGCGGAACTTTTACATAAACACTCGGAAAAGTACGTGGAAACAGGACATGCCATCGGGTTCGCGTGCCTGATAAAAAGCGAGGTAATTGACAGTATAGGTCATCTTGACGAGGTATATGCCGGGGTGTGCTATGAGGACAGCGATTTTTCCCTGAGAGCAAGAGCCGCGGGGTTTATATCGGTAATTGCCGAAGGCGCTTACGTGTTCCATGTGGAACAGGCCTCGAGAAAGAACCTTCCCGGGAAAAAACGCATATACGAGACCAATAGAAAAAAGTTCGAGCAAAGGTGGGGAAAGGCCCTGCGCGTCCTGATGGTAGACCCTGAGGCGGGCAGATCCTGCGACGTTATAAACTATTACGGCGCTCTTAAAAAACTCGCGAACCAAAGGATATACCTGACAGTCTGGACGGTGTCGGGTCGCCCCGCAAGCCGGGCAGCCGACGCTATAAAAGAAGGGCTTTTGGTAAGGCATACCGATGTGGCGCTGAAGATATTCAAAAGAAAAATAAAAAATTCAGCTATAATCCTGAGGGTTCTCACAAAAAAGAAAAAATACGACGCGGTAATAGTTCCCGGCCGTTCTGCCGCGGCCGTTCTGCGCGTTTTGAAACCTCTGCACGGCGCCGAGATACTAATTCTTGAGAACGAGTTTGACCTCTTGTGCGGAAAGAACAGGAAAATGTCGCTTTTTGGTGACAGCGAGAGTATAGCGTGCTCTCTGAGGGAAAAACGGGGATAAAAATGAAGTTCAATTCATCTTTCGCGCTCAGGGCTGTATTTGTGGTATGGGCCGTGCTGTGGGTATTTTTTCTTGTGAGGCAGAATAAAAAGGGACAGTACGAAGAATTAGCGTTTTTTTACTCGAATACATATGACTCTAAGGTCGAGTATCTTCTGGGGAGCGGCTTGTCGGAACTTTTAAGTTTCTGCGCGGCTGAACTGCCTCAGGGGGCTACGTACGACATTAGAGGGTTTGAAAGGTTTTCCATAAAGGAGGTCCGCGCGAGATACTATCTATGGCCCATGAGAAGGGTAGAGGATGATCCGGACCTTATATTGATACACGGCAAGAGCCGTGACGTCCCCCGTGGGTACAGGATGTTCAAGGACCTGGGAAGCAAGGGAGCCGTATATGTAAAGGGGGCGGTCAGATGACACTGCTTCTTTCTCTTTTTTCCCTGTGGACTGTGGGTGCCGTTATACTTCTTTTGGCGGGAGCCGTGGCGCGCCGAAGTTTTTCTACCTACGAATTTTCCGCGTTGGCTGTGTTCATCGGGACGTCTGCAATAGGCTTCGCGCTGTTTTTTTATAGTTTTGTCGGAGTAAGGTTCGATATTTACAGTTTTGCGGCTATACCTGTACTGCTTCTTGTGGTGATGTTTTCCTGGTATGCTATGCATCCTTTCAATTTACGGGAAGTGGTTCGGCCTTTTTCCGGAAACAGCCGGGATCTCGGGTTTTTCGGAAAACTTCTTTTTTTCGGCATCCTTATACAGTTTTTGTGGGTGATAGCCCAGACCCTGCCGTACCCCGTACACTCTCATGACGCCGTGGCGAACTACGCGCTCAAGGCAAAAATATTCTTTGAGGCGGGGGGTATCCCGCGGGATTTCTTTTCCTGGAGCCATATCACCGTCGCTCATCCCGATTATCCGCTTTTACTGCCGCTTGCAATGACATGGGTATATGTTTTTACCGGGTTAAACGACGTCCTGGTCAGGCTATTGATGCCTCTTTTCTATGCCGGGCTTCTGGTAGTCTTTTTTTCGCGCGTAACAGACCTTTTTTCGAGGCGATACGCGTTACTAATGACCTTTCTTCTGGCCACGGTGCCGCAGGTCTCGGATTACGCTACCATTATACATGCAGACCTTCTGCTTACCGCTTTTGTTACTATAGGAGCGCTTTACATGATGAGTTACATCAGAAAAGGCGATAATTTCCATATCATGATGGCATCTTTTATGATGGGTTCCTCATTATGGATCAAGAACGAGGCAATGGTGTTCTCAGCCGTTTTTGCTTTTGTGCTACTGATGTTTTTGTTAAAAACCGATAAAAGCGCCAGAAAAAAGGTCTTCCGAGATATCTTGAGGGCCGCGGCTCTGATGTTTTTCATAGCCGTACCGTGGTTCATAGTCAGGGCTTCGAGCGGTGTGGTGAATGTGGACCTTGACCTGGGCAGTCTTACTCCGGCCAGGGTATGGGAGAATGTCAAGCACATACCCACTCTGCTGTATTTGTTCCAGCAGGAAGTTTTTGGTCCTAAAAAATGGAACATTTTCTGGGTGATATTTTTCGCCGCGCTTTTATGGAAAAGAAAAAAACTTGTCTTGGGAGAGGCCGGTTACCTGGCGCTTTTCACAGGGCTCTCCGCGTTGATCTATTTCGGTGCGTATATGGCCATGACGGGAGAGAACCTTTACTTTTACGTGAATACCACTATTTCAAGGTTCATGCTTCATTTTTCGGGGATAGCGCTGCTTCTCTCGGGGTACCTGCTTTACGATGACGTTAAAAAGGTGTGGGGATAACGCTATGGCCGGACAAAAAGAAAAATATGTCTTTATTGACAGGGACGGTGTGATAAATAAAGACGGCGAAGGCTGGACCGAATATGGATATATCACGACATGGGAGGATTTCAAGTTTCTACCGGGAGTGCTTGAAGCCTTCCGGGAACTTGAAGAGGCCGGGTACAGGAGTGTGGTGATATCCAACCAGAAATGCGTGGGAAGAGGTATAATGACACTCTCACGGCTTCAAGAGATCACAGATAATATGAAAAAAGCGGTGAGTGAGGCGGGAGGGTCCATTCACGGCGTTTTTTATTGTACGCATCTCGACGAGGATGAGTGTTTGTGCAGAAAACCGCGTGAAGGGCTTTTCCTCGAAGCCGCGGGAAAATTCGGGATAAAAAATTTCACGGGAAAATATTTCATAGGTGATTCTGAGAGGGATATTGCCGCCGGTAAAAAAGCGGGACTTGGGACTATACTGGTACTATCGGGGAAGTCTTCACTTGCGGATATCGAAAACTGGGAAAATAAGCCCGATAAGGTAGTGGAAGGTTTGAGGGATGCCGTCAGAACAGTTTTGGAGGGATGATGCCTGACAGGAAAAAAATAATACTGGTCTATTCTACTGCCGGGCTGGGTCACAAAAAAGCGGCTCTCGCGCTGGAATCTGTCATAAAAACCCATGGGGATCGGGCCGAGGTCAAGGCCGTCGACATAATGGAGTACGCAAGCTCTTTCTATAGGTTTATTTATCTTGACCTTTATGTTTTTCTGATGAAAAAAGCCAGGTGGCTTTGGGCATTCATGTTCTATGTTTCGGATAACGTCCTTTTCGATATCATGGCCAGGAAAATAAGAGGAAGGCTGGACTATAGCGGGGTCAGGAGTTTAGAGGATCTTCTCCGGGAAGAAAAAGCCGATGCCGTTGTGGCGACACATTTTCTGGTTACAAGCATAGCGTTAATACTTAAAAGCAGAGGGGTACAAAGTAAATTATTCGCTGTGGTCACGGATTACGGGCCTCACGCGTACTGGGTTTCACGCGGCGTTGATAAGTACTTTGTGGGATGTGAATGGACAAGGTCCGAGCTTATCCGTAAAGGTGTTCCCGGGGAGAGGATAGTTGTGACCGGTATCCCTACGACAGGTGAGTTCCACGAGGAGCACGATACTACGGCCTTGAAAAAACACTACGGGGTCGATCCGGACAGGAAGACCGTTTTTATAATGAGCGGCGGTTTCGGGGTGGGGCCCGTTGGTAAAATGCTCAAGGCAATGAAGGATACCAGCTCGAGAATACAGGTAATAGCGGTCTGCGGGCATAACGAGAAGCTTTATTCGGAACTCGAGGATATTTCTGGAAGCTTGAATTACCCGGTGAAACTGTTCGGTTTTACCGATAAAGTTGCGGAGCTTATGGCGATATCGGACCTCATGATAACAAAAGCCGGGGGAATAAGCGTGACAGAGGCGATGGATTCGGAACTTCCCATGGTGCTTTACGGGTCCATACCCGGGCAGGAAACCTGGAACGAAAAAATGCTTCTTGAGGCCGGCGCCGCCGAATTGGCCAAGTCAATAAACGATATCCCCCGCATTGTGGACCATGTTTTCGGTTCCCAGGATACTTACTATAGTTTCAAGAAAAGCATACGAGAGGCTCGTAAACCTTTCGCGGCAAGGGACATAACCCGCGAAGTAATGGAAAGTTGAGGAGGTTGATTTGGCGGATATACTTAAGGGGTTAAGGCAGATAGCTGAAACCGAAAAAATGGCAGGCGTGACCGAATTGTACGGCGGAACGTCAAAAAAGGTCTCCCGAGGTCAAAAAACAAAAAAGTTTTCTCTGGCATCTCTTGAAAAGACGGTCTCGGAATGCGTTCTGTGCGAATTGGCCGGGACAAGGACCAATACGGTTTTTGGGGAAGGGTCCGGTTCGGCGGATCTCATGTTCATAGGAGAAGCGCCCGGCAGGGATGAGGACGATCAGGGAAGGCCTTTTGTAGGAAGGGCCGGGAAACTTTTGACAGACATAATCGAGGCCATGGGGCTCAGCAGGGAAGAGGTTTATATCGCCAACATACTTAAGTGCCGGCCCCCGGAGAACAGGAACCCTCTTCCCGGGGAGATATCAAAATGTTCACCGTATTTGTTGCTGCAGATACAAAGCATAAAACCCAGGGTGATATGCGCTCTGGGGAAGTTTTCGGCCCAGACACTTCTCTCGACGGAAACCCCAATAAGCGCTTTGAGGGGAAAGTTTCACGACTACCACGGCATAAAGCTCATGCCGACCTACCATCCCGCTTACCTTTTAAGGAACCCGGGCAGTAAAAGAGAAGTCTGGAGTGATATGAAAGCC
>SLID01000104.1 GCA_007135805.1 Candidatus Omnitrophota bacterium | reverse complement strand
CCGCCGAAAAACATGATTCTTTTATCGACCCCGACAATGAAGGCGGGGTGATCTTGAAGTTTTCGGGCAAGGAACTTATTAAAGGAGAACCGGACGCGTCGAGTTTTCCTTCGGGAGGGTTAAGGGCGACTTTTGAAGCAAGAGGTTACACAGCCTGGGATCCTACTTCAGCCGCCTTTATCAAGGAAAGTGAGAACGGTTCAACTTTGTGCATTCCCACCGCGTTCTACTCTTATAAGGGAGAAGCGCTTGACAAAAAGACACCGCTATTAAGGTCGATGGCGGCTTTGTCGAAACAGGTATGCAGATTGGCGCGGCTTTTTGGCATACCTACAGAAGGTAAGAGAGCTTACCCGACCCTTGGGGCGGAGCAGGAATATTTTTTGATAGATAAAGGTTTGTACGAGGCAAGACTTGATCTGGTGCAGACCGGCAGGACCCTTTTTGGAAAAGCTCCCGCGAAACACCAGCAGATGGAGGACCATTACTTCGGGGCTATAAAACCCCGTATAGTAGCTTTCATGAATGATCTGGACAGAGAGCTCTGGAAACTTGGAATACCCGCCAAAACACGGCATAACGAAGTCTGTCCCGCGCAGTTCGAGATATCCCCGGTCTTTGAGGAGCTTAACCTCGCGGTAGATCACAACATGATGATAATGCAGATACTGCGGGAAGTGGCGGAAGACCATGGGTTTGTTTGTCTGTTGCATGAGAAACCGTACGCGGGTGTCAACGGTTCAGGCAAGCATAATAACTGGGCTTTATGTGGTCCGGATGGGAAGAACTGGCTTACCCCGGGAGATAACCCGCATGAGAACGCCATATTCCTTACCATGATATGCGCTTTGCTTAAAGGTATAGATACTCATTCCGAGATGCTCAGAGTGACCGTGGCTTCGGCCGGCAACGACCACCGCCTGGGAGCGAATGAGGCTCCCCCGGCCATAATGTCGGTTTTTCTCGGGGAACAGCTAACTGAGGTTATAGAGCAGATAGGGAAAACAGGTTCCAGAAATTCCCACAAAGAAGAATCGATCGAGATAGGGGTTGATTCTTTGCCGCCTCTTCCGAAGGATATGACTGACCGCAACCGGACCAGTCCTTTCGCGTTTACCGGAAATAAGTTTGAATTTCGCGCCGTAGGGTCGAGTCAGAGCTGTGCCGGAGCCAACATAGTACTCAACACCATAATAGCTGAGGCCCTGGACGAAATATGTTCAGAACTTGAAAAGAACGTGAAAAATAAAAAGGATTTCAATAAGGAGCTTCAGGGTATCCTTTCGAAAATAGTTAAAAAGCACAAACGTGTAATTTTTAACGGAGACAACTATACTTCGCGGTGGCATAAAGAGGCCGCTGAGAGGGGGCTTCCTAATCTGAAAAATACCCCGGAGGCGCTTGCCAGGGTTAAAGATAAGAAGAACGTGGAAATGTTTGGAAAATACAATGTTCTTTCCAGTAAGGAGTTGTTTTCACGGCATGACATCTATGCTGAACAGTATGAAAAAGCTATAAAGATAGAGGGAGATGTGGCCCTTACTATGGCCCGGACCATGGTAGTTCCCGCAGCTTTTCGATATCAGGGGGAACTTGTCTCTTCGGTAAAAGGCGCTTCCTCTCTTGGTTTCCGAAACACAAGGGCAAAAACCCTTTTAAAGGATCTGTGCGCTCTTACGGAGGAGCTTCTGGAAAGTATTGATAAATTGGAAAAGGCCCTTAGTAAAGGTACCTCAAAGGCCGTGATAAAGGAAATGGGGTCACTAAGGGATTCGGTTGACGGACTGGAAGAGATAGTCCCGGATGATCTCTGGCCCATGCCGTCCTACGCTGAGATGTTATTCCTTATGTGACAGCCCCGGACCTCTTTCCGCTGTCTGCGTGAGGGAAAGATGTGAAAAACCGGGTGAGGAGATATGCGATGCCGAGATCAACGGAAAAAGACTATCTGTCGACGCTCACTAAAATAAGTAAGGCGATAACCAGTGACCTGTATCTTGAGGACATACTCAAGCTTGTGGTAAACCTTACCGCGGGGGTAATGTCGGCAAAGATATGCGCTATCTGGCTTATAGATGAGGATGCCGGAGAACTTAAGATTCGGACGACACAGGCGCTCAGCCGGGATTATGTAAAGGAGCGGACCCTGAAAATAGGCGAGGGAATAGTGGGGACGGTCGCGCTAGAGAAAAAACCGATAGTGATCCCGGATGTCCTGAGTGATAAAAAGTACAAGGAAAAGAAACTCGCCAAAAAAGAGAACCTTGTTTCGATGCTCAGCATGCCGATGATGGTAAAAGACAAGGTCGTAGGGGTAATAAACGTTTATACCACCGAAAAATATAAATTCTCGAAAAGCGACATAGACCTTCTCGGCGCCGTAGCCAATCAGGCCGCTGTGGCGATACAGAACACGGAACTGATGGTAAAGACGAAAGTTATCCAGGAAGAGCTGGAGACGAGGAAGAGAGTAGAAAAGGCCAAAGGCATACTGATGAGGGAACAGGGAATATCGGAAGAAGACGCTTACGGCTTGATGAGAAGGTCAAGTATGAATAAAAGGGTGTCCATGAAAGAGATAGCTGAGGCGATAATACTGTCTCAGGAACTTAGAAAGTGGTAAAGATCGATCTTGCGCCGCTGACGCGGAAGTCAGAAACGACATAGAGGTTAATTGTACGGCAAGGCTATGATGCCTTCCAGGAGCTTTTGGGGCTCCGGGAAGGCGTTTTTGTTTTTAGTGGTAGGTATCTGGATAGAGCGGAAAAATAAAGGAAGTCTAAAAAAGGAGGTAAAAGATGAATTGGTTGATCAAATCGGTTACAAGAGGAGCGCTTGGTTGTATCATTGTCTCGATCATGGCGATCGGGCCCCTGGCATCAGCTTCTATCCTTGAGATAGAAGGTGGGTGGCTGCCTGAAAAACCGGAAGGCATGCCGGATATTTCAGTGAGTCATGGGTTTTTTACAAAGTATATCTGGAGGGGCTGGAATCTGGGAGACGAACCAGTGATGCAGTCCGACGTAACATTGTCTTGGTACGGTTTTGAATTCAACTTCTGGACGAATTACAGTCTTAATAACGATAAGAACAGGGACGAGGGAAGGTACCAGCAGTTCACGGAGATCGATTATACCATAGGATACTCGTTTAATCTGGGAGAAGCCTCGGAATACGCGGGTATGGAGATACCATCCATATTTGAACCACTGGATATAAGCGCGGGATACACTTACTACACCTTCCCGGACGTGGACCGGAAAGATAAGTTTTTTGACAGTCACGAAGTATATCTCGGGGTCTCTTACGATGTTCTGCTCTCGCCGAGCTTTACCTGGTACTGGGATGTGGGAAGTGGAAAGGGGAACTCAGACGGCGGAAGCAATGGGTCTTATTTCGAGTTCGGGATAGGGCACACTTTTGACATCTTAGACACGGGTATCGCCGTTATAGCCGAGATGACAACGGGTATAGTCAACGAACAATGGACAGATAAGACAGGCATGGGAGATATGGTATTTTCGCTCGCGGTGGATATACCTTTCCTCAACTACTTTACTGTTACGCCAAGTGTAGCTTATTCGGTAATACTCGACCGGTCTACTTACAACAACGAATCTTCCAATGAATTTTACGGCGGGATAGTTTTCAGTTTCGCTTATTGACGGGACAAAACTAAAAAGGAGAATAAAAATGAATATCTTAAGATACCTGAAGAAAAAAGGAGCGCTGATACTGCCCTTTGTCTGTGTCTTGATGTATTCTCTTCCTGTTTTTGCTCAAACAGAAAGCACGGGGGTAACTTCGGGAATAGACACTTTGTGGGTACTGGTAGCGGCATTTATGGTATTCACGATGCAGGCGGGGTTCGGCATGCTCGAAGCGGGACTCATAAGGACGAAAAGTACCTGTAACATCCTGATGAACAATTTCATGGATTTTTGCATGGCTTCCATGGGGTTTTTCATTCTGGGTTACGCGTTCATGTTCGGGCAGGGGAATGGGTTTATAGGGCTAAACGGTTTTTTTCTTATCAATACCGGGCATGAAGGATCTATTCCTCTTGAGGCAGAGTGGCTTTTTCACGCGGTTTTCTGCGGAGCGGCAGCTACTATAGTAGCGGGAGGTATAGCCGAGAGGATGAAATTTAAATGCTACCTCATATATTCTTTTCTTATTTCAGCTACGGTATATCCCATTGTGGGGCATTGGATATGGGGAGGAGGCTGGCTTGAACAGCTGGGTTTTGGTGATTTTGCCGGTTCTATAGTTGTCCACGCGGTTGGCGGAACGGCCGCTCTTGTCGGGACCATGATGCTGGGGCCGCGGATCGGCAAGTATAACAAAGACGGTACTCCTAACGCTATTGAAGGCCATTCCATGGCCTTAGCGTCACTCGGCGCGCTGATACTGTGGTTTGCCTGGTTCGGGTTCAACCCCGGTTCGACACTGGAAGTCGGGGATGGAAGGCTTATAGCGATGGTAGCGGCAAATACCAATCTGGCGGCGGCCGCGGGCGGACTTACCGCGATGTTTTTCGCGTGGAAAAAGTTCGGCAAACCCGATCTTACGATGACAATAAATGGCGCTTTAGCGGGTCTTGTGGCGATAACGGCGCCATGCGCTTTTGTGCTTCCTCACGAGTCGGTCATAATAGGGGCCATCGGGGGGCTGGTTGTTGTGGTAAGCGCTATAGCCCTTGAGAAACTCCGTATAGATGATCCTGTCGGGGCGGTGCCTGTACACATGGCGAATGGTATATGGGGTACGCTTTCTGTGGGCCTCTTTGGCCGCGAGGCCATGGGTCTTGCCCGGGACGGCCTTTTTCACGGGGGAGGGTTCGGTCAGCTTGGAGTGCAGGCTTTGGGCTCTTTAGCTGTTATTGCTTTTGTCGGGGCAGGCATGTTCCTTATCTTTAAGGTAATGGACATGACTGTAGGGTTAAGGGTCTCGCGTGAAGAAGAGCTTAAGGGGCTAGACATAAGTGAGCATGGTATGGAGGCTTACTCGGGATTTCAGATATTTTCGAATTTATAAGGACTAAAAGGGTTTCTGCACAGGATATGTGGTATGACTGTGGAAACAAAACAGGAGGAAAGATCATGAAATTGATAGTGGCCATGATACAGCCGCATAAACTGCCCGATGTTAAGGAGGCGCTTTTCGAGGCGGATATACATAAGATGACCGTTTCTAACGCTATGGGCTGCGGCCAGCAGCAAGGGTACACTGAGACTTATAGAGGGGTTGTGCACGAGGTTAACCTGCTCAAAAAAGTCCGTTTGGAGATAGCCGTCAACAGGGATTTTGTCAAGCCCGCCATAGACGCGATAATTAAGGGCGCAAAGACCGGCAAAATAGGGGACGGTAAGATATTTGTAATAAACCTTGAGGAATGTATACGCATACGCACTGGAGAAAAGGGACACGAGGCTATAGGCTGAGTGACTCGTTAAAATGCCAGATATGTAAGGGCGGGCGAATGAAGCATCCTGGGTCTACGTGGCTTGTAAGGTTACTTGGACCCAGGATGCTTTTGTAGAAAAACCTTGATTTTTACACTGAAAAAGAATATCATGTTTTTGTAATGGTCATAGGAGAAGGAACCGGCTCAACGCCGTGCCGGAGCAAACGCTGAAGTTGATCCTTTTGATATTGTTTGCCGGCGCGGTTTTTTTGCTAAGGAGGCGGTTTTTTTATGAAAGCCAGGGTCATACTGGAAGACGGGCGGGTTTTTAAAGGTATACTTTTCGGGGACGTGAGTAAAAAAACGTCCGCGGGAGAAGTTGTTTTCAATACGAGCATGTCCGGTTACCAGGAGATCCTGACAGATCCTTCCTATAAAGGTCAGATAGTTACGATGACCTACCCTCATATCGGTAATTATGGGATAAATCATGAAGATAATGAGTCCGGAAAAGTTTGCCTTGAAGGGTTCATTGTAAGGGAATTGTGTTCTTTGCCAAGTAATTACAGGGCGAAGATGACTCTCGACGAGTATTTCAAAGAACAGGGGATACTTGGTATAACCGGTGTTGATACCCGGGCATTGACCAGGCATATACGGTTATCGGGCTCGATGAAAGGTATTATAGTGTCCCACGAGGCCGAAGTGGTGTCCGGTGATGACGCGCGAGGCATTCCGGGCCTTACCGGCAAGGATACTGTAAAGCTGGTCACTTCAAGAAAAATATACAATTGGAACGAAAAAGGTGATCTCCATGTGGTCGTGATAGACTGCGGTGTCAAGCATAGCATATTGAGAGCCCTGGCTGTGAGGGGCCTGAAGGTAACCGTAGTCCCGGCGGATACAAATGTGGGTGAGATAAGAAATCTCAAGCCAGACGGCGTTCTGGTGTCGAATGGTCCCGGAGATCCGGAGGGAGTCCCTTATGCGCGGGATACCGTTCGCGATCTTCTGGGAACTATTCCTGTTTTCGGTATTTGCCTGGGACATCAGATAATAGGGCTTGCGCTGGGTGCTGAGACCTATAAGCTGAAGTTCGGACATCACGGGGGGAACCATCCGGTAAAGGATATCAGGACAGGTAAGGTTATGATAACTTCCCAGAACCACTGCTTTTGTGTAAACCATGATACCCTTTCCGACGCAAGTGTGGAAATAACCCATAAGAACCTGAACGATGGTACAGTAGAAGGCATGGAAAGCCCGGAACTGAGATTTTTCAGTGTACAATTCCATCCCGAAGCGGGTCCGGGCCCGTTTGACGCGGATCACCTGTTCGATAAGTTCAGGGATACGATAGCCGGGAACGCTAAGCCCTAAAAACCGGTTAAAGAGCAAAAAAGGTGTAAGCTTATGCCTCGCAGAAATGACATAGAAAGCATATTGATAATAGGGGCCGGGCCCATAGTAATTAGCCAGGCCTGTGAGTTCGATTATTCTGGGTCTCAGGCGTGTAAAGTTTTGAGGCAGGAGGGATACAGGATAATACTTGTCAATTCAAATCCCGCCACAATAATGACGGATCCGGAAATGGCCGACCGCACCTACATTGAACCCGTGAATCCCGCTACGGTAGCCCAAATAATTGAAAAGGAAAGACCGGACGCGGTGCTGCCCACCCTGGGAGGCCAAACCGGCCTCAATACCGCCATGAAGCTTTATGAGACAGGGGTTCTCGAGAAGTTCGGAGTTAAAATGCTGGGAGCGGATTACGACGTGATAAAAAAAGCGGAAGACCGACAATCCTTTAAAGAGGCCATGCTGAAGATCGGCCTTGATGTACCCAGGAGTATAATAGCCCATAGTATGGATGAGGCGGAGACCCTGACCAGGGATATGGGATATCCGGTAATTGTCAGGCCCAGTTTCACGCTTGGGGGGACCGGAGGCGGGATAGCGCGCGATGAGAACGAATTCAGGGAAATAGTCTCTCGCGGTCTTCAGAACAGCATGACGACGGAAGTTCTTATTGAAGAATCCATACTTGGCTGGAAAGAGTACGAACTGGAACTTATGCGTGACGAAAAAGACAATGTTGTCATAGTCTGCTCTATCGAGAATATCGATCCCATGGGCATACACACCGGGGATAGCATAACCGTGGCCCCACAGCAGACACTTTCCGATAAAGAGTATCAGAGGATGCGTACGGCGGGTATAGAGGTGATGAGAGAAATAGGGGTAAGGACGGGAGGGTCCAACGTCCAGTTCGCGGTAGACCCAGCCACAGGGAGGATGGTGGTGATAGAGATGAATCCCCGGGTTTCACGGTCTTCCGCTCTTGCCAGTAAAGCTACGGGTTTTCCGATCGCCAAGATCGCCGCTAAGCTCGCGGTGGGGTACACGCTTGACGAAATACCCAACGACATAACGCGTACTACACCGGCCTGTTTTGAGCCGGCGCTGGATTATTGTGTGGTCAAAGTTCCTCGCTTTACCTTTGAAAAGTTCAAGTTAGCCGATGATACCCTGGGCATATCGATGAAGTCTGTCGGTGAGACCATGGCTATAGGGAGGACTTTCAAAGAGGCTCTTCAGAAAGGACTGAGGAGTCTTGAAACGGGAAAATCCGGATTTGAGGGAATACGCGCCGCGAAAGATATGGACGCTGGGGAACTGGAACAGTTTATTTCGCGACCGAACCATGAAAGGTTATATTTTGTAAAAGAAGCGCTTCTGTCCGGGTACACTACCGAAAAGATAAGCGATCTTTCAGGTATCGACCCCTGGTTTATCGAAGAAATGAAAGGTCTTGTGGAAATAGAACGGAAGCTCAGCAGGGAACTGGAACCGGGAAGATTCAAATATCTTGATCCGGATCAACATGCGGTGGACATGATAAGGGAAGCTAAGAGAGCGGGGTTCAGCGACAAACAGCTTTCAGGTATGGCCGGACTTGCGGAAGAGGAATTCCGCAAAATAAGGAAAAAAGCGGGCGTGGTCCCGGTATACAAACTTGTTGATACATGCGCTTCTGAGTTTGAGTCTTATACGCCTTATTTTTACTCGTCATATGACGATGAGAACGAGACGCAGCGGTCGGACAAAAAGAAGATAATGATACTCGGAGGGGGACCCAACAGGATAGGGCAGGGGATAGAGTTCGACTATTGCTGCTGCCACGCGGCCTTTGCCCTCAAGGACATGGGTTTCGAGACGATAATGGTCAACTCCAACCCGGAAACGGTTTCTACGGACTATGATACGTCGGATAAGCTTTATTTTGAACCGCTTACTTTCGAGGACGTAATGAATATAGTTGATTCGGAAAAGCCCGACGGAGTTATAGTCCAGTTTGGCGGCCAGACCCCTCTTAACCTCGCTAACCGGCTTCAGGAAGCTGGAGTGCCGATAATAGGAACTTCTATAGAGTCGATATCCCTGGCCGAAGACCGCGAAAAATTCAAAGATCTAATAACCGGAATAGGGCTGAAACAGCCCGCGAATGATACGGCTTTTTCCGTAGAACAAGCCCTTTCCAAGGCCGGAGCGATCGGTTATCCCGTAGTGGTAAGGCCTTCCTATGTTCTCGGCGGACGGGCGATGAAGATCGTGTATGATCCGGATTCTCTCGAGGAGTTTATGGCCGAAGCCGCGGAAGTTTCTCCCGGACATCCGGTGTTAATAGATAAATTTCTGCAGAATGCCATAGAAGTTGATGTCGACGCGCTGGCCGACGGAAAAGACGTGATAGTGGCCGGCATAATGGAACATATAGAGGAAGCCGGGATACATTCTGGAGATTCCGCCTGTGTGTTACCTCCCCACACTATTCCGGACGGAGTATTGGAAGAAATAAAGAGGCAAACCGTTCAACTGGCCTTGTCCCTGGAGATAAGGGGTCTTATGAACGTCCAGTTCGCGGTAAAGGGAAGCGATATTTATTTACTGGAGGCCAACCCGCGAGCTTCACGGACCATACCCTTTGTTTCTAAAACCATAGGTATACCTCTGGCCAAGGAGGCTGCCCGGGTGATGGCGGGCGCGAGTATCGAACAGCTGGGCCTGCCTCAAGATACTTCGCGGGGTATAAAGTATACGAGTGTAAAGGAATCGGTTTTGCCTTTTTCGCGTTTTTCGGGTGTAGATATTCTGCTTGGCCCCGAGATGATGTCAACGGGGGAAGTCATGGGAATATCCCGGAAATTCGGCGCGGCTTTCGCGAAAGCCCAGGATGGAGGCGGTAACAAGCTGCCTTCCGGCGGGATGGTCTTTATATCCGTTCAGGATTCTGACAAGCGCAACATTGTTTTCATAGCGAAAAAAATTCGCGACATGGGTTTCCGTGTATCGGCTACCGCGGGAACAGCCAAGATACTCAAGAACAATGATATGGAAGTTGAGGTCTTGAAAAAACTGGATGAGGGATCTCCCAACATACTGGACGCCATAAAAGCCGGCGAGGTAGCGCTTGTTATAAACACGGCTTCGGGTAAAAAGCCTCATACGGACGGCGCTTTGATCCGATCTTCAGCGGTCACTCGAGGTATACCCTGTATTACCACCATTGCTGGGGCACAGGCCTCGGTTAACGGGATAGAGTCACTTATGAGCGGTAAAGATGAGGTCATATCGATACAGGAATATTATGGAACCATATCAGCCTGATAAAAAGGAAAACTGCGGTATATTCGGGACCTGTGGACATGAGTCGGCAGTGGACCTTACTTATCTGGGGTTATACGCGCTTCAGCACAGAGGTGAAGAATCATGCGGGCTGGCTGTGTCGGACGGCGGTAAAATTGAACAGCTTACAGGAATGGGGCTTGTTCCGGAAGTTTTAACGGGGCAGAAACTTTTGGGACTTAAGGGAAATACCGCTATAGGTCATGTGAGGTATTCCACCACCGGTTCAAGCATATTGCGTAATGCTCAGCCTTTTCTTGTGAAACATCATCAGTTCTCGGTTTCTATAGCCCATAATGGCAATCTTGTCAACGCCTCGGCCCTCCGTAGAGATCTCGAAAAGAAAGGTTCGATATTCCATAGTACTATGGATTCGGAAGTCATAATGCATCTTATTGTCAGGTCGGGAAAGGATCCGGTGGAGGAACGTATAGTCGACGCTCTATCTTTGTGTAAAGGCGCGTTTAGCGTCATATTCCTTTATGGCGAAAAGGTGGTTGGTGTAAGAGATCCTCGTGGAATAAGGCCGCTTTGTCTTGGCAGGGTAGGGGGATCTTATGTACTGGCCAGTGAATCGTGTTCGCTGGACATTATTGACGCGGAATATATCAGGGATGTCGAACCCGGGGAAATGGTGGTTTTGGAGGG
>SLID01000122.1 GCA_007135805.1 Candidatus Omnitrophota bacterium | reverse complement strand
CTCTTGAATCTTGGACTCATTTTACACCCCCTTAGAGGGTGTATTTTTGGGTAACATTAATTATGAGTCAACGATTCAATTTTTTTCTGCCTTCGGTAACATTTAATGTGAGTCAATTCGAAGGATATAAAATATCTTGACAATAAGCGAGTTTGTCGTATAATCACTTTGCGCGAGTATAGGGCTTTAGCGCGAGAGAACGAACGGGGATCGGAAGTTTTGACCACAGGGTCGGAAGGTTTCATCCTGTGGTTTTTTTATAGATTCCGCGGCCCGGTTTCGTTACGGACAATCCAAAGGAGGAAGTTACAAATGGCAAGAGGAACAGTAAAATGGTTCAACAACCAAAAAGGTTATGGGTTTATTACCCCTGAATCCGGAAGTGATGTTTTTGTGCATCACAGCGCGATACAGGGAGAAGGCTACAAGTCTCTGGACGAAGGGCAGGCTGTCGAGTTTGAAGTACGGCAGGGCCCAAAGGGCGCCGAGGCCGCAAACGTAGTGAAACTGTAACAAAGCAATGTCATTCCCGGAACATGATCCGGGGAATAAGAAGACCCGGTCTTGAAAAAGACCGGGTCTTCTTATTATCTACATCGTGGCGGTGGTTTTTACATACTGACTTACTTGCTTTCTCAGCGGTGTCCGCCAACAGATGTCTCCGGTTCTGTGTTTCCGGCGGCTATCAGGGGGGCAGAGTTTAGGGTTAGCGTTGTGATAAGCCAGAGGGACGTATTCTAAGTGCCCGGACACCGCTTTTCCCGGTGTGAGAACCTGTGAAAAACGGACAAGAATCTCGACATATTTTTACCGGTGTTGTATACTATGGTCATCAGAGAAACTTACGCCAAAAGCAACGGTAGGGTCATATAGGGTTTTCAAGATAGACGGCATAGGAAGGGAAGATGAAGGTGGTATGTGGTTTGGCGTCGATCCTGTTACTGTTGGGATGTTCGGGAGTTATTCAAAGCTTAGCGCAAGAAGGGGCGGAGCCCGGCAGAAGTTCGAGGGGTGAAATAGTTCTGGTTGACTATGGAAACGCGGCTATTTCAGTAAGGATTGAAGACGAAGAAGGCCGGCTTGCCGAAGAGGTAGTTGTTTTTGATGTTTCCGAAGCTGAGGCGATACTTCTTGAAGGCGAACGGATCGAAATTTATGATCTTTTAGCAGGTGATATTATCATATTGGAGGAAAGGATGAACGACCAGGGAGATCTTGAAGTGGTCAGGGTTCATCTGGAATTCGATCTTGATACCATCATATACCTTGATGACGATTCGTTCGATCTTTAGGGGAATAAGGAGTGATGGCACGGATCGGAAAAGTTTGTCGGCGAGCGGAGGAGCCCGCTGTTTTTAGGAAAAGTGTCATAAGAGACAGGGAGATACGCATGAAAAAAAGGGGAAGCATTTTTGTTATAATTCTTGTTTCACTGGTTTTATGTGTTACGGCCTCTGCCAGAGAGATAGAGACAGGGCTTTCGGCCAGAGGAGCATCCGAAAAATTGATGCGGGGTTTTGAAAATCTGGCCGGGGCTACCCTTGAGGTTCCCGGGACTGTGATGCGGAGGACCAGGCAGGATGGTATGTTTACCGGCCTGACATTGGGGATGGTCGACGGAGTTCTCAATACCGTAAAGAGGGCTTTTGCTGGTATATGGGAAGTCGCGACTTTTCCCGTGCCTGTTCCCGAAGGGTATGACCCCATTCTTTCAAGGCCGGATTTTCTTGGTATGGACGGATAAAACGGCGCGTTCGGGTTCTGTGTAACGGCTTCGCGCAGTGAGGGGCTCCGGGGAGCGGGGCTTAGTAGTTGCCCGGATGCCGGTGGTAAGAGGGCCGCGTGTTCGCGCGGTGAAAATCGTCGTGAAACGCGGTGGAAGTGATTTTTTTCGGCAAGAAACAAGGAGGTACCAGGTGGGTGTTTCAACTAGTAAAATACGCAACGTCGCGCTGATAGCGCATTCCGGGTCAGGCAAAACCACTCTCGCGGAAAATTTACTTCACAAGGGCGGGGCCATTTCGAAACCGGGGACTGTAGACGCGGGCACGACAGTTTGTGATTATTCCGATGATGAGAAACAGAGAAAGAACTCTATAAACCTGTCCGTCGCTTTTTACGAAAAGAACGGATTTAAGGTGAATCTGCTGGATACCCCGGGGTACCTTGACTATATTGGAGAAGTAGTTGCCGGCGTGAACGCGGCGGACGCCGCTGTGCTTCTGGTAGACTCGGTAAGCGGTATACAGGTCGGCACCGTGAAATTCTGGAAAATAGCTCAAGAACGGAGCATACCCGCGATCATAGTAGTCGGCAAGATGGATAAAGACAACGCCGATTTTGATAAGGTCATGGCGAATCTCCAGGAAAAATTCGGCAAAAGGTGTGTCGCGCTGTATTATCCAAACGGGCAGAGCTCTTCGTTTTCAGGTGTCGCGAATCTCCTTACCAAAGACGGGATGGATGCGTTGGATGCGCAGAATAAAGAGAAGGCCGAAAAAATGTCGGCGGATATGACGGAAGGGGTGGCTGAATCAGATGACGTTCTTCTTGAGAAATATCTCGAACAGGGAGAATTGTCATCGGATGACCTTAAAGCGGCTTTCCGCAAGGGCGTGGTGTCTGGAAAAATAATACCAGTTATCCCGGCGGCCGTTGAGAAAGGTATCGGTATTGAGGAG
This sequence comes from Candidatus Omnitrophota bacterium, assembly GCA_007135805.1. Classification (GTDB taxonomy): domain Bacteria; phylum Omnitrophota; class Gorgyraeia; order Tantalellales; family Tantalellaceae; genus SLID01. The sequence continues at coordinate 28,686 of SLID01000122.1, read as the reverse complement.
ATAATGTCGGCAATAGAAAGTTACTTTCCTTCTCCGGATGAGATGCCCGGGGTAAGGATCGAATCTGGCGGGGAAGAGGGCGATGATATCCAGACAGTAGAACCTGCGCAGGACGCTCCTTTTTCGGCGCAGGTCTTTAAAACTGTATCTGATCCATATGCCGGGCAGATCTCTATATTCAGAGTGAGGTCAGGGGCGGTCTCTCAAAACCAGACTGTGAGGAATACTTCCAGGGATAACGCGGAAAAGTTCGGACAACTGTTCTTCCTGAGAGGAAAAGAACAGTTGTCAGCGGAAAATGTTTCTTGTGGGGATATATGCGCGGTGGCGAAACTCAAGGATACGCATACCAATGATACCCTTTCCGACGACAAAAAACCGGTAAAATTCCGCGACATAAACTTTCCCGAACCGGCGGTAAGCTTTTCAGTAAAGCCGAAAAGCAGGTCGGATGAGGATAAGATCTCGGGTGTATTGACAAAACTTTCCGAAGAAGACCCTGTTTTCAAATGGGAGCTGGATACCCAGACGCATGAGATGATAGTCTCGGGGATGGGAGATCTCCATCTGAAGACGATGATAACCCGAATGAAAGACCGTTACGGGGTCGAGGTGGAGATAGGGACTCCAAAGATAGCTTACAAAGAGACCATTACCGCCAACGGGGACGCGCAGTACCGGCACAAGAAGCAGTCCGGGGGAGCGGGGCAGTTTGCTGAGGTATGGCTCAGGGTCGAGCCGCTTTCAAGAGGCGAAGGTTTTCAGTTTGTTGATGAAGTCGTCGGAGGCGCGATTCCCAGGCAGTTCATAGGCAGCTGCGAGAAGGGAATATTGAACGCAATGAAAGACGGAATAGTGGCGAGCTGCCCTGTTATTGACGTAAAAGTGACCGTCTATGACGGGAAGACACATCCTGTAGATTCCAAGGATATCGCGTTCCAGATAGCCGCGGCGCACGGATTTCGGGAGGCGTGCACTAAAGCCAAGCCGGTGGTTCTGGAACCCGTTATGAATGTCGAGCTTACCATTCCCGAGGAAAATATGGGAGATGTTACCGGTTCTTTAAGCTCAAGACGGGGCAGGGTCCAGGGAATGGATTCAGAGTCGGGCATGCAGACAGTAAGGGCGCAGATACCCTTGGAGGAAATGTATAAGTACGTAAACGAGCTCAAGTCCCTGACTGCCGGACGGGCGACTTATACGATGTCTTTTTCCCATTATGAAGCTCTGCCGTCCAACCTGGCCCAGAAGGTAATAGCGGAGAACAAAAAAGAACATCACGGCGAGGGCTGATTTTTCAGATATCCGTGGGCTTTTTGGTCTCAGTAAGTGTCAGGAAATAAAGAGTGAGGAGAAAGTATGTCTGGACATTCAAAATGGTCGAGTATAAAACACAAGAAGGGAGCTCTTGACGCTAAAAGGGGCAAACTTTTTACCAAGTTGATAAGAGAGATAACAGTAGCCGCGAGAGAAGGCGGAGGGGATCCTGATTCTAATCCAAGGTTACGTCTGGCTGTGCAAAAAGCCAAGGATGCCAATATGCCTTCCGACAATATCGACAGGGGGATAAAAAAAGGGACCGGTGATCTCGAGGGCGTAACTTATGAGAATATTTCTTTTGAGGGATATGCCGTAGGGGGAGTTGCCGTGATAGTCGATGTCCTGACCGATAATCGCAATAGGGCGACCAGTTCTGTGAGGGCGGCCTTCGCGAAACGCGGAGGCAACATGGCTGGTGCAGGTTCAGTGGCATTCCAGTTCGATCGTAAGGGCGTTTTCAGGGTGAAGAAAGGGGATATGACCGAGGAGGATATCCTGGAAATAATACTGGATGCCGGCGCGGAGGACATGCGGATAGACGAAGACGGTATGTGTGAGGTGTTTTGCGGTGTCCAGGATTTTGACAAGGTTCGCACGGCGCTTAAGGACAAGGGCCTGGAGATAGAGTCAGGAGAGTTAAGCATGGTGCCCAAAAATACTGTAAAGGTAGACGATGTGGGGCTGGCGAGAAAGGTTCTGGCGCTCATGGATGATCTGGAAGACAACGATGATGTTCAAAACGTTTACTCCAACTTCGATATCCCCGATGATGTTATAAGCCAGATCGGGAACGAATGAGATATCTTCCGGTACTCTGACAGAAAACAAAAGTGTGATGGATACTTATGCGGATACTCGGGGTTGACCCTGGATTGTTGAGAACCGGTTACGGGGTTGTAGAAACGATCCCCTCGGGGATAAAACTGGTCGAAGCCGGAGTTATAGTAACGATCCCGGAAGATGGAATGTCGAAACGTCTACGAGATATCTACAGTAATATAAGTGATGTTATCAAAGAAACCTCACCCTCTGTTCTGGTTCTTGAAAAGCTGTACTCCCATTACAAGCATCCCGCTACATCAATACTGATGGGGCATGCCAGGGGGGTAATATGTCTGGCTTCGGGGGTGTCCGGGGCAAAACTTGTCAACTATTCCGCTACCAGGGTCAAGAAAGCTGTCACTGGTAACGGCGGCGCTGGAAAACATCAGGTGAGGGGGATGGTAAAGACCATCCTGAAGTTGGCCGGAACCCCTGACCCTATGGATGTGAGCGATGCCCTGGCCATGGCAATAAGCTACGCTTTTATAGACGGAGGCCTTGAAAGGAACTTTGCGTTAAAGACCGGCGACCCCGAGATTTTTCGAGATATAGCCGCTAAAAAAGGAAAAGCAGCGCGATGATATCACGTCTTTCCGGAAAAATACTGGATATGAAACAGGGTTCAATAGTCATCGAAAGCGGTTCCATCTCTTATGAGGTCCTTATACCCATGGCCGTGATGAAAGAGATTGAACGGGAAACCGCTTGTTCCGGGGATATACAGCTGGTCACGTACCATTATTTGCAGGTGGCGCAGTCTTCGGCCGTGCCTGTCCTTATAGGGTTTCGCAATGATGTGGAGAAAGAATTCTTCGAGAGGTTTATATCAGTATCGGGAATAGGCCCCAAGGCCGCCTGCAAAGCCCTGGCGGAGAACTTTTCTAAAATAGCCGCCGCTATAGACGATGGTAATGAGGCCCTTCTCAAAGGCCTGCCGGGGATAGGGGGAAGAAAGGCAGCTGAAATAATCGCTAAGCTCAAAGGTAAAGTTGGAAAGTATTGCCTTATCAGGGAAAGGGAAACAGCATCCACCCCTGTTGGCGGCGACGAGTTATGCCGTGAAGACATTGCCAGAGAAGCCATAGACGTACTCAAACAACTGCAGTACGGCACCCGGGAGGCGGAACAGATGGTAGAGAAGGCCTTTCTGAGGGAGCCCGGGATCAAGACCAGTGAAGAACTTTTGAATGAGGTGTACAGGCAAAGAAAGCCTTTGTAGAGCAGGATGGGCGAGTGAGGGAGAAAGTATGGAAGGGGAAAAAGATCTTCGCAAAAGGATAAAGTTCACTGATGACGAACATGACCTGGTGAGACAGGCAGAGACCGAAGATGAGATGGTCGCGGGTTTGTCTTTGCGTCCTGAAAAACTGGATGATTTTATAGGCCAGGATGCTCTTGTCGGTTCGTTGAAGATAGCCCTGGAAGCATCAAGAAAACGTTCGGAACCGATGGAACACATGCTTTTCGCGGGTCCGCCGGGTCTGGGTAAGACGTCACTGGCTTATGTTATATCCAGGGAAAAGGGGGCTAAAATAACCGCTACAAGCGGCCCCGCGATAGAAAGGGCCGGGGACCTCATAGGGATATTGACCAACCTTTCCAGCGGGGATATTCTTTTTATAGACGAGATACACAGGCTTTCGAAAGTAGTGGAAGAGTTCATATACCCGGCTATGGAAAATTTTCAGATAGATTTTCTCGTGGATAAAGGACCGTACGCCAAGACTATAAAGTTTAACCTGAAAAGGTTCACCCTGATAGGGGCGACCACCCGTTCAGGGCTTCTAAGTTCTCCGCTTCGGGACAGGTTCGGCATGTTCTACCACATGGAGTTTTATTCCAGAGAGGATCTCAGCAAGATAATAAGAAGATCGGCCGATCTTTTGGGGATTCCCGTTGATGAAGGTGGGGCGGCGGAAATAGCGATGCGGTCCAGAGGAACGCCCCGGATAGCTAATCGTCTCCTGAGAAGGGTGCGTGACTGGGTGCAGGTAAGGTCCGATGGGAAGATAACCCGTGATTCCGCTTCCCGGGCCCTGGAGAATCACGGGATAGACAGTAACGGACTTGACCGTATAGACCGCAGATTCCTTGAGGTCGTTCACAATGTATACAAAGGCGGTCCGGTAGGTCTGGAGGCTTTGGCTTCATCGCTTAATGAAGAAACCGACACTATCGAGGATGTTATTGAGCCCTATCTTCTGACTGCGGGTTTTTTGAGGAGGACACCGCGGGGGAGGGAGCTTACAGAAAAAGCGATCGGCCTTGTTGGGGGTAAAAGCGTCTCTCACGGAGACTTGTTTAGCTGAAAACTTTTAACGTTAAGCCGGTTTTAAAAGGTGTTGGCTTGCCATGTTTGCTTTCCTGAAAAATAATGGGCCCGGGAATTTAAGATTTTTCACGGGAAGTATTTTACTTGCTTTGTTCTCTTTCCTTCTGTTTTTTTTGAGCCCCGCCGACAGGCGCCCCCAGGTCGAGGATAGTCCCATGGTTCGGGTCAGGATAGCACGGGACTTCAAAAATGCCGAGGTTTCTTCCCCCGAGAAATGTAATGTGACCGTCTCCCGCGACAAAGAAGCCCCTCCTTTCGGTATTGATATGAGAGGCGGGAAAAAAGTGGTGCTGACAGGCGGCGCTATAATGCTTGGGGACCACAGTTTCACCGGAGACTCCATATTGATATCTCCCGCCAAAGGCGCCGGTTTTGCCTTTAATGGAGTCGAATACAGGGGAGACCTCGAGATCTCGGTCTCGGGCGAGGTTTTGTATGCCGTCAACCATGTGGATGTGGAATCTTATCTTAAAGGGGTGATCCCGCGGGAGGTTTATCATTTCTGGCCAATGTCCGCGCTAAGGGCTCAGGCCGTGGCTTCGAGGAGTTATGCGGTTTATGAGGCCTCGAGAAGAAAGAGACGGGCGTATGACCTCACTTCGGATACCTATAGTCAGGTTTACGGCGGCCGCACCGCGGAAAGGCCCCGGACGACCAAAGCAGTAGAAGACACGCGGGGACAGGTTTTGGAATACAAGGGCAAACTTGTCCCGGGGTATTTTCATTCTTCGTGCGGCGGACATACGACCAGGGTGTCTAAGGTCTGGGGCGGAGCTGATTCCGGAGTTTTTGAAGGGGTGAGATCTCCTTACTGCCGCTGGTCCCCGCCGTACAGGTGGAGGACCAGGATGGCCAGCGCCGCTATACTGGAAAAACTCAATGATTCCGGATACGGTTTCGACAGTATAGATGATCTCAGGACTGGTAGTTCCGATACCTCGGGACGTATAGAATACGTGCGTGTAAGGTCCCGGGGAAACTGGTTCGATATTCCCATAAGGGACTTTATGGGTTCTATAGGAAGGTCTGTTCTTAGAAGTTCGAATTTCCGGATAAAAAAATACCCTCTCTTTTACACTTTCAGCGGTTATGGTTGGGGCCATGGCATAGGCATGTGCCAATGGTGTTCTTTCGGTCTCTCCCTCCGGAGATGGGATTATAAGCGCATGCTGAAGCACTTCTACCGTGGCGCTGAAATAACTTATCTGGAAAAGATTATCGACCGATAATGATCGCGCGAGGGCCGTTTTGATTTTGTCAAGGCGTCCCGGCACATCGGGGAGATATTGAGTGTTGTAAACTGATGCCGCGCGCGTCTTGAGGCAGGATGAAAGTAAAAGATTTTAATTATGATCTTCCCTCTGGGCTTATCGCCTCCGAACCTCTGAAACAACGCGATTCGGCCCGGTTGATGGTTATACAGAGGTCCTCCGGGGAGATATCGGGGACAGTTTTTCGGGATATAGGACGATATATATACCCTGGGGATTGTGTTGTTATAAATGATACGCGTGTAATCCCGGCGAGGCTTTACGGCCGAAGAAAGACGGGAGGCAAGGTTGAGATATTTCTCATCGAACCTTTTGAGAACCCGCCTACAGCTCTGGTACGATCGTCCGGGAACATACGTTGTGGAGAGGTTATCGGTCTTGAGGGAGGGGGCGAGGCAAAGATACTGCAAAAGGCCGAAGTGGGCCGATATGTTAGTTTCAGCGCGACGCTGGAAAAAATCCTTAAGTCGGGGCATGTCCCCTTGCCGCCGTACATAGGTCGCGATGACCTGCCTCGTGACAGGCAGGACTACCAGACGGTCTACGCTTCTCGGGACGGCGCGACGGCCTCTCCCACTGCAGGCCTGCATTTTACAAGAAAGCTTTTGAACGAATTGACGGATAAGGGGGTCAAGATAGCCCGGGTGACATTGCATACAAGTTACGGCACGTTCTCGCCGGTCAAGGCCGAAAAAATCGAAGATCACAAAATGCACGGAGAACGTTACAACTTGAGCGATGATGCTGCGGATGTCATAAACCGGTCAAGGTCCTCCGGAGGGAAGATAGTGGCGGTGGGGACGACTTCTGCCAGGGTGATCGAGACCTGCGCGTCCGGTGAGGGCATGGTCCGGCCTTCCTCGGGTATAAGTAATCTCTTTATTTATCCCGGGTATAGGTTTAAAATGGTAGACGCCATGGTTACTAACTTTCATCTTCCCCAGTCGACCCTTCTTATGATGGTGTCGGCTTTAGCTGGGAAAGATCTTATTGACAAGGCGTATAGGAAAGCGATAAGGGAAAAATACAGGTTCTTTTCTTACGGTGACGCTACATTGATATTGTAACATCCGTAGGGCTGAGGGCGTGGCTTCAAGGCGCAGGTAACCGACCGAAAATAGAGCGCCTGCCTGTGGGTGATGTTTCACGAACCGCGTTCGGATCCGGAGGTATTGCCGAAAAAGGTATTCTTTAGGGGAAATGAGTTTTTCCGCTGGGAAGGTGATGTAGATATCTGGCAATTTTATAAATTGGAGGAGGGATAATGAGAATATCTAAAATGATAGCTTTTGCCGCGCTTATATTTTTGTCTGTAGCGGTGGTATCCCACGCTGTTACCGTAGAGGCTGTTTCCGAAAAGAGCGGAGTTTATGAAAACGGCAATTTCAGGCAGGGGCAGGACAGTTTTCGCGGTATTTATCACATAAACGAGGAGGAAGGCCGGATACGGTTGAGAGAGGTGATCTCAAGCGATCGAGAGGGGCGTGTTGAGGAGGGGATCTCATACGAGATAACGAATGTCATGATAAGCGGAGGGCTTTCGGCGCTTACCGTCTCACCTGAGAGAAAAAGGCAGAAGATCTACACCGCGGTGAGGGAAGGGCATCTTGGCGCTTTCGAGATCCTGGTAATGGGAGAGGATTTTTATGAGTACCTTAACTCTTCCGGAGCAAAATTTTATCTTGAGAGCGGAAGTTTGCGAAGGTTACGCTGAGAGTCTCTCTTCTATTGGTGATGGTGATTAAATTGTGCGGAACGTTCTTTTAGGAGCTTGATGTAAAGTGAGTTCGATTATGTCGGTTAACAGCTACTATTCCGTGGGTCCAGGACAGGTCAACAATGCGGGGGTATGTAAATATGGAACGTAATTGTGAAGGGGATACCGGCTCTTCGGGGTATGGGAAAGGCCGTGGGGGTTTGACGGGTTCTCTTGGAATGGCCTCTTTGGAGGTTTTAGCCTCTGGACGTATATTTTCGGCCAACGAATCCGCTTTGAAGCTGCTGGATAAAGCCCGGACTCATCTTTCGGGAAAGATTAAAGAAACGCTTGATGAAAGTGAACCGTCCGAGATCCTCGGAGAAAACGTCATAGACAGTTTTGTCGACGATGTTTTTTCCATGGCCTGGGGAGATATGTTCAGGAACGCGGTCCGGGATGTGTCTGAACATGGCGGGAAAAAATCCTTTACGTTGACGGTCTTTTTCGGGGAATGTCCGGTCAGATTGGAAAACACAGTGCTCCCTGTCATGCGGCATGACAGCGAAGAGGATATTTTTCTGGTCATCCTTGAGACGGCGAATGGAAGCGGCTTACCGAAAATTTTCCTGCAAGATCACCGAAAGACAGCGAGAGGTGAAAGTGGTGCGGACATGGGTTTGGACATTTCCCTGCCCGATTACGGGAAGATAAATGTCGACATAATAGATTCTGATTTTAACGTGAGATATGTTGATGAAGAGTGGAAAAAGATCTACGGTGACCCGACAGGGCGGATGTGTTACAACTATTTTATGGACAGGACTGAACCTTGCCCGGGATGCGGTTTAAGGAAGGCCTTCCAGATGGAGAAACCTTTTGTGACCGAGCAGAACCTGGTAAAGGAGGGGGGGAGAGCCGTACAGGTCACTACTATTCCTTTACAGGACGAAAAAGGGGAATGGCTGCTGGTGGAGATCAATACTGATATCACAGGCCGAAAAAAAATGCGGGAGGATTTTCAAAGGGTCAACACTTTCCTTGACTCTATAGTAGAGAATATCCCGAACATGATCTTTATTAAGGATGCCCGGGAGCTCAAGTTCATAAGGTTCAACAGGGCCGGTGAAGAACTTTTAGGGTATTCCAGAGAGGAGCTTATAGGCAGGAACGATTACGATTTTTTCCCCAGAGAGCAGGCGGATTTTTTTATAGCCAAAGACCGGGAAACTCTTTCCCGAGGCGGAACAGTGGATATTGAAGAGGAGAACATAGACACTAAATACAAAGGTAAGCGCTTCCTTCACACCAAAAAGGTGCCGATAAGGAACGATAAGGGGGAACCCGAATTTCTTTTGGGTATTTCCGAGGATATTACCGAACGCAAAAAAGCAGAGGATGCTCTTCTCGAAAGCCAAAAAAGGTTCAGGGCGCTTGTCGCCAATGTGCCGGGTGTTGTTTTCAGGTGTTCGTGTGATGAATATCGAACTATGCGTTTTCTAAGTAAAGGGATAGAGGAGCTTGCCGGCTACCCGGGGGAAGATATCATAGATAACAGCCGTATACGTTTCAACGATATTATCCACGAGGAAGACCGTTCCCGGGTCGGGGAGACGGTAAGTAGATGTGTTTCTGAGGGAAAACCGTTCCAGATGGATTACCGCCTGGTCACTGCGTCAGGCGACATAGTATGGGTAAGAGAGAACGGCCGCGGTGTTTCAAAAGAAGAAGATGCCCCGCCTGCCTTCGTAGACGGGGTCATAGTGGATATCACTCTGCATGTTAAAGCCGAGGAAGAGATCCGTTGCCAGTGGGGTATATTGAGCAATCTCATGGACAACATACCCTTCTTCGTATTCTGGAAAGACAGGAGCGCGGTGTATCTGGGATGTAACAGGGCTTTTGCCGAGGTTAGCGGTGTCGGTCATCCCGAAAATGTAAGGGGAAAGACGGACCACGAACTTGCCTGGAGAGAAGAAGAGGCGAATTTTTACCGGCACCTGGATTTTGAGGTTATGCAGAATGGAGAGCCGGCACTCAATGTGGAAGAAACTCAGCTTCAGGCCGGGGACAAAGAGACCGTTATACTTTCCAGCAGAGTGCCACTCAGGGACGGCAACGGAGATGTTGCAGGCGTCTTAGGAATATATGCCGACATAACCGAACAAAAAGAGAAAGAAAAACGCCTCAGGCTTTTCAAGGACCTCATGGACCAGTCAAGCGACATCCTGTTCATCGTTGAGGCATCTACGGGAAAGTTCCTGGATACAAATCACCAGGCGATTACAATGCTCGGGTATTCAAGTGAAGAATTCCTGGGTATGAAAGTTTCGGACGTAGAGCCTATGGTCTTCGGGGAACAAGATATATGGGAATTTTTTCAGGAGATAAAGGCGTCGGGCGGCTCCGTAGTAAGGGGTGAGTACCTTATGAAAAACGGACAAAGCGTTCCTGTGGAGATAAACGCCAAATACGTTGAATTCGGTGAAGACGCTTATGTTGTGGTCGTGGCAAGGGACATAACAGAGCGGTTGATATACGAGAACAAACTGAAAGACTCGGAGAGAAAATACAGGACTATTTTTGAAAATACCGGAACAATAACAGCTATCGTAGACGATGACATGAGTATAGTTATGGCGAACAGCGAATTCAGAAAATTCTTTGGATTTGATCCCGATGCCGGTGATACGGGAAAAAAGATGGATACTCTGGTTTGCCCCGAGGATAGGCAAAGTATGGAGAGTTACCATCGGTTGAGACGGATAGATCCGGAGTCAGCTCCGCACGAGTATGAGATAGGCATGATAGATGTCAACGGCAGGGTGCGCAGTACCCATGTCACGGTAGCGTTGATACCGGGGACCGGCAAGACGGTTCTGTCTTTTCTGGATCTTACCGACCTGCGGGCAAAAGAATTTGAGCTTGCTAAGCAGAGGGATCTTCTGGACTCTACCAATAAGGCTTTGGAACATAAGATAAAAGAGCTTAATGAAGCTCTGGGGCATATCCGGAAACTGGAAGGGCTGGTCCCAATATGTTCTAGCTGCAAGAAAATAATGAAATCAGGCACCGATCCAAAAAAGAAAGATTCCTGGGTGAATATTGAGAAGTATATTTCTGAAAGGACTTCGGCCAGTTTCACTCACGGGCTTTGTCCCGACTGTATTGGAAAGCTCTACGGAGACATGGCTGAAAAGAAGAAGAAAAAAAAGTAGGGCGGCGGTTGGGAATCCTCAATCGGGTGAAATGTTTTTACAACTGGGGATTTGCGGTGTACAATAAACTGGTTCCCTGTACAGCTATGCGGGGAGGATACCCATGAAAAACACTATTCTGATCATAGATGACGACAGTAATCTGCTGAAGACCCTCAGTGACATCCTGGAGAATGAGGGATATAGGGTAGTTACCCTCGTTGATCCATCCAGGGCCGAAGAATTTATCGCGAAGCACAGCCCAAGTCTGCTCATAATCGACATATTTATGCCCGTGAGGTCGGGGTTTAACCTCATGGAGGATTTCAGGCGCGATGGTTTATGCGAAGACATACCCAAGATATTCCTGACGTGTTTAGACGACGATATTGAACGTATGACGGCCAGGGCTTGTGGTGTGGAGAGATACCTGACCAAACCTTTTTCTCCGGAACACATCATAGATTGCGTAAAAGAACTGATAACCCCCGAAAGTCCCGGGGACTGACTATCGGGAAAACCTTCGAGGCCGTGACGTCCCGGGGGGGGCAGGAGCGGATCATGACGGACGGCAAAAAAATAGTTGTAGCGGACGATAATCTTGAGATATGCGAACTTTTAGGAGAAATATTCGTGGATCTCGGATTTATCCTGGACGCTGTACATAACGGTTATGAGCTTCTTTCATATCTGGAACAGAACAGCCCGTCGATCATAATACTGGATCTTATGATGCCTGAAAAATCCGGCATTTCAATACTGTCATCGATAAAGGAGCTTTCGCCTTTTTCCCGCATAGTGATATATACCGGGCACCATGAGTTTGAAAAAAGTGTTTATGCCCGAACAGCCGATCGTTTTGTCCTGAAAGGCGCCGAAATACAGAATCTTATAGATGCCGTGCAAGATCTGGTGGCATGATCTTGGTTGCCATTCCAAAAAAGGACGGCCGGGTCCCGGTATCCGGAAATTTGGACTTCCGGATAAGGGTCTTTTTGTGAGTGAGTTATGAAATTCAGTATATATAAAACAGATGCCCTTTCGAAAGCAAGGTCCGGAACGCTTGCTACATCACGTAATTCGATACGCACGCCTGTTTTTATGCCGGTGGCTACCCAGGCGGCCGTAAAAGGTATTACCGCGGATGTGCTTGCCGGTATAGGTGTGGACATGGTCATATCAAATGCCTATCACCTGTTCATGCGTCCCGGGAAAGATGTTATCGCGGGTTTCGGCGGACTTCACGGTTTTATGGGGTGGGGAGGGTCCATAGCCACGGACAGCGGAGGTTTTCAGGTTTTTAGCCTTGAGGGTTTGAACCGTGTCAGTGAAGAGGGCGTTGAATTCCGATCCCATATAGATGGGGCGAAACATTTTTTTACTCCGGAGAATGTTGTTGACCTCCAGGTAGCGCTTGGAAGTGATATCATGATGCCCCTGGATGAATGTGTAAAGTATCCATCGCCCAGGGGCCTGGTGGAAGACGCGGTGGAGCTTACCCTGAGATGGCTTAAAAGGGCAGCTTCCGCACTGAGAGACGTAGACGAACACGGGGCACTTTTTGGTATAGTCCAGGGAGGGACCTACAAGGATCTAAGAAAAAGGTCGGCCGAAGAGACAGCCTCTCTTGATATGGACGGATACGCTTTGGGCGGAGTTGCCGTGGGAGAGCCCTCTGAAATATTAAGGGAAATATCCGCGTATACCGCCGATCTTTTGCCTTACGAAAAGGCGCGATATCTCATGGGGGTAGGCACCCCTGAAGATATGCTGGAAGCCATATCGAACGGCATAGATATGTTTGATTGTGTGCTTCCGACACGCAATGGCAGGAATGGGCAGGCTTTCACTTCTTACGGGGAACTCAACTTGAAAAATTCAACATTCAAGGAAGATTCCCTGCCGATAGAGCCCGGATGCGGCTGTCCATCGTGTCAAAGTTACACGCGGGGCTACATAAGACATCTGCTGAACTCCGGTGAGATGAACGGCCCGATACTTGTTTCAACACATAACCTCTATTTTTACGCGAGGCTGATGGAGTCATCCCGAAAGGCGATAGAAGAAGGTGTTTTCTCGAGTTTTAAAAAGGAATTTTCCGAAAAATTGGCAAGCGGCAGAGCCGGGAAAAATGACTGAGTATGGCGCGCGCCTACCTAGTGGTAGCGAACGAACGTATGCCTCGCGCGGATAGACGAGTAAGTGCAACTTGAATAGGTTTGATTTTGACGTGATTATCCGTATAATTAATAGAGTCGTTGGTATTTTTCAGGTTCTAACCGAAAGGAGTCTTTATTTATGTCAAATGTAGCTTTTGCACAGGGAGCCGCGCAGGCTTCTCCCGCTCAGCAGAGTCCTCTGGTGGGTCTTGCTCCAGTGGCCCTCATATTCGTTGTTTTTTACTTTTTGCTTATCAGACCCCAGAAAAAGCAGCAGCAGGAGCATGCCAAGATGCTGGGCGAGCTGAAAAAGAACGACGAAGTTATAACCTCAGGGGGGATGTACGGGACCATTGTGAATATGCAGGATGATATAGTTACTTTGAGGGTGGACGAAAATACGAGGATAAAAGTACAAAAAAGTTCTATTTCCAAGATGAAAAAAAAGGCATAAGAAATATTTTTTCGCGGTGATGAGGCGTAAAGGCCTTTACCGGGATCACCTGGCCTGAAAATAAAGGAGAATCGCGAGATGTGGAAAAACCTTAAAGCAAAAAGTACACTGGTTATCCTTGTGGTTGCCGCGGCCCTGTGGTTTTCATACCCTCCATTTGCCGTGCATGATGAGACTGGAAATGTGATTAAGGAAGGTAAGATAAACCTGGGCCTGGACCTGCAGGGAGGTATGCACCTCATTCTGGAGGTGGATGTTGAAGGACTTCCGGCTCATGTGGCCAGGGACGCTCCGCAGCGCGCCATAGAGGTTATCAGAAATAGGATTGACCAGTTTGGGGTTTTGGAACCCGCTATACAGCTGCAGGGTAACAATAGGATATTGGTACAGCTTCCCGGAATAACAGATAGAGAGCGCGCGATAGAAATAATAGGCCGGACAGCCCATCTTGAGTTTCGCCTGGTAAGTGATGACCCCGAACTTATTAGGGCGGCCATGGACGGTGAAGAGATAGAGGGTTATGAGCTAAAGGTAATGGATACCAGGGACGGCAGGCAGGAAACGCTTCTTGTGGAAAAGGCCGTGGTCATGACGGGGGACAGGCTGGTTGACGCCACCACGGAATTCAGCCAGGAGGCTTTTGGACAACCTTATGTATCCCTTGAGCTTGACGGCGAAGGTTCACGTATATTCGCAAGCACCACCGGCATGCACATAGGCCGACGTCTTGCCATAGTGCTTGACGGCGAGGTGTACACTGCGCCTGTCATAAGGGAGAGGATCCCTTCCGGCCGCGCTCAGATATCCGGTAACTTTTCTATACAGGAGGCTCGTGATACGGCGCTTGTGCTTAGAGCTGGAGCTTTGCCCGCTCCGGTGAGTATTATTGAAGAACGTACTGTGGGACCGGCTCTCGGGAGAGATTCTGTTGAGCAGGGAATAAGGGCTATAATCATGGGGGGTATAGGTGTCCTTATTTTTATGCTCGGGTATTATCTCCTGGCGGGGGCCATAGCCAATGTAGCGCTGATAATGAATATGCTGATAATCGCGGGCGTGCTTTCTTATTTCGGGGCTACTCTTACATTGCCAGGCATAGCTGGTCTTGTCCTTACGATAGGCATGTCGGTGGATGCCAATGTGCTTATTTTTGAAAGGATAAGAGAGGAGTCCGCGCTTGGCAAGGCTCTAAGGGCTGCAATACACGCGGGTTACGACAAGGCTTTGTGGACCATACTGGACGCTAATGTCACCACGCTTATCACAGCCCTCATATTGTTTCAGTTTGGAACGGGGCCTGTAAGAGGGTTCGCCACGACGCTCAGTATAGGTATACTTGCCAGTATGTTCACCGCGCTTTTCGTAACACGGCTTTTCATGGATCTCATTACAACGGGCAACGCGAAGATCAAGCAGATCAAAATGATGAGGTTCTTCAGTTGCCCCAATATCCAGTTTGTCAAGGTAAGGAAGTGGGCGTATGCCTTATCTCTTGTGATAATAGCTACCGGGATGTCTTTTTTCGTTTCCAGGGGCATAGATAATTTCGGTGTGGATTTCACCGGAGGAACTCTTCAGCAGTTCGAGTTCAGGGAGACCGTGGAAGTTGGCGCTGTCAGGAGCGTTCTCGCGGGAATAGGTGTAGGAGACGCTGTTATACAGCAGTTCGGAGAGGGTAGGGACTTCATAATACGGTCGATAAGCGGCAAGTCAGATGCTATAATTGATGGGCTTAATGAAAGGTTCGGGGAAGGGTCTTTCGAAATAATGCGGATGGAAACGGTCGGGCCGGCCGTAGGTGAAGACCTCAGAAGGGCGGCCTTTAAGGCCTTTCTGTTCGCCGTTATAGGTATATGCGCGTATGTTTCCTTCCGTTTCGAGTTTCGTTTCGCTATCACCGGTATAATCGCCCTGGTGCATGATGTTCTGCTCACCCTGGGCATGATCGCTCTTACGGGGAGAGAGATAACACTCCCTGTTATCGCCGCGCTTCTGACCATAGTTGGTTATTCCATAAACGATACTATTGTGCTTTTCGACAGAATAAGGGAAGACAGGAAGTTCATGCGGAAAGCGAGTCTTGCGGAAATAATAAACGCCAGTATCAACCAGACGCTTTCGCGTACCGTGCTTACCTCGCTGACCACCCTTCTTGTGGTTTTGTCGCTTTTCATTTTCGGTGGAAGCGTCATAAATGATTTCGCGTTCGTTCTTCTCGTAGGTGTTATTGTGGGTACCTATTCTTCGGTGTTCATAGCAAGTCCGCTGCTCATTGACTGGCCGGGGAAAAGATCAGCTCGCCGGCAAAGGTAACAGGAGGTTGTCGTAAAGAAGGTGTCTTTGTCCGGGGATATGCCGGAGGGTAAAAACGTCAGGTATGCCCTCGGTGAAAAAGGCGCATGGTTGGGGATCGTTTCCAACGTGGCTCTTTTTGGTTTTAAAATGGCGGCAGGAGTAGCGGGGCGTTCACAGGCGATGGTGGCGGACGCTCTTCACACCGCGGGTGATGTCCTGACCTCGGTGGCGGTGCTTTTCGGGTTCAAGCTGGCCAAACAGCCTCCCGATGAGCACCATCCGTTCGGTCATGGAAGAGCCGAGTCCATAATGGCCAAACTTGCTTCCGTAGCTCTTATAGCTATGGGAATAGGTGTGGCTCTCAGGTCTGTAAGGTTGATAGTTCTATCGGAAGCTTCTGTGCCGGGCAGCATAGCTCTTTTCGCGGCTTTGGTGTCTATAGCTGTAAAAAGCGTTGTTTACAGGAAAGTTATAAGGACGGCTCGAAAAGTACGAAGCAGTTCTCTTGAGACTGACGCTTATCACCACAGAAGTGATGTGCTTTCTTCCGTGGCCGCTGTTTTCGGTATAGCCGGCGCCAGAATGGGCTGGCCTTACCTTGATCCCATGGCTGGTATTATAGTTGCCGGTTTCATAGTTAAAGCCGGCGCTGAAGCTTTCCACAGGGCTTATGACGAACTTATGGACGCGGCTCTTTCGGTTGAGACTAGAGCCGATATCATCTCGGCCGCCCTTGTGGTGGAAGGTGTTCGCGAGGTGACTTCAGTTATGTCCCGCAAAGCGGGAATAGAGATGTTCCTGGAGATAATAATAAAGGTAGACGGAGCGAAAACAGTAGCAGAAGGACACGAGATAACTGTCAGAGTAGAGCGTTCTATAAAAGGTTCTATTGAGGGTGTCAGCGGTGTTGTGGTTCACGCTGAGCCGTATTAAGATCTTTCCGGGGAGGGTGTTTTGAGTATACCGGCGGTAACAGGTTGGAAAAAGGGAGAAACTGGTTCGAGGTTGCGTGACGTTTTGTGCCGTGAACTCAACGTTTCCCCTTATTTTGCCCTTATTCTCATGAACAGAGGGGTTATAACTCCCGATTCCGCCAGAGACTTTCTTTTCGGAGATCTTTCCAGCTGCCACGACCCCCATCTTCTGAAAGATATGGATAGGGCCGTTGAAAGGATAAGGCGCGCGATTTCGTCAGGCGAAAAAATAATGGTGTACGGCGACTACGACGTTGATGGAATTACCTCAACAGCTCTTCTGGCGCAAGTTCTGCGTTTCATGGGCGGACGTGTAGAGACGTTCATTCCCCACCGGATCGAGGACGGATACGGGGTCAACTCCGATGCTGTTCAGCTCGCTGCTCGGCGTCAAGTGGGTCTTATCGTGACAGTGGATTGCGGTGTGAGTTCGATAGAAGAGGTAAGGATAGCCAGGGGCATGGGCGTGGATGTTGTGGTTACCGACCACCATGAGGTCAGGGAAGGCCGCCTGCCCGAGGCTTATGCTGTCGTGGCCCCACACAGGGAAGACTGCAAGTACCCCTTCAAGGAACTTGCCGGTGTGGGAATAGCGTACAAGCTGGCGCGCGTTCTTATGGAGGGAAACGAAGAGTACGTTGACGGATATCTCGACCTTGTGGCTCTCGGTACCATCGCGGACGTCGCGCCCCTTGTGGGAGAAAACCGGTTTCTCGCCAAAGCCGGTCTCGAAAAACTCAGGATAACGGACCGTCCGGGGATAAAGGCATTAGTAGAAGTGGCCGGTCTTGACCAAAGATCCTTGACTTGCAGGAATATATCTTTTGCGATCGCTCCCCGGATTAACGCTATGGGGAGAATGGGAGCGCCTGACGCGGCGCTCGATATTTTTACTACCGGGGACCGGACAAAAGCCGCAAAAATAGCCTCGGACCTGGACAGGGAGAACCGAAACAGGCAGAGTGTTGAAAGACAGATACTTAAGAATGCGATAGAGCGGACGCGGCTTGAGGTGGATCACGAGCGCGATAAGGTGATAGTGCTCGCCGATGATTCATGGCATCCAGGTGTAATTGGTATAGTCGCCTCACGGATCGTTGAGGAATTCTCAAAGCCGGCCATACTGATATCGCTGGATGGCGGGGAAGGGAAAGGGTCGGGCAGGGCTGTGCCCGGGTTCGATCTTTTCAAAGCGGTCGGAGGAGCAGGCGAGTTCCTTGAGGGTTTTGGAGGCCATGAATCCGCTTGCGGCATAAGGATAAGAGAAAATATGGTAGATAGTTTCAAGAAGAAAGTGAACAGTATCGCCGATGAGTACCCTTGCTCTCAGGAGACACTTCCAGATATCCCGGTAGACGCGGAGATACCGCTTTCGGAACTTGGCATAGGCCTCATAAGGGAACTGGACCTTTTAATGCCTTACGGCCCCGGCAATGCTGAGCCGGTGTTCCGAACTAATGGGCTAAAGGTACGCTCACGCCCGCGTGAGATAGGTCGCAGCGGTATAAAATTCCTTGTCACTGACGGAAGGGCGCATTGTGAAGCCATAACTTTCAGGAAGAACTCTATTTCGCGTCCTTCTGTGGGAGACAAGGTAGATCTTGTCCATACGCCGTCTGTAAACGGTTATGGAGGGATCGATTCAGTACAGCTCAATATCAAAGCTCTCCGAGGCGCGGGATAGGAGGATTACAGGCCCGCGAAAAGTGTTTCTCACCACAGGACTTTTACTACCTTTTCCAAGTAGTCAAAACTGCCGGCGGCACTGCCGCTCATCCTGGCATGGGGAAGATCAGGACAGGATTATCCGCTTGTTCCGTCTGTAAGGTGTTTTTTTGATAATTAAAGACCGCTACCAGTCCATGCGCTGGGTCGGGAAGAGCGAAATGTAAATTTTAGGTTTTCCGGGTCAGATTGAAGTGGGTGGAGATAAATACCGTCAGGTGCTTTTCTGAACCTTTCCGGCTTTTATGCACTTGGCGCAAACTTTGATCTTTTTCTTTTTACCGTCCAACAGGGCATTTACCGGCTGCAGATTGGGCAGGAACCTTCTTTTGGTCACTCCCGTTACCCTCTGCCCGACACCGCCTTTACTTTTGGCCATACCTCTCCGGCTGATGGACCTGCCAGCGACCGGCTTTTTCCCGCATATATAGCATTCTCTTGCCATGGTAAACCCTTTCTCTTATAATGACATGGTGTGTTTTTCTTGCCGGTGAGAAAATCGTGTGCTGTGTTAACAGTGCGGTCATAATCTCATCCAACGGTAGGGGATATTAACATAACAGGAACTTTTATGCAAGCGAAAAAATGCATCCGGGATATGCCCGTAAGATATGTTAAAGGGGTAGGCCCCGCCAAGGCGGCTCTTTTTGAAAAACTCGGAGTAAGTACGGTTTACGACCTTTTGTACCATCTTCCGAGGAGATATGAAGACAGGACGAGGGTAGTGACGCCATCCCAGGTCGAACCCGGCAAGCCTCAGGCAGTTAGGGGTAAGGTGCTGAAACGTTCGGGGTTCAAGGCCAGGACGGGAACCGGAATATTTGAAATAACGGTCGGGGACGGGAAGGGCAAGGTTTATGCCGTTTGGTATAACCAGCCTTTTCTGAGCAAGGTACTGTCAGTGGGCCAGGATATCGTGCTTTACGG
This sequence comes from Candidatus Omnitrophota bacterium, assembly GCA_007135805.1. Taxonomy (GTDB): domain Bacteria; phylum Omnitrophota; class Gorgyraeia; order Tantalellales; family Tantalellaceae; genus SLID01. Next base: position 9,514 of record SLID01000122.1, on the reverse strand, counting down.
TGTTGTGGAACCTTCCGGGCGCCCGCAGATGACACATCCGCATTTTGAAATAGAAGATGGATCCCGTCCCGAAGAGTCCCTTGAAATAGGAAGGATCGTACCTTTTTACCCTCTCACCGAAAAGGTATCGCAGCGCGAATTGAGGCGTGCGGTCAATAGTGCTGTCAAATGCTACGCTTCCCAGGGAAAAGATCCTATCCCTACAAGGATCAGGGCGCGGAGACACCTTGTCGATCTTAAGTTCGCCGTGGAAAATATACATTTCCCGCGTTCTTTTGAAAACCTTTCACGGGCGCATCGAAGGTTCGTTTTTGAGGAATTTTTCATACTTCAGGTCATTATGGCCCGGCGCAGAAAAAATAGGAAGAAGGGAGGAGTCTCTCATACCGGGGGCGATAGTGTTCTGAACGATCTTGTAAACCTTTTTCCCTTTGAACTTACTCCTGGGCAGAGGAAATGCATATTTGAAGTGGAGAGGGATATGGCGGCGCCCAAGCCTATGTATAGGCTTTTACAGGGGGATGTTGGAAGCGGGAAAACGGTGGTTGCTATGTTTGCCGTACTTTTATCATGCCGGAACGGGCATCAGGGCGTGGTGATGGCACCCACCGAGATCCTGGCGCGCCAGCATTATGTAAGCATGAGTAAGGTGTTTATGCCTCTTGGGGTTAATGTGCGTCTTCTGGTCGGGAGTATGGATCCCGGTGATCGCGAAAAAATCAGGCAGGAGGCTTCTAACGGAGAAGCGGACGTGATAATCGGAACCCATTCTCTTATACAGCAGTCGGTAGAGTTCAAGGACCTGGCTATTGCCGTTATAGATGAGCAGCATAAATTCGGGGTAGAACAGAGAAAAAAACTTATAAGAAAAGGAAAGCTTCCTGATACCCTGGTCATGACCGCTACGCCTATCCCGAGAAGCCTTGTTCTTACCTTGTTCGGGGATATGGATATTTCAGTGATGAAAGATAAGCCCATGGGCCGGCAGGAGGTGTTAACGTATTGGACTTCCGGGGACAAAAGAGAAGAGGTTTACTCTCTGATAAGAGACGAAGTCGGCAACGGGCGCCAGGCTTTTATCGTATGTCCCCGGATAAAAGCCGGCCCGGAGGACAGTCCCGGTCCCGAAGCGTCTTTGGGAGGTGTTGAACGGCGCGCTAAGGATCCGCTGACACTTTCAGCCGAGAATATGTACAGTTATCTCAAAAAGGATATTTTCCCTGAATTTAATATCGCGATGCTCCATGGACGGACGCCGGTCTCGGAAAGAGAATCGATAATGAAAGGGTTCGTAGAGGGCAGGATCGATATACTTGTCGCCACTACCATGATCGAAGTGGGGGTCGACGTACCTAACGTAAGCGTGATGCTGGTGGAACACGCCCAGATGTACGGGCTTTCCCAGCTCCATCAGTTAAGGGGGCGTATCGGCCGGGGTAAACATGTTTCATACTGCGTGCTGGTTAGTGGGGACGATTCCGAAAGCTCCAGACAGCGGATGGAAGCCATTACTTCAATGGAGGATGGTTTCAGTATAGCGGAAAAGGATCTCGACATAAGAGGCCCAGGCGAGTTTCTCGGAACCCGGCAAAGCGGTTTACCTGAATTAAGGTTTGGTGATCTTGTCAGGGATTTTGCTGTTATGGAAGATGCCCGGAAGGACGCGTTTGAGATCGTGGCCGAAGACCCCGAACTTCTGGATCCGAGGAACGCTGCCGTAAGGGAGAGAGTGAAAGATTTCCGCGAATGTGACAGGGTGGTCTCATTATGAGAATAATCGGAGGAGATCTTCGCTCCAGACTGATAAAAGGACCGCCTTCTTCCCTGGCCAGGCCTACCAGGGATAGGGTGCGTGAGGCCGTTTTCAATATGGTAGGCGGACAATGTCGGGGCGCCAGGGTGCTCGATCTTTTCGCCGGCACGGGAGCTTACGGCCTGGAGTCGTTGTCCCGGGGAGCTGAGTCATGTGTTTTTGTCGAAAAAGACCCCGTTTGTTCTGGTATTATAGAGGTAAACATAAGCGCCCTGGGGGTTAGCGAACGGTCGAAACTGGAAAAGTCCTCCGCGGAAAAGTATCTCAGTTCGCTTGCGGGTAAACATGTTAAATACGATATGATTTTTATGGACCCGCCTTATGGGTTTTACGCGGTCAAAAACATCTTGATTATGGTAGAACGTTATGATATATTGAGTGCCTCCGGTATGCTCATCGCGGAGCACGGGGCACGGGAAAGTGCGCCCGGAAGCGAGGGCGCCATTTCTATTTATAAGCAAAAGAGTTATGGAATAACCTCCGTATCTATCTATATAAAAAAATGACAAGTGTCGCTGTTTATCCAGGAACGTTCGATCCGGTCACTTTCGGTCATATAGACGTCGTGAAGAGGGTTGCCTGCCTCTATGATAAAGTGTTTGTGGGAGTCGCCGGAAGCGAAGATAAGTCTCCATTTTTTACGGTCGAGGAAAGGGTTAAAATGGTCGAGGAGTCCGTTAGGGATCTTGACAATGTCCGGGTTGAAAGCTTCGAAGGCCTGGCGGTGGATTATGCCAGGGCGAGATCTTCGCGGGTGGTGGTGAGAGGGCTCAGGATGATATCGGATTTCGAATATGAGTTCCAGATGGCTCTTACTAACCGCAAGATCGCTCCTGAAATAGAAACTGTTTTCATGATGCCCAAGGAGGATTATTCTTACCTCTCCAGCCGACTCATAAAAGAGTTGGCTCGTCTGGAAGCGGATATTTCGGTTTTCGTTCCGGAAAACGTGATTATAAAGCTTAAGAGGGCGATGAAAAAATGAACAGAATACTTGAGTTGCGGGCCAAGGCCAAAACAGAGAAACGGAAAATAGTTTTTCCTGAAGGTAACGATCCGCGCGTGTTGAAGGGGGCTTCATACCTGGCAGCCCAGGGCCTTACCGGAGTTTTGCTGGTGGGCAGGAAAGAAGAGATCGAAAAACTTGCGAGTGAGAACGGTACATCTCTCGAGGGGGTTTGTTTGATCGATCCGCATGATCATCCTGAAACTCCCGATATTGTTACGGCCTATTACGAGAAAAGGAAACACAAGGGAATAAGTTTTGAGGATGCCGAAAAGGCGGTTAAAGATAATCCGGTGAACTTTGCCGCTATGATGACCAGGCTGGATATGGCTGATGGGTTCGTAGCCGGAGCGAGCAACACGACTTCCACTGTCGCCAGGTCCGCCATCCAATGCCTCGAAATAGACCGGGAAATAGGAACTGTTTCAAGCTCATTTATAATGGAGATGGAAGACTGCGATTTCGGGGAGAACGGGCTTTTTATTTATGGTGACTGCGGTATAATACCCTATCCATCCCCGAGGCAGCTGGTCGGGATAGCGATCGCCACCAGCGACCAGATGAAAAAACTTTTCGGTATAGAACCGAGGGTCGCTATGTTGAGTTATTCTACGAAAGGGTCTGCGAGCGGAGAGTCTGTAGATGCGATAAGGTTGGCTATAGAAAAGATAAGGGCCAAGAGGCCCGGGCTTCTGGTTGATGGAGAACTGCAGCTTGATGCGGCGCTAGTCCCGGATGTAGCCGCGAGGAAGTGTCCGGGAAGCAGTGTAGCTGGACGAGCGAACGTGCTGATATTTCCCAATCTTGACGCGGGCAACATATCCTACAAATTGAGCCAGAGGCTGGGTAAGGCCAGAGCGGTCGGGCCCCTGATACAGGGGGTCTCCAAACCATGTAGCGATCTTTCCAGGGGGTGCAGCTGGGAAGATGTGGTTGACACGGCGGTTGTATGCGCTATAAAAGCGCAGAGTTCTTGACCATCGGTTTTTCCCCCGGAACAGAGATTTGTGGTTTTTGATCTTGAGAGCTTTGGCGGGGTTTTTGAAAAAAGACCGGATTTAAAGGTGATTTTTGTTATGCTGATCCTGGTTATAAATTGCGGTTCGTCCTCGATAAAGTATGAACTTTTCGATATGGCGAAAGAGAAACCGGTCGCCAGAGGGTCTGTAACCCGCATAGGGGAAATGGGCTCTTCCCTGGTATTCGAAGCGGAAAATAAGGATCGTATTGACAGGAAAGTTGTCTGTCCGGGACATCATCGCGCGGTTGAATTTATGAGGGATGTTCTCATGGATCCGGATGCGGGTATCCTGAAGGATGTTTCGGAAGTTTCGGGTGTCGGCCATAGGGTAGTACACGGCGGCGAGGAATTTACCTCGAGTATACTGGTGGATGGGGAAGTGATAGATGGCATAAGAAGATTTTCGGAGCTCGCGCCGCTTCATAATCCTCCCGCTCTTGAAGGGATAAGAGGTTGTGAACAGATATTCAAAAATGTGCCTCAAGTGGCGGTTTTTGACACTGCATTTCACCAGACAATGCCGCGGAAAGCTTTTTTTTACGGGTTACCCTATGAGCTTTATGAGAAATACGGTCTCCGGAAGTACGGTTTTCACGGCACCAGCCACCGTTACGTGGCGGGAAAAGCTGCCGAGATACTGGGGCGGTCATTGTCCGAGTTGAACCTAATAACGGCGCATCTTGGTAACGGATGCAGCATGGCCGCTGTGAGGGGCGGTAAGAGTGTTGATACTTCTATGGGGTTCACGCCTCTTGAGGGGCTTGTTATGGGGACGCGTTGCGGGGATATAGACCCGGCGGTGGTGGCGTATCTCATGTCCAAAGAGATGCTTGGCGACGGCGAATTAAGTGAGATTTTGAACAAAAGGAGCGGGCTTTTGGGCTTATCCGGAATAAGTAACGATATGCGTGATATCCTGGATGCCAGGAGAAGAGGGGAACAGAGGGCCGTTCTTGCTTTTGATGTTTTTGTGCACCGTGTCGTGAAGTACGCGGGAGCTTATTCGGCCGTCCTGAAAAACGTGGATGCTATAGTTTTCACCGGAGGGATAGGAGAAAACGTACCCGAGGTAAGGGATAGTGTCGAAGAGAGCCTGGCGGGTTTACTGGGTAAAGAGGCCCGGTTTCTTACGGTACAGACCGATGAGGAGCTTTTGATAGCGCGTGATACGTGTAAAGTGGTCCTGGAAAAACAAAAAACCAAATAAGCGGGAGAAAATATGCCAAAAGTAAAGCATAGACATTCAAAGGCAAGAGGCAGAAAGCGCAGAACACACTACAAGGCTGACGCTCCGGTCGGGGTTAAGTGTACCCATTGCGGAAAAACCAAGAAACCGTCCCAGGTATGTCCTTATTGCGGTTATTTTAAGGGTGTGCAGGTCATGAAGATCGAGACGATCGAGGAACGCAAGGAGCGGAGAGACGCCAAGAGAACAAGGCCCTGACGATCGGGAACGTGAACTTCCGCGATGATGGGACCGTGTGGTTCGAAAAAAGTTTGTTGATGGAGGCGATATGAAAATAGGACTGGATGCTATGGGGGGTGACAAAGTCCCCGAAGTGCCCATAGAGGGAGCGATTCTGGCTGTTGAGCAGTACGGGTACGATGTGGCGCTTATCGGCAAGGAAAGTTCAATAAGAAAAGAGCTTTCCCGCAGGGCTTTTCCCGGAGACAAGATGGAGATAATAGACGCCCCGGAAACCATTCTTATGGACGATCCCGCGGCTCTTTCAGTGCGGAAAAAGCGGAATTCGTCCATTGTTGTGGGAACAACTTTACTAAAGCAGAAAAGGTTCGATGCTTTCGTGAGCGCCGGGAATACCGGAGCGGTCGTGTGCGCCGCCACGCTGAGTTTGCGGCTTTTGCCCGGTGTGGACAGACCGGGAATAGCGATAATCCTCCCAACGCTCAATAAGCCCTGCATGGTAATAGATGTCGGGGCGAACATAGACCCTAAACCTCTGCATCTTTTACAGTACGGCATAATGGGTGACGCTTATTCAAAACATGTGCTCGGGAAGACCAATCCTACGGTCGGTCTTTTGAATATAGGCGAAGAGTCCACTAAAGGCACCGAGTTTATGAGAGAGTCGCATATGATGCTTTCGGACAGTGAACTTAACTTTATAGGGAATGTTGAACCCAAGGAGGTCTACAGGGGGAGGGCTGATATAGTGGTCTGCGACGGGTTCGTGGGAAACGTATTTTTGAAGGTTACCGAGGGCTTTTCTGAGGCCGCCAGCCAGCTTTTGAAAAGGGAATTGAAACAGAGTAGCTTTTTAACAAAGCTTGGAGCGCTGTTGACACTGCCGGCCTTCAATAAGATAAAGGCCAAAGTGGACGCCACCGAATATGGAGGCGCTCCCCTGATGGGAGTAGACGGGAGCGTGATAATAGCGCATGGCTCGTCCAACGCGAAAGCCATAAAGAACGCCATAAGGGCTGCCGCGGAAAGTATTTCCCAAAAAGTGAATTTCCACGTTGTGGAGGAACTTCAAAGTTTTTAGCGGTATGCCCCGTCGTTAAGACGGATTTTGAACTGCATACGAAAGGAGACATAAATTGAAAAGGACCGGGATCATAGGAACAGGAAAATATCTTCCGGAGAATGTGCTGACAAATGCCGCTTTGGAAAAAATGGTCGATACCAGTGATGAGTGGATCATTACACGTACCGGGATAAAAGAGCGGAGGATAGCCGCGGACAATGAGGCTACCAGTGATATGGCCGTCAAAGCGTCCAAACAAGCGTTGTCAAACGCCGGGCTTAAGCCCTCCGATATAGACGTAATAATAGTCGCGACGATAACCCCCGACATGTTCTTTCCATCAACGGCCTGTCAAGTGCAGTACAAGCTGGGGGCCCCGAATGTCGCGGCGTTTGATGTTTCAGTGGCCTGTTCGGGCTATGTCTATGGGTTAGCGATAGCCGACCAGTTCATAAGAGGCGGTTTGTATAAACGCGCTCTTGTCATAGCTTCGGAAAAACTTTCATCGGTAACTGATTGGGAAGACCGTTCGACATGTGTGCTTTTCGGCGACGGGGCGGGCGCGGCGGTTCTCGAACAGGTGGATGAGGGCGGCATACTGGGAGTTCATTTAGGGTCGGATGGAAGCAAGGGAGATCTTCTTCAACTTCCCGCGGGAGGGTCAAGGATGCCGGCTTCCATTAAAACTGTCGAGAACAAACTTCATACCATAAAGATGGAGGGCAATGTTCTTTTTAAGCACGCGGTAAAAATAATGGCCGATGCGGCTCTTGCCGTAACTGAACCTCTGGGGATGAAAGGGGACGACATCGACCTGATAATACCTCATCAGGCTAATATAAGGATATTGAACGCTCTGGCGAAAAAAATGGGGGTCGATCCTGAAAAGAAAGTTTACCTGAATATAGAGAAATATGGCAACATGTCGGCGGCGTCGAGTGCCGTAGCTTTGACAGAGGCTGTCGAAGAGGGAAGGATCAAAAAAGGCGACAGGATACTTATGGACGCCTTCGGGGGTGGGCTTACCTGGGGGGCTTTGGTTATCGAGTGGTGACAAGAAGGGTTTGTTCGGAGATGAACGCAAAAGAAAGGGGAAAGGTATGAGGGCGAAGTTTGGTTTGTTATTCCCCGGACAGGGAGCGCAAATACCGGGGATGGGGAAGGACCTTTATGCGGTTGAGCCGGCTGCGAGGTGGGTGTACGATCGAGCCGACGAGATAACAGGCAGGAATATAAAAAAGCTTTGCTTTGAAGGCTCCACCGACGAGCTTTCAACGACAGCGAACAGCCAGCCAGCCATATTCACGACCAGCATGGCTGTACTTAACGTACTCGCGGAAAAGATAAAAGGAGCTCCAATAGGTATCGAAGGTCGGGAAATGTTCTCAAGCGAGGATATCACGGCCTTTGCGTCGCTCGCTATGGGGCTGAGCCTGGGAGAACCCACTTCACTTGTGGCCGCCGGTGTCCTGAGTTTTGAAGATGCCCTTAAGTTCGTCGTCAAACGAGGGGAGTTCATGGACGAGGCATCCAGAAAGCATGAAGGCAAAATGGTTTCAATAATGGGGCTTGACCTCGGCAAGGTTGAAGAGCTTTGCGCTGGCATAGGGTGTCAGGTAGCCAACTTGAATTGTCCGGGTCAGGTAGTGGTTTCCGGACATGCCGGTAAGGTTGATCTTCTTGCCGATCTCGCCAAAAACGCCGGAGCAAGGCGCGCGATAACACTTAAGGTCAGCGGCGCTTTTCATTCTGAATTGATGGTGGAAGCCAAGGACAAACTCAAAGGCGTTCTCGCCCAAATGGCCTTTAATCCTCCTAAAGTAGACCTCATATGCAATGTTGACGCCGCAGTTACAAGAGATCCCGAGAAGATACGGAATAACCTGGCTGATCAGCTTGACTCGAGGACACTTTGGGAAGATTCGGTAAAAAAAGCTTCTTCTCTCGGGATAAAAGATTTTATTGAAGTCGGACCCGGTAGCGTCCTCGCGGGTCTCCTCAAGAAAATAGACCCGACGCTCGTGGTCACATCTTTGTGCGCCCCCGATGAAATAAATTCTTTTGTTTCAGGTGCCGGACTTGTAAATGCCGACGCTACTGGCTCGAGCATGAATTGACGTTTGTCAACCCAAATCACCTGAAACCCCTGCGGATCTTCTGTATCCGACTGGAGTATGGGTTCACCCCTGAGTAGAAAAGAGGAGTTGAAGATCCTCCGGCGACCTCTGATTTTACCGAGGCGGGATTTGTCACATATTTTTTGGTTTGTTCAGAAGCGCTTTAAATAATAGATCTGTCAAATTCTGGAAATTGTAACAAGTTTTTGGGATCTCATATGAAATTACCCGCGTCAGATCGATAATTATCTCACTCATCCGCGGCAACTCCAACGGCGCGTTACGACAATACCTCAGTTATCGGCGGAAAATCAACCGGTGTCATTACGGGGAGTCCCTGAGGGGGTGACGAAGTAACCCATAAGACAAAAATATCACTTAGAGGGGCTATGGGCGGAGGGATTGTTATGGCTTTAAAAAACTTTATACTTCTACCTGTAACAAATTGATTTCTCGGTGGGCCGGTGTGTTGGGCTGGTGACATGCGCCGAAGGTGTATATCGCCAAATAAGCGGGACATCCCGTAATGCGGTAAAACTAATTAAACAAAAATAAAAATTGAAAAAAAGTGCGTGTCACTAAAGTGTGTTCCATTGGATTGATTGGGACACCCGAAACCGAATATTTATGCTGTGCGTAAAAATGCACGAATAGATGCTTGGTATTTTAAACCAAAACATACGTATTTCGGTAAAACCAAAAAGAACGATTATGAGTTGACAAGAGGGGCTTTTTCATAGATGCTTCACCCGCCTTCGGCGGGTTCGCAAAGACGGGCGTTGAGACGCTATATTTCCGCGGATGACTGAGATGTTACGTCAATTCGATTTTTGATCTACATATTGACAGGAGCGTGATTTATGGTATAATCGTTATGAAAAGAAATAGTAAGTAGGATAAAAAGGGGTATCTATGTTCAGAAAAGGGATTTTCACGGTTTTTTTAGGTCTTTTTATCTTTTTAGCAGTAAGCCCGGCTATGGCTATTTCCAGGGGAATGGGTTTTGAGGCGGGTACAACGGATATCCTGAAAAACCGCATGGAAACCACTTCTCCGGCAAGGCCGCAT
>SLID01000038.1 GCA_007135805.1 Candidatus Omnitrophota bacterium | reverse complement strand
GGCTCTATGCGTTGTATAATCCAAGCCCAAACATTTGTCTGAAATGATCTGAACAACACCGGAGAAATGCGTAAAAAGCGGCCCGTTTTTAAGGATGCTTCTCTTTGTGGGGTAGCCTTACAGATAGGCGGGAAGGTGTAGTCTATATTCCAGAAAGTTTTGCTGAAAGAGGCTATTTAATGACAGTTGATATTTTTGAAGTTAACAGGATAGTTGAGAAATATAGAAAGAAAAAGGGTGCGCTGATCCCCTTGCTGCAGGAGATACAGTCCGTATATGGTTATGTGCCGAAAGAGGCCATAGAGGTTATTTCCAGGGAATTGTCTGTTTATCCGGTAGAAATATACGGAATACTGACATTTTATACCCAATTCTATCTTACCCCGCGGGGAAAACACACTATCAAGGTTTGCCAGGGGACCGCTTGTCACGTGATGGGCGGGAAAGAGATACTTGAATACATGGCGGATAAACTGGGTATTGCGGAAGGGGGCACCACAGAGGATGGGATGTTCTCACTGGAAAGGGTGGCGTGTCTGGGGTGTTGCGGGATGGCTCCTGTCGTGATGATCGATGAGGATTTTCACGGCAGATGTACAGTGCAAAAACTACAGGGACTTATTGACAGTTATCGCGATGAAAAGGCGAAATAAATGAACGGTAAGATATTGATATGTATGGGGACGAGCGGGGTTTCAGCCGGAGCCGGGGAGGTAGCCGGTATATTCCAGGCTGAACTGGAAAGCCATGGCCTCGTCGGCGAATACAAGATAATTAAGACCGGCGACAGGGGGCTGTTCCGGGATGTGCTCATAGATATTATCACCCCCCAACTCGGCCGTGTGACTTATGAGTATGTAAAGCCGGAGGATGTGAAAGATATCTTTAACAAGCATATCGTGGAAGGTGAGCCGGTGAAAAAGCTGCTGGCAGGGAAGGACTATGAACAGTTCTTTGCCGACCAGACGCGTATAGTGTTGTCGAATTGCGGAGAGATAGATCCCGAGGATATAAACGATTACGCGGAACATGACGGTTATTCAGCGCTGAGAAAAGCCCTTCACATGACGCCGCTACAGGTTATAGATGAAGTTAAAAAATCGGGTCTCAGGGGAAGGGGCGGCGCGGGATTTTCTACGGGAGCTAAGTGGGAATTTACAAGGGTAGAAGAAAGCGCTGAAAAATACGTGGTATGCAACGCCGATGAAGGGGACCCCGGGGCGTTCATGGACCGGAGCGTTCTGGAAGGAGATCCGCATTCGGTAATAGAGGGAATGATAATAGCGGGTTACGCGGTGGGCGCGGACCAGGGATGCGTTTACTGCCGGGCGGAATATCCTTTAGCGATCGAAAGATTGGAAAAGGCGATCTCTCAAGCCAACGAAAAAGGTTTTTTGGGCAAAAACATTCTAGGCAGCGGGTTCTCGTTCGACGTATATGTAAAACAGGGCGCGGGAGCTTTTGTTTGCGGAGAAGAAACCGCTCTTATCGCTTCCATAGAAGGCAAGAGAGGTTCCCCCGTGACGCGTCCCCCTTTTCCAGCGCAGAAAGGATTGTGGGAAAAACCTACTCTCATAAACAATGTGGAGACACTGGCCAATATAAGGCATATACTCCTCAAGGGCGGGGAGTGGTTCGCTTCCATAGGACACGGGAAAAGCAAAGGAACAAAGGTCTTCGCTCTGGCGGGAAAGGTAAAGAACACCGGACTTGTAGAAATACCCATGGGAACATCGATACGCCAGCTTATATTCGGACCGGGCGGAGGTATGGCAAACAGGAACATAGGTTTTAAAGGTGTTCAGATAGGAGGGCCTTCGGGGGGATGTTTGCCGGAAAGCCTTCTGGATATCCCCATAGATTACGAATCTATTACCGAGACGGGAGCCATAATGGGTTCCGGCGGAATGATAGTGATGGACCAGCTGACCTGTATGGTGGATATAGCGAAGTTTTTTCTGGATTTCACGGTAGCGGAGTCGTGCGGCAAGTGTGTGCCCTGCAGGGTGGGGTTGAAAAGAATGGTGGAGGTTTTCGAGAAAATAACCGAGGGCGAGGGAAACCCGGAACATATAGAGTTCTTGAAGGAAATGGCCCCGTCAATAAGAGATACAGCGCTCTGCGGGCTTGGGAACACGGCGCCTAATCCGGTGCTGACGACGTTGAAATATTTTCTGGATGAGTATAGGGCGCATATCGAGGACAAGGTCTGTCCGTCTCACGCTTGCGTAAATTTGATAAAGTTCGAGGTTATGAACGATAAATGCGTGAAATGCGGGATCTGTTTTAAAGCTTGTCCGGTAGACGCGATCGATTGGGAAAAGAACGAGTACGCTAAAATAAACAAGGACAAGTGTATACGATGTAAAGGATGCATCAACGCGTGTCCCTTCATGGCGATAGAGTGATGGAAATAAAAATAAACGGCATAAAGGTAAGAACTGAAACCGGGAAGACCGTTCTCGAGGCGGCCATCCAGGCGGAAATATACATACCCAACATATGTTATCATCCCGATATTCCCCCCATAGGCGCGTGCCGTTTGTGTATCGTGGAGATCGAGGGTGTAAGAGGGTTTCCCCCCGCTTGTACCACAAAGGTCAGGGAGGGTATGGTAGTCAATACTGATACTCCCGCGCTTCGGGAACTTCGGAAGAACATCGTGTGGTTCCTTTTGAGCGAGCATCCCAAAGAGGTGAAAAGGTCAAGCCAGTTCGAGAAAGTGGTTGAGTACATAGGCATAAAAGAGCCGCTACCGGGTTTTGTGGCGAGTCCCAAAGATCTTCCCATTCTGTGT
>SLID01000075.1 GCA_007135805.1 Candidatus Omnitrophota bacterium | reverse complement strand
CTTGAGATAGCTCCCTCAGGAACGGCCGCGGAAAAGGTGACCCAGGAACTTTTCATAGTCAATAAGGCGTCCAAGGACCGGATACTCCGGAAGATCCTTGATCAATACCGGGGGCCGGTGCTTGTCTTCTCAAGGACCAGGTGGGGAGCTACCAAGATCAACAGGGCGATAAAGTCCATGGGGCATAGATCCGCCGAAATACATTCTGACCGTACATTGGGCCAGCGCAGGCAAGCTCTCGACGGGTTTAAGTCGGGAGCTTACAGAATACTGGTGGCTACGGATATCGCTGCCAGGGGAATAGATGTTACGGGGATCGAACTTGTGATAAATTATGATCTTCCGGATGACGCGGGAAATTATGTCCACAGGATAGGGAGAACAGCTCGAGCGGGACACGAGGGCCATGCCATATCTTTTGCCACCCCGGAACAGCGGAACATGGTGAAAGAGATAGAAGGGGTAATGCGGGCCGCCATTCCCATTTCAAAACATCCCGAGATCCCCGCTGAACGGTTCGCGAAACCACAGACATTGTTCAATTCCCGAAGAGGGAGGCGCCGCCGGTAAAAGGACAGGAAGGCGCATGTTCGGGGCCGGAACGTGAAGGACTTTACTTGAGATCGGGCCGGTTCTCAGGAAGGGTTATAAAATACAATCTCGCAAATCGCTTGATTACGAGTATAATTAAGTTTGTGTAAGGGCTTGATAAGTTGTTTGAGATAAGGCAAGAACAGGAACCGGCAAAACGCGGGATGCCGGAAAGCTTTTCATAAAAACGCGAAAGGATGTTTGAATTGGGAAAACGGCTTGATCTCAGCAGTCCCGCCATGTTCATAGGCAGGCAGGGTAATGGTGTAATAAGTTTTGGGTCCGGTCAGCCCGATCTTCCCCCGCCAAGGGAGGCGATAGAGGGAATAGATATCCGCAAGGACCTCAGGTACGGGCTTATACAGGGAGAGCTTCCTCTCAGGGAAGCGCTTGCCAGGGAATATCCCGCTTCCACCGCGAAGAATTTTGTCATAACCAACGGCGCCTCTGAAGCGCTTGACCTTATTTTTCGGGCCTGGGGAAAAGGGAAAGTGCTGCTTCCAAGGCCTTATTACTACTCATATCCTCCCATAATAACCATGGCCGGCATGGAGCCGGTATACACCGATCTTGTAGATGGACGTATAGATATAGACGATTTCAGAAAGAAAGTAGAGGGATGCAGGGCGGTTCTCATAAATTCACCGTCGAATCCTACCGGGCGTATTGAATCCATAGATACATTGAAGGAAATAGAAAAGATAACGGCAAAGTTGGGGATATATGTCATTTCGGACGAGGTCTACAAAGATCTTATATATGAACGGGAGAATTACCAGATAAAAGGCGAACATGTCATAACCGTGAATTCATTTTCCAAGACCTACGCGATGTGCGGAGTCAGGGTGGGATATCTATGGAGCAGTGATCAGAAAATCCCTGAAGAAATAATAAAAATAAAAACCCATACCTCGATGAACACCAATTTAGTGGGACAGGACATGGCGCTTAACGCTATGGCCGCCCCGAAACAATACATAAAGGACCAACAGAGGATATGGCGGGAACGCAGGGACCTGATTTATAAAAGCTTTCGCGAATTGGGATTTGATCTTTGGGAACCCGAGGGAGCTTTCTACATTTTTCCCAAGTGTCTGAACCCCCGTGAATTTGTGGAAACTTTATACCTTGAGCACAATGTTATAACTTACCTGGGGGAGTGGTTCGGGGCGCCCAGCCACATACGTCTCAGCTACGCTCTGGATGCTGAAGAGATAGTCGAGGGGATGGGCAGGATAAAAGAGGCAATGAAAAAAGTGCGGTGTATGTAGCGCCCGGGCGCGGGAGATGTTTCCGGACGGAATTCATCGCCGGTGCTCTCAAGGGTTTTTTACGGTGAGAAAGGGGAACATTTATGGGAAAGGAAAAAGAAGGGATATGGCCGCTTAAATCTTACAAGAACCCGGAGTTTCTGAATAGCCCGCCGGCAAGGCTCATAAGGGTACTGGCCGAGTTGATCGAACCGGAGGTAAGGTGCGTTGAACACGGCATAACGGGGACGGTGGTTTTTTTCGGTTCCGCGAGGACAATATCCGAAAAAGAAGCGGTGAAAAACCTTAAGAAGGTAGAGGCAGAGATAAAGGGAGCGAAAAAACCGTCAACTTTTCTTAAACGTAAATATCACGATGCCAGGAGTGATCTTGAGATGTCGGCGTATTATGAAGATGCCCGTGATCTGTCCCAAAAACTGGCGGAGTACTTCAAGAAAAATAAAAAACCGGGTAAGAAATTCGTGATCTCCACCGGTGGAGGTTCCGGAATAATGGAAGCCGCTAATTTAGGAGCGAGTAAAGCGGGAGCCGAATCGATGGGGCTTAACATAAGCTTGCCGATGGAACAGGAGCACAATCCTTACCAGACAAGAGATCTGGGGTTTGAGTTCCACTACTTCTTTGTCAGAAAATTCTGGTTCGTCAATCTGGCCAGGGCCATAATAGTTTTCCCCGGAGGGTTTGGTACGATGGACGAACTTTTCGAGATACTTACACTTACCCAGACGGGCAAATCCAGAAAAAGCATACCGGTGGTACTTTACGGCAAGAATTTTTGGGACGAAATAGTGAATTTCGATAATCTGGTTAAGTGGAGGATGATATCGAAGGAAGACCTTAAACTGTTCCGGGTCTGCAGTGAAGTTGACGAGGCCTTCCTCCATTTAAAGAAAAACCTTAGGTTGTAATGGGGGCAGATATGAAGAGTATTATTAGAACCGCAGTGGTAACGTTCCTTTTGACAGTCTTTTTTCCGCTTTTCGCGGCCGCGCATCCCCCGGCGAATATCGATATCGAGTATGACAGTGAAACCGGTAAGATAGCGATTTACATCGCGCATTTCACCCCCAATATTTCCCGGCATTATATTTCCAAAGTTTCAGTGAGGCGTAACGGCAGTGTCATCGCCGAGGAGATATTCGATTCTCAGGAGGAGGCCGCGGGCCGGTCTTTGAGGATAAGGGCGGAGGAGCTGGAAACAGGCGATACTATCGAAGTAGAAGCTTTATGCAGTATATACGGCAGAAAGACTTCGGGCATTACCATTTGAAGAGGGTATGGCCTTTTTGGGGATAAAGGGGGGAGAAAATACCCAGAAGATAACGATATGAAACCGGTAAACAGGGAAGTAGTTACAAATAACAAAAAGGCAACGACATGAAGAAACTGGCCATTATCACGGTAAAAGCGTGTCTGGTGGTAGTGATATTCTGCTGCGTGCCGGCGAGTCTGTCTTTTTCGGACATTACCGCTCAGGATGTTTCCGCCGAAACGAGGGAATTATCCGAGCAGGAAAAGGAAGAGATATTAGCGCGGGAGAAATTGGAGGAAGCGCGGAGGGAGGCCGAAGAGGCGAAGGAGGCTGCTGAAAGAGCCCGGATAGAAAAAGAAAAAGCGCTTCAGGAAGAAGAGGCCCTGAAAAAAGCCATCGAGCTTGAAAGGGCCAAACTTGAGTTAGAGAAAAAAGAAACTGAAATTTCCAAAAAAGAGCTTAAAGTGGAAAGGAAAGATCCCGTCGACCGCGCGTCCCCCAAGGCGGCAGCCGAGAGGGTGCGGCAGGAGAAAAGGGAGGATGCCGAAGCCCAGGAACGGATCAGGCTCGCGGAAGAGCGAATGCTTCTTTCGCAGAGACGGACACAGCTCGCGGAAGAAGAGATGAGACTCGCCCAGGAGAGACTATCCGCGGCCATGCAAAGATTAAAGGAAAAAGAAGGCCAACCAAGGTTCGTTCGCAATCTTACAGAATCCCTTGTTGTTCTCGTGGTGGGTTTATTGCTGCTCTTGACGCTCAAACGCGGAGTAAAAAAACTTGAGAAAATTCTTACCAAGCAGGATGTGATAAGAGAAAGTGACGCTACTCTTCAGATCAAAACAGTCGCCAAACTTTTTAACTGGCTTGGCACGATAATCATAGTGATTGTAATGGCTTATGTTGTCCTGGAGAAGCACGGGCTTGATATGGCGCCGCTCCTCGCCGGCGCCGGTATAGTGGGTCTGGCTTTCGGTTTTGGAGGACAATATCTTATCCGTGACCTTATAAACGGTTTATTTATACTGCTTGAAGGGCAATTCAGGGTAAATGACGTGGTGAAAATCGGCGAATACGGCGGATTGGTCGAAGATATAAACCTCAGGATAACGACCCTGAGAGATCTTGAAGGCAGAGTTATAATTATTCCCAATGGCGAAATTAAGACGGTAGTCAATTTTACCAAAGAGTACGCTCAGGCGCTGCTGGATATAGGTGTGGCTTACAAAGAGAATGTCGACAAGGTCATGGAAATAATAAAGGATACCGGCCGGGAAATGAGAGAGGACCCCTATTTCAAGAGACTTATAATAGGGGACCTGGAAATGCTTGGAGTTAACGATTTCAGCGATTCCGCCGTTATAATCAGGTTCAGGATGAAAACAATGCCCATAAAGCAGTGGGAAGTTTCCCGTGAGTTCAGGCGCCGTATAAAAAATAAGTTTGACGAGTTGAAGATAGAAATACCGTTCCCGCACAGGACGATGTATTGGGGGGTAGGCGGTGACAACGATTGGATGAGAAATTTTGCCAAGGGGTCCAAGGATTGATCCGAGGGGAAAACCGTAGCCGGGGAAAGAGATGTTCTATAAAGTCACCTTGAAAGTCCCTCGAAGAAGGATCTTAAATGATCACCCACTGTTCTGCGCGTAGGCGTTAGATATTCGAAATCCCATTTCTGGTCTCCCAGCGAACCTCTAAGGCGAGCTCGGCTTATAGTTCTCCCGAAATTGGTGATAAGGTTTCGTATCGCGACCGGCCAGCCAGCGTCTCCGGGAAGTTTCTGATCTATCAGTTCATTTTCAAAATAGAAATCCAGTTTGCCGTCGAAGTCCATGGCTCCCTCAGCGACAAGACAAATATCTGTACCTGAAAGTATCAGGTCATCGGTAATTATTTTTCGATCCCGTATTTCAAAAGTCGCCCAAGCCGAATTAATATTTATTTTTCTGAATGCCGGAAAAATATCCTCCAGTCCCTCGTATATCCAACCGAGAAGGGGGGTCAGTATGGGGATACGTCCCAAGTCAGCGTCGTATATCGACATTGATCCGTAACCTGAATATGAATATTGGTCCTGGGCTCTCCCGGAAGCGTGTACATTTATATCGATGTTTCCGTAAAGAGGGCTTTTCGGGTCTATTCCGTCCATCAGCAGGGCCCTTAAGTCGGATTTGATCATGCGCCCGTTGAAGGTAAAAGGTGTCCCCAAAGCGGTCAGGTCGGCTTCCAGGTCGCAGGAGAATGTACCCCTGTAAAATGTCCCTGTCAGGGCTGGTACCAGAAATTTGCCCCTTTCGAGAAAGATATTGCCTGAAACATTTTGGAACCTGACAGGTTCGACCCGAAGGGTTTTCAGGAAAAAAGAATTTTTCAGTTTCTGTTCGATGAAAAGAGGGTCCCTGGAAATGAAAAGTAGTGTTTGCAGTAATCTTTCCCGGGTTTCCGGGAACTTTTCCTTGTCAAGCCCCCGCAGGTACAGCGCCGCGTCGGTAAGGACCCTGCCGTGGCCGGAAAAAGAAAATATCGCGTCCGACGGGCCCTCAAGGATAACGGGTGTTTCAGGAAACGCGCGTGATATCGCGGAAAGATCCGTGTCTTCTGATCGTATGGTGACAGCCGCCGGGAAGTCCTCTCCTCCCATCTGGATAAAACCGTGCGCTCTAAGAGTCCCGCCTTCCAAGTTTGCGGAAAGGAGCGGCATTCTGAGGACGCTATTTTCAAATACCGATTTTAAGCGGACATTTTCGGCGGAAATGTTGTTGAAGTGGAGTTCAGACGTGCTGAGGTCAAGCGACATGTTTACATGGGATAAAGGGCTCCGGAACTCTTCAAGCAGGATCGTTCTCCAGAAGCTTTTAAGAGAAAGATCCTTATCTTCAGCGGAGGCCAGTTTGCCCGTGAGTTTCGAAAGTAAATCACCCGATCCGTTAAAGAACAGGCGCAGGTCTGTTGTTCCTGTGTTTGTTTTTAGACCATCGGGTATTACATCTCGCGGGATTTTTGACAGCCGCATGTTATCGGCGTATGTCTCGAAATTCAAGGGTATGTTGTCATCCATTATCCGGATCTCGGTTTTCGCGGTAAGACTGCCCCCCAGGGCGCTGAAAGACAATGAAGGAGAGGATATGATGCCTTCATCAAATATCAGGCCGGCATCGATATCCGTGATCTCGATCCCGGATATCCCGAGACGTTCCATTTTCAGGAAGGTGTTAAGATAGATATTTCCCGAGCGATACCGGTATTCGGGGCTTAACAATACGCTCCATAGCCGCCGCGAGAGGTTTTTGTCATCTTTTTTGATGCCGGAGCCGGAGCGGATATCGCGCAAAAACTCCAATAAAAGTTTTCCTGAACCTCGGAAAGAAATGCCCGCGTTCGCCATACCGCCGGCCGTATTGCCGGGGCCGAAAAAACCCTCCGGAAGATCGTCCAGTATAAGTTCTTTTATTGAAATATCAGCGTTCGAGGCAAGGCCTTCTTCCAAAAAGGACATAGAGCCCTTTACATTTAAAAAGCCTCCGAACGACTCAAAAGAAAGTTTGGAGATCTCTAGAAATCCTTCATCAAGTGAGAAGGCGGCCGATATGTTCTCGGCATGGATATTGTTTTTCCTGTAAAGTTCGAGGAAAAGGGCGCCGGACATTTTCATATCATGAAAGATCTCCATATCCGCTGTCGGGGGTACACCTGTTTTTATGAAATGATCGGCCGCTAAGTAGAGGTTTTTCCCGTTACCGGAAAATTTCACGTCAAGGTCAAGTGGGCCGTAAACGGGTTCGGAACCAGTCTTTACAATGCCTGTTGCGGCGGTTATGTCCATGTCGGAGGTGGTGAACTCCAGGACGAGGGGAAAGTTCTCATCATGTATATTCATCCCCAGAGACAGTTCCACGGGATGCGGCCCCAAGAAGAACATCATATCTGAAAAGGACAGTTGTCCGTTTTCCAGCACAAAACTGCCGGATATGTCGTTAATTTCAATATCTCCCAAAGACAACTTGCTTACGGTTACGCCGCTCGAAAGTGTCATGGCCCCGATATCGTCTTCAGCGGATCTCGCGGAGAACTTTGACGTAAAAACGCTGTCTCGCGGGACAATGGCTTCAACCTGTTCCTTTTCGAAAGCAAGAAGGAGTAAGTCGAGTAGTTTTCCCGCAGAGTATCCCTCGAGGTGTATATGCCTTCTGCCGGGTTCGGAGAGGAACTCTACTTTTCCACTTACATCCGCGTGTATCGAAAAAATCGTACCTACAAAGCGCTCGATGGAAAGAGTGTCGCTTTCGGGGAAAAGGGAACCCCGTAGGGTGTAGTCCCCGGACCGTAAAGTGCCTGAGAAAAACGGGCCGTCAGTGTCGTGGCTTTCTATGTCCAGAAGAAAAGTGTCTTCTTCGAATGCAAAAAGGACTTTTGCCCGGTTCAGCCTGTTCCCCCGGGTGTCGAGTGTCCCTGACAGTCCGGTGAAACGATGATCCTGAAAAGTGACATTGCCTCCCAGGATATCGATGGTCTTTATCTCCGGGGATCGTATGGCAGATCGCCAGTTCGCTTTTTTTGATATGTGTATCCTGGTATCTATCTCGGAAAGGACCTCGCCTGCCTTTACGCCGTATGCGGACACCGCGGCGCTGAATGTCTCATCCCCGGTAAATGACCCTGCTTCGGGAGCAATTCTCAGTGTCTCTATTTCAGCCAGTACCATGGAAGTTTCCGGGGAAGAAATCGTTATTTCGTTGATATACAAACGCAGCGGTAACCTTAATTCGACAGAACCTATTTTGACGATATTTCCCGAAGCTTCCGCCAGGCCCGATTCGATGTTTCTCTTCAGTTCGGGCATGAGGCGGGTCCAGTTGTTCTGCAGCCATATTGTACCGGCGAAGATCAGGCAGAGCGCCGTCACGGTAATAATACGCGGGATCTTTTTCATGGCACAAAGTATATCATGACGGAAGGTCTATCACAAGGAAGGTATGGTGGAACAGTAAAGGTCATTGTATGGGTGGGCCGTCGGGTTTCGCGAAGCCGGAGGGGACGGGAAAAGTTCCCGTGTGTCCGTCAGCGCTGAAAGGAACAATTACTTGACAAGACGGGTTAAGGTGATACTATTATAGAGCTGTTTTTTGGGAGGGGAGGCAGAGGCTAACCGAAAAAATAGGAGAATATAAAAGTGAAAAAACTTACGAAAAAAGAGCTGGAGAAGTTTAAGGAAAAACTCACTAAACAACGTGAAAAGATCTCCGGGGAAGTAGGGCGTCTTACCAAGGATTACCTGAGAAAAAGCGCCATGGATTCGTCCGGAGACATATCCTCACATCCTTTCCATATGGCCGATGCTGCTTCCGGAGCTTTTGATACCGAGTTTAATATAGGCCTGGCGGCGAATGAACAGGATCTTTTGTACGAGATAGACCAGGCCTTGAGAAGAATATCGGAGGGGACATACGGCCTCTGCGAAAAATGCGGCACTCCCATATCTATGAACAGGCTTAAAGCGGTACCGTTCGCCAGGTATTGTATAAAACATCAGGAGTCCAAGGAAAAAGAAGAGGGCCGGTAAGAATAGAGGGGGGCGTCCCCTGTGTTGCGGGGAGGTGTAACTGTAAGTGGGCAAAGTTCTTATAATAGGAGCTGGTGGAGTTGGAGGCGTGGTAACGCACAAATGTGCCCAGGTGCCTTCCGTTTTCGCGGAAATAATGCTGGCCAGCCGTACTCTTGAGAAATGCGACAGGATAGCCGCACAGCTGGGGAAAAAAATAGAAACGGCCCGGCTTGACGCGGACAACAAGGACGAGGTCACAGCTCTTATAAAAAAGTTCGGGCCCGACATAGTTGTAAACGTGGCGCTGCCTTACCAGGACCTTTCCATAATGGACGCTTGCCTTGAAACGGGTGTTCATTATCTGGATACGGCCAATTACGAACCGCCCGACGAAGCTAAGTTTTGCTACAAGTGGCAGTGGGACTACAATGAACGGTTCAGAGACAGAGGTATTCTAGCCGTGCTGGGGTCGGGTTTTGATCCCGGAGTAACAAATGTATTTTGCGCTTACGCGCAAAAACATTTCTTCGACACTATATCCTCCATAGACATAATGGATTGTAACGCCGGAGAACACGGCCAGGCCTTTGCTACGAATTTCAATCCTGAGATAAACATACGTGAAATAACGCAAAAAGGTAAATTCTGGGAAAACGGTGAATGGAAAGAGACCGAACCGTTGTCGATTCACGAGACCTTTGATTTCCCGCAGGTAGGCCCCAGGGAGATGTATCTGATGTACCACGAGGAACTTGAGTCCTTGGTACAGAACATAAATGGGCTTGAGCGTATCAGGTTCTGGATGACTTTTGGGCAGGAATATCTTACGCATCTCAGGGTATTGCAGAATGTGGGTATGACCAGGATAGACGCTGTCGAATACGAAGGTAGTAAGATAGTACCGCTTAAGTTCCTGAAAGCTCTGCTTCCAGAACCCTCCAGCCTTGGAGAGAATTACAAGGGTAAGACCAATATCGGGTGTATGATGGAGGGTGTCAAGGACGGAAAGCGGAAGAAGATTTATATATACAACGTTTGTGATCATGCGGATTGTTTCCGCGAAGTGAAAGCCCAGGCCATATCCTATACTACGGGAGTTCCCACTATGCTGGGAGCCATGATGGTCCTTACGGACAAGTGGAAAGGGAGTGGTGTTTTCAACGTGGAACAGTTCGACCCCGATCCTTTTATGGAAAAGCTCGGGGAATACGGACTTCCCTGGGTGGTAGAGGACAGGTCCTGATTTATCGGTCCACGGATGACAGAAAAAGCGGAAAATCGGATTATCCATATACCTTAACATCGCCCGTGCCCCCAAAACAGATGAGAATAACGGAAAAAGTTCCACGCACGCCCTGCTATGTTGTCGATGATTCGTTCCTGAAAAAAAACCTCGAATTACTTTCTCTCGTCCAGAAAAGGTCGGGAGCCCGCATTTTACTGGCACTCAAAGGATTTTCAATGTTCAGTGTTTTTCCCTTGGTCCGGGAGTACCTTTGGGGAGTGAGCGCGAGCTCTCTTAACGAGGTCCGTCTGGGTAGGGAAGAGTTCGGTAAAGAGGTCCACGCATGCGCGCCCGCATACCGTCCGGACGAGATAAACGAAATATTGAGTTATTCGGACCATGTGGTTTTTAATTCCATCTCACAGTGGGCCGGATTTAAAGACTTTTTGGACGAATATCCACTGGTAAGTCCTGGACTAAGGGTTAACCCGGAACACTCCGAGGTGAAAGTGCCTGTTTACGATCCGTGCGCTCCGGGTTCGAGGTTAGGCATCACATCCGGAGAGCTTTCGGGATGTGACATAGAAGGGATAAAGGGGCTTCATTTTCACACTTTATGTGAACTCGGAGCTGATTCACTGGAGCGCACTCTTGCAGCGGTGGAAGAAAAGTTCGGTTATCTGATAGAGGGGATGGAATGGGTCAATTTCGGGGGAGGACATCACATAACAAGACCCGGTTACGACATAGAAAGACTTTGCCGTCTGGTAAGGCGTTTCAGGGAAAAATACGGTACCTTGGTATACCTTGAACCAGGGGAGGCCGTGGCCCTCAACACCGGATACCTGGTGGCGTCTGTTCTTGATATTGTCCGCAATGAAACAAATATAGCCATACTGGACACTTCGGCTGCCGCGCATATGCCCGATGTC
Organism: Candidatus Omnitrophota bacterium; assembly: GCA_007135805.1. Taxonomy (GTDB): domain Bacteria; phylum Omnitrophota; class Gorgyraeia; order Tantalellales; family Tantalellaceae; genus SLID01. Next base: position 216 of record SLID01000075.1, on the reverse strand, counting down.
CTTGAGATGCCGTATCGTCCCGAAATAGACGGCGCGGGAAATCCGGGTGAATACGCCTTTACGTACCGTCTGGGAGGCCTTACCTGCCTGGCAGGTGATGTCATAGGAGACTATTCTTTTGAAGATCCTCTAAAGCCCGGGGATAGGCTGGTATTCAAGGATATGGCTCACTACACTATGGTTAAGAACAATACGTTCAACGGTGTGGGGCTCCCT
>SLID01000071.1 GCA_007135805.1 Candidatus Omnitrophota bacterium | reverse complement strand
GAGTTTTCAGAAATTTATTTATACACTTTTGGCCAGACAGTACGGAAATATCCCGATGGCAAGGATATCGCTTTCTCCGGGCGAAATAGTTTCACGGGCATTGGAAGGGATCTCATGGGGAGCCCAGGATTTTACCCCTCTGGTCTGGTTAATAACTCTGGCTGCGGTAATTATGGCTTTCAGGAAATATTACAAGATCCTGCTGCCTTTTATGATACCTGTCGCTATGGTGATCGGGGCGAGTGTGTTTAATCCCGCCGCCAGGTTCAGTCTTGACCGGACAAGTTACGGCATAGGGGCTTTCTTTGTATTTACGCTCTGGATAGGCGCCGGCCTTGGTTGTCTGGTTGAAATGATAAGCAGGGTAAAGAGTCGGCTTGTTCGATACGGGGTCGGAGCTGCCTCTCTTATGGTATCTGTCGCGGCCGCGGCGGGACAGGTCGGGGCCAATTACGCCTATGCCGACAAAAGCGGCAAATATCTGGCTTATGACGCTGGAGTGGCCGTTCTTGATACGCTTGAAAAGGACGCGGTACTTTTTATACAGAAAGATTGGATATCTTTTTCTCTCGCGTACCTTACCGCCGTGAAAAACATGCGTCCCGATGTTACTATATATAACCGCACTTCGACCATGTTCCCCAACCTTCCGGGGCTTTTCGCGGTCCCTTTCCGGAGCGTTTTTGAGGTAATGCGAAGGGCCGATGAGTTAGAGAATGAATTTATAAAGACCACGGACCGGCCGGTCTATTATGACGACCGTAAGTCCATGACGGGCCTTGAAGGATACGTCCTGGAAAATGTCGGTTTGCTTTACCGGATTACAAAACCTCTTGAGGAAGAGGTAAGGGATCTCTCGCTTTTTGACATATACTATATAAGGAATCTTCATGATCCGCCTGACCTGAAAAACATGGCTGAATGCAAGATATTCATAGATTATTACATACATCTGGCCGAAGACCTTTTCGCGAGGGGAGAAGAGGGGGCCGCTGTAGAGGCTCTTCAAAAAGCGGAGTTTTACGCCAGGGAAACTTTCAGCGAAAAACAGAACATAATGCTTGTGTATGTGGAGAACGGATACTATGAAGAAGCTCTTGACCTTCTGAAACAACAGGCAGAGCTTTTGCCGGGGTATCCGGCTACCTACAAAAAGATAGGTATCATGTATGCCCGGCACATAGGGGACAGTGAAAAGGCGATACGTTATCTGACGCTTTATCTGGAGAAGGATCCTTTTGCCTATGACCGCCAGGCCGTGATGAGGATGATAAGCGGCTTAGCGTTGGAAAACTAAGATCTGACGGATTTTGAGGCGCGGAAAATACGCGATATTAAGGATATTATTTTGAGATTGATCACGGACGAACCGACCCTGAGGAGCTGGCTTATACTGTACGAGGATCGTTCCCCGGGTACGGGAGGAATTTTGACAGGTATTTCCTTTATAAACAGGTTTTGTTCCGCGGCCAGTATAGAGACTACGAACGGCAGGAAAACGTGATAGTTTTTGAAACGATCATTGAATACATTGTGGTAGATATTTCTTGTGTATGCTGAAAGAGAAGAGCCCACATCACGCAAACGCGCGCCCGATCCGAGGTTGAATATGAAGTTAATGGTTTCTGACCCTGCTTTTCGCAGAGCGCTTTCGCGGGCGAAGTCTGAGCGGTAAGTTCTCACTATGTCCCGGGAAGGGGCCATGGCCGATATTACCTTATCCAATTCGCTTTCAAGAAACAGCATATCCGAGTCTACAAGCATGGCCCAATCTCCTCGGGCTTTTCTGAAACCGGCAACATAAGCCGAGCCTTGGTTTTTTCGGGCGTCTTTTGGAATATCAGTTAAAACTAGCGGAACCTCGGACAAGAGGTCTTCCGGCAGATCCTCGAACATAGCGCTTTTTCCTGAAACTACCAAAACTTCGGACTTGAAAGGTTTTTCGCTAAGAAAACGCGTGATATTCTCTATGCCGGGAAATATATTGCCGCACTTTTCGTGATAGGGTACTATCACCGATAAGAATATATCTTTTGTCACAATAGCCCTTTGTGGAAGATTATTTCGGTTTTTCCGTAATCCAGACCCAATTTGTCCCATATGCGCACCACTTCACTGTTCTCGGATTGGGTCGTGTATTCGCAATAGGCCGCGTCGTATTTTGGGACGTCCTTGAGAGACCCGATCAAAAGCGAGGGATAGGCTCCCCTGGTCCCGGGCAAACATGCTGAAATGCCGCTTCCCCCCGTCACAATGCCAAAAATACTCTTTATTGAAGGATCTATCAGATAAGTGAGATATCCTACGATATTGGCCTTTGAGTCTTCTGCTATAAAAATATTTGATGCCCAGCCTTTATCAAAACAGTTACGGGCCCATTCGCAGTAGAGAGCGTCGCATTTTTCATCCGGGAGAGAGGGGTCATTGTAAAATCTTGTATGGGAGAACGCGCCTTTCGTTATCGAACAAACGTTATCTTTGTCTCCGGGAAGAGCTTTACGTACTTTGTATCGGGAGCGCCATTTAGGAGGTTTTGTTATGTTTCTTATATATAGGAAGGTTATAAGATTTGATACTGTCAGAAAACCAGCCTTTTCAAGCGCCTGCATTGTGGCGCAATTTTCAGGTTTTTCCTTGCAGGAAATATGTTGTATTCCCTTATCGGCGGCATATTCCAAAACATGATCTATAAGGTTCTGCTTCGAGCTGACGGGAAGAGGTTTTTCCATGTTCTCGTATATCCCAAGGGTCGCCATTTTTATTCCGAAAACAGAGCTTTCAAAGTCCATGGGTTTCAATATTCCCGCTAAGGCGACCTTTTTCCCATCCAGCGAAATAAAAACGGTGGTTTTCCTGATAAGGGACGAGAAATATGTTTCTGCCCGGTTATGTTCTTTACACTTGGCGAAGACTCTTCGGGCTATCCTGGCATTTGGAAAGAACTCCTCGGACAGGAAAGTTTTCATGAACTCGAGCGTCAATTCCGCGTTCCCGGGGTCGTTTACAGGGTCTAAAAGTACTGGATTTGTGGGATGTTCCATTTTAAGAAGTATATCATATGGGCCATGTCTGTGTAAACGGGAAAGGTTTTTTGGCCGTAATGAGCACCATGTTAAAAATAAAATAGCCGGATATATTGAGGTTGATTTTTTTTGTTGAGATGGTAAAATGAAACCTAATGCAGTTAGGTAATTAAAAAGCATAAGATAGTTTAATGTAAAGAATGTAGAGGGGGGGAAATTTCTCAATGTTAACGATTAAAATTCTGGCAACTCCACAAATATTCACGAATAGTAAAAACATTAAGAACGAAGTTAAAAATAAAATAGTAAGGTATTTTTCATTTGAATTTTTTATGAGAGGTGGTATACTATTCCTAAGCAAATGTTAGGTTAACAAAAAGCGAAAGGTGGGAAATAGAAGGAAATTTTTTGAAAACATAACGACAAAAAGACGAATAGCGTTTTGGTCCGAACAGATGTTACGGACCGCGCGTTTAGTTGATTAAAGCGCATATCATAAAAAAAACAGGAAGGTGTATGATGATAAACAGGTTGAAATCTTTCACGGATGCCGATAGTTACGGTAAGACGAACACGGCATCTCTCACTCACTCATATGATGAACGGCATGCCGAGGATACTCCCACGGGCTTGATCCATTTCATGAAACGGCATGCTCTTCTTGTCAAATGCGTAAGTCTGATCCTTGCGGCGGTCTTCTTTGAGCAGACTATAGGTTGGTCTCAGGAGGGAAGGCCTGTTTGGTCACAGGCCCAGCCGTTCGATGAGGTTTATTCTCCGCATATGAGGATAGGAGGAATTGAAGTGCCTTATGACCTCGGGGAGGCCCACGACTTCGGCGCCGGTGAAGCGGAGGAAACAATAATTCACATCCAGGACGCGCATGCTTCACTGTCCGCTCAGCATTCGATAGCTTCTTTGCTGGATACCCTTGTGGCGTCTTATGACATAAGGACGATAGCGCTTGAAGGCGGAGCCGGTTTCATCGATACGTCGCTTCTAAGGACATTTCCGGATAAGGACGTCAGGGACGGGGCGGCGGAACACCTCATGAAGGAGGGGTTGATGAGCGCCGGGGAGTTTTACGCTATAACCCGGGATGAGGCGGAAGTTACCCTGTATGGTGTGGAAGATTACGAGCTGTATCAGAAAAACCTGGAAAGTTTCAGGAATGTGGCAATTAGGAGGACAGAATACGTGGACAGTATTGATGCCCTTCTTGAACAGCTTAAAGAAATAGGCGAAAGAGTTTACTCTCCGGAACTTAATTCCCTGAACATAGACGCCGCTCTTCACAGAAGAGGAAAACTGGGATTTCAGGATTATTGGGTGAAGGTGGACGAGCTCGCGGAGTCGCGCGGCGTATCTCCTGAAAAGGGCGGAGATCTTGAAAAGCTGGTAGAGGCCGTACGTATCGAAAAAGACATTGATTTCGCCGCGGCTAATTTCGAAAGACGATCTCTTATCGACGAAGTTACCCCAATGATGGACAGGGCGGGTCTAGAACAGCTCGTTTCACGGTCTGTGTCCTTTAAGCAAAACAAGATATCCCAGAGTGATTTTCATCTGTATCTTATCTCCCTGGCCGAGGAACATAAGGTTGACGCGGAGGGCTATGCCAACCTCATTAAATTCACCAGATATATAACTATTTATGAATCTATAGATCTTATCCGTCTTTTCAGCGAGATGGAAAAGTTCGAGGACAGGATAAGAGAAACGCTTTACAGGAACGATGACGAAAGGCGCGTTAACGATATCGCCCGTCTTGCTGGACTTCTCAGGAACCTTTACTCTATGGAGCTTACAAACGGTGAAGGTATGTACCTGAGGTCGAGGCAGGCGGATATGGATGCCCCTCAGTGGTCTTCTGTAATACGTGAAGTCGCAGGTAGGTATAATGTGCCGATTTCCGGGGGATATGACCTTGGTTTCATAACCGGAGGTTTCGAGGACGCTATGCGTTTTTATGAGGATGCCGAGGCAAGAGACAATGCCATGATCGAGAATACTATCAGGAGAATGCGCGCCGATGGGACAAGAGTAGCGGCTCTTATAACCGGTGGATATCACACGGAAGGCCTAAAGGATCTCATGAAACACAACAAACTTTCCTATCTTATCATAATGCCTAAATACGAAAGCGACGAGGAAAGGCCTTACATATCAGTACTGACGAACAGGAAAGGAGAGTATCAGCAGCTCATGGATGCCGGAAGGTACCAGCTTGCCGTACAGCTGTTCTTTCAAAGAGGTGTTTCAGAAATGGCTTAAGAGAGCATGAACAAAGTTTTTTCCGCTGTCATGGCGACAAGTGACGCCGACCCTAACCAGATGAGGGAAATACTCTTCGGTATTATGTGGGAGGGAGAAACCTGGAAAGATGCCTGGAAACAGTCTTACGAACAGAGTTATGAAACCCTCGCCCGTTCGGACAGGGAGAATAAGGTAACGCCCGCCGAGATGTCGGCTTTTGTCGATGAGATAGAGGTTAAAAGGACAAGGGACCGCGGGAGAATGCGGCTTGCTCTCAGATTTCCAGGAGAATCGGGAAGTTACGAATACTTTTCTCTTAACCGTGACGGAAGTATAGGACGTATGGGACAGGAAGTTTTTGACGCTATGGTGCCAGAGACAGATATTTTGGGCGAGCCGGCCAGGGAACTCTCAAGGAGAGTACAGCACAGGATAGCTCTTCCGAACAGGATCATAGCCGCTATTAACGAAGAGATGAGGGAAATGGTGCAGAATGAAGTGTTCATCGCTCCGGAACAATGGGACTCGTGGGTACTGGAAGCTGTTTACCGCCACGCTGGTAGTGAGATAGGGGATCAAAAAATTTCCCGGAGAGAGGAAGACGCGATAATTGAGGCTTGCCATAAAGTCGCCGCGGAAATACAGTTCCTAAGGACCCCCGACATATACGCAAAAAGGTTTTCCGCTGTGATGCGCCAGGTAGACTGGATAGACGTGAAAGACGCGGAGAATTACGAACAACTTGTTCAGGCGGCCCGTAAAGTCGATCCGGCCGGTTTGAGGCACCTGGAGATATTTCAGGAAGTCGTTAATGAAGTGGAAAGCTATGGCGCAAGAGAGCTTCTCTTAGAGTATTACTCAAATCCCGACATACGTTCGTTCCTTGGGACTCCTATAACCAGGGAAGGGGAGATCATTCCTTCACCTGTAAACATAAGTGTCGGTGAACTGCCCCCGTTCGCCAGGAGTGATATTTTCGGCAATTTCGCCTCGACGTTCGTAATGCTACCTACCGCTATCGCCCCCGATGCTCTCGGAGAGTCCGGCACCAGGCATGTGTTAAGGAAGTTCATGATAGCCGCCAAAGCCATCGATTACGACTGGCAGGATACGGAAGAGGCGGCCATGTGGCTAAATGGCATTGATCCCCAGACAGGGGAAGATCATATAGCCGGCATCATGAACGAGGCGGCCGTTATAGCGGGTGAAGAGATAGCCCCGGAAGTGGAGCCGGCGCCGGTAACCCCGGAAGTGGAACCTGAAACCGTTCCGGAAACGCCTATCCCCGGAGAGCCCTCTTTTGAGGAAAGATTGCGTGATGAAAGTGTCGAGTATCACAGCGTGGATATAGAAGAACTTGTTTCCGCGACTTCCCAGACCGACATCGAGTTTAGCGGGTGGCTGGATTCCAACAGGCTTGACCTGCAGGCATGGACAACGGAGATATGGAACGCTTTCGGCAGAAAATACGGTCTTCTCCGAAGCCAGTGGATAGGCGCTCTGCATCTTGTAAAGGGTGGAAGGTTTGTGGAGAAAGCCACAGGTACCGGTAAACAGGACCTTTTGACCGCGGCTTTACATATAAAACTCAGTGAAACGCGGAAAAAAGGTAAGGATGACTTTACGCAGTTCGTTCTCACCAGGACAGATGACCTTGTTACCAGAGATGCCCGTAACGTAGCGGAAGTTTTCAAGAACCTTCCCGAAGCCGACAGATGGGAAGGAGGTTACATGGTTACTGGTGACGACGGTGAAAGAGCTTTCTACCTTTACGATTATGATAGGGAGAGCTTTTATAGTGTGGATGCCGCGACGTTCCTGGCTAAAGCTAAATGGGCTTATAGCACGTATCACACTCTTAACTTTATGACCCAGGAAACCAGGGATGCCGATATAATGGCGCATTTCGCCAGAGAGGGAATGGGCGGAGCGTGGATAGACGAATTTGATACGGTCGCGCTCAATCTTTCCGAAAAATGTCTTATCTCCGGAGACATCGACCCATCGGCCCGTCAAGAGATGCTGGCAATGAGTTTTGTGGATCAGCTCAGGCAAAGCGGCCTTTTTAGCGCCATAGAGACGGGCGGTCCTATATCAATAAGTAAATCAAGAGAAGAACAGGGACAGGTTACCCTGGGATGGCTTCCTTTAGTGGGCGGTAGATCAAAATTTTTGAGGATAATCCGGGAAAACAGGGATGATTTTGAGGCTTATCTTAAGGACAGCATGACAGAGGAAGAGTATTCCGCCCTCAGAGCCCTTTCAAACGATGCCTGGGTACGCATTTATGAAGCCATTCTGGCCGCGAATCATACCTGGAAGGTGGGAAGGGATTATCTTGTGGAAAACGGTGAAATAGTTCTTCGCGACAGAGTGACAAATGAGGTCATGCCGGGCAGGGAAATAGCCGATGTAAGCGACGCCCTTAGGATAAAAGAAGGATTTGAACCGAAAGGTCATCATAAAGTATTGTCAGAGCGACCTATAGCGGACTTTTTAGGTCTTGATTATTTCAAAGACGGAGACGTTCTAAATTTTGGCGGAACTTCGGCGACGGGAACCAAAACGGTTAGAGAGTTGTATGCTCCCGAAAATGCCGATAAAGGGCTTCCCACCCTGAAAGTTATTGAGGAAAGTGTAATAGGGGAAGATTTTGTGGATAGAAGAGATATGTCCGCGCCGATACAGGTATCGCTAACCAATGAAGAGTCAGATCGGGCTCTTTTGGGAAGTTTGTCCGAGAATTTGGACGCCGGTCAGCTTGTTAAGGTTTCGTTGGACAGAATGGAAGATATGAAAGCCCTCATAGAGGGCTCTGGTCTCGTGGAGGCGGGGAAACTGCAGATATTGTCGGGACGCATGCCTTATGAGAGATCCCAGGAGATAATACGTAATATAGGAAAGGCAGGCTACATAACACTTATAGATAACGCTAATGTTCGAGGAACAAGTCCCAGGGTCGATCCGGAAACCGGTAATTGGGACAAAGGTATAGTTCTTCATCTTCTTTATCCTGAAGAGTTTGATACTGAAGAGGAACAGCTTGTGGGGCGTATCGCCCGTGCCGGAGATCCGGGAACAGTAAAACGTCATTACAGCGCCGAATATTTTATGGAGCTTGCCAGAAAAGTAGAAGGGGCTGAGTCTAAACACGCTGTCGATAAAATAGTGGCGGCGGCTCAGCATTTAGGCGGTTTCGAGAAAATATTGTCCGAACGTCCGGAGATGGTGAGGCAAACGGCCCAACAGATTGCTGAAGAGAGAGATATTCTGATGAATACCCTTGAAGCGGCGATAGCCGATTTCAGGGAAGTACGTTTCAATGACAGGATAATACGTGACCTCAGGGAACTCGAGGCGGATCAGAGAGTGAGAATGGCCCGGGAAAGATTCGCTGAAAAGCTGCCGGTAATAGGGGAAAAGACTGGAGAGCTTTTCGATATTTATGCAACACAGCCAAAAGTAAACGCTTACCTTTCAAAAATATCTGAAGAGATCTACCGTCAGGACAGAAGCAAACGTGAAAACGTTGTAAAACTGCTTTCCGATAAGATAGGTATCGAAGCCGTGGAAGAAGATCAGATCGTGACAGACATTAGTAACGCTTGGAACAGCGACAGAACCCTTGTGGTCATAACACGGGCTCTGCGGAAAAAAGCCGTTGAAATGGCCCGATTTATGGGCGAAGAGGCAAGGACAGATTTTCTGAGCGGAAACGAAGAGGTTCGCAGACATATGGCATCGCTTCAGGTGCTTTCTTCCGCCGCCGGTACGCCGTTGGATGCCCAGAAAGTTTCGATGCAGGCCAAACTGGCAGATTCGTCGATAAAAAACTTGGAAAGTATTCCTGACAGAGTGGTCCTGGGATCCATATTCAGTAAAGATATGGGTAGAGTGAGTGAAAAAGCCGCGAAAGCGGAATTGTATAGCCAGATATTAGGTCTCGGAAATTTTATTTTAAAGTCCGGCGTCATCCTTGGTGTAATAGCCCTGGTTTACAGGTTCTCAGGGTTGACATCGCTGCCTGATATAGGCGCGCAGAGTCTGGCGGCGCCCCTAAACGCTGTTTTCGCTTCATTCGGGGGTAACACGGCCACACTGGCCCTTCTTGTCGGCGCGGCCGCGCTCATATCGGCGAGTATGGTTTTTTCCCGTTCGTATTTGAAACAGGTAACCGCGAGAGCCCAGCCCGTCAAAGATTTTTTCAACGTTTTAAGCGGAACTTACATCGGCAAAGGCATGCGGGATATAGAAGCCACCGGCCTTGAAAAAGCCCGTGTAGTGGGGAGTTTTGTTTTTTATCAGTTCGTTCTTTCCACTTTGGGTTTTCTGGGGACAACCGGTGCGGTGGGTCTTTTAGCGGGAGGTTTTGTAAGGTCAGTTATCGCTCCCGAAATGGCTCTCACTCTTCCCGCTCTTTACGGAGGAGCTATAGTTTCTATTCTTATAGCCATCGCGGCTAAGGCTCTGATGTACAGGTTCTACAGTACCGGCGAGAAGATGCTTTCGGATGAAGTCGCGCGCGGTACGAGAAGGATGGATGTTACGGCTTTTATAACAGGCGCCCTGGCGATACTTAGCGTTTTTGCCGCTGGTACCGTAAGTTACCCGGGCGCGGGAGCTGCCGCTCTTGTTATGGGCGGTGTTCTGGTCGCTTCAAGGTTTGTCATGAGGAGTTTTTACGGGGACAGTAAATTATTGGACGCGAGAGCGGCAACGGGTTATCTTGTCGCGGCGGCGTCCGCGGCGGCGGTCATTGGGCTGATATTTTCCGGAGGCGCAGCGGCGTTATTAACGGGCGGGATGTTACACCTTCTGAGCATACCTTTCGCTGTTAAGATAGGTATCGGAGTTGTAAGTTCGGTCAGGATGAGCTGGAAGGTTTCAGCGATAGAAAGAGATCTTTTGGACCGCTATCGCGTGGTGAGCGCTTTAGAAGCTTTTGCCAAATTCGCGGTAATTGGCGCTATTATGCTTGTTTTCTCGTCTTACGCGGTGGTTACCAGGATATTACCCGGGATAGCGGCGGCATACAGCGTTTCGACACTTCTGGCAGGAGTGGCGGTTACCGGACTGGTGTTTTTCGCCGTTATGAAAGGTCTTGAAAGGGTTTCGGAACGTCAGGGAGATACCGGAGCGGTAACCGAACTTCTAAAGGAGGTAACAGCTCAGAGAGCCCTGACCCTTATGGGAACTGCGTCAGCCGCCTCCATAGTAGCGCCGCGCCTTGGAGACCAGTTTCAGCAGGCGATGCAGTTTACGACACAGGAAACGGATATGGTTAAAGGTCTACCGCACGGTCTTACACATGAAGAGTTTCTCAGAGTAGCGGAGGACGCGGCAGTTGAGAGCATAGTAGCCCCAGCGGAGATCGTGGAAACACCCGAACCAGAGATCCATCTCACAGGGATGGGGGGTACGACCGGTATGCGCATGGCGCAGATATTTATGGGATCTGTTCTCGGCTTGTTCGAAAAAACGGATGACACAGTAAGGACCACATATGATTATGACCAGGAAACCGGTGTGGTAACCGCTCTCGAGCAGAAGCAGGACGATCAGGGCGAATGGCATGACACGAGCGAATATATTTACCAGGCTCCTTATGTAGATGAGGATGAGAGGTGGAATTTTACGGATATGGACAGCTGGACGCTGCTTACCATGACGGATCTTGTAACGGGTATGGTAACGGAAGTTACCGCATACCACGCTTCCGGGGCTGTAAGTGAAGCGCTGATAAGTGACGCCGCGGG
>SLID01000080.1 GCA_007135805.1 Candidatus Omnitrophota bacterium | reverse complement strand
GCTTTCCTGACGGTGGGATAGCTCACCATAAGTTTTGTGTGCGACGCCATCACGTCCGCGGGAATATACACTATCCACTCGGCCAGAAGCCCGGCCATGGTCTTTCTTTCTTCGATCTTGACCGTAGCGCTTGACTGATACACGGGTGGTATCCGGGAAACATAGATAAAACTCAGCACCACCGCGGCAAGAAAGACCAGTATTATAACGCCCTGTCTTTTGCGTATGGTCCTCAGGTAATCAGTTAAGCGTAACTCGTATTGATCCATGTAGCGAGGCTCCTATCCCGGTGCTTACCAGGGCTGAACGGCGCGGGCGACATATACCGCCTGCGCTATCGGTTGTATTATCTGCATAGCGTAATAGTGGATATGCGCAACGAACTTTTTAGGTACGTATACCACGTCATGCGCCTGTAAGACGGGATTCTGGCTCATGTCGCCCCTGCTTATAGCCCGGTTGATATTTACACGCATCACTTCGGGGGAATTGAACCCGCCTCTAATTACGATAACGCTTGAAAAAACGGCGTCATCCGTAAAACCGTACGCCCTGGATACGGCCTCGAGTAGAGTCTGGGGGCCTCTTAGAAAATACATATCCGGTCTCCCCACTTGTCCCAGTATCAAAACGGGGATACCTACCGATTCTTTTACCGATGTCGAGACAACGGGATCCCTTATGTACTTTTTCAGCCGTTCGGTAAATTTCTCGTTGAGGCCTGGAACGGTCTTCCCTGCGGCGATCAGCTCGCCCGCTAAAGGGAACGATACTCTGCCATCGGGGCGTACTATCACTTCCTGGTTGAGATCCGGTTCTTCCCATACCGACACATGTAACACATCACCCGGAGTGATAATGTACTCTTCCATTTTTCGGGGGTATTGTGTTTCTGTGCTGAACTTTTCCAGGGCGATATCCTTTTCCACCTCTTCTTTTTGAGGTTTTCTTCTGACAGTGGTAGGCTCTTCCCTTTTTTTGACCGTAAAATTGGTTATTATCCCGCTTTCCGACAAGCTTTCTTCGGTATGATCTTGGTAAGGCCCTGGCGTTTCAGCAACGGCCGTGCAAGCGACTAATGACGCCAAAAGCACGGCAAAAAGCTTGTTTCTTGTCATTTTAACCTCCCGACGGGTTACTGAGCGCCTGTACCGCTATAACCCGGGAAAAATTACATCTCTTTGTTAGCTAAAAATAATCCTTGATCAAACTTTCGCAGGGACTTTACGATCTCTTGACTTTACGCCGGCAAAGAGTATTTTACCCTAATGCCCGACTTACTGTCTTTTGAGTCAGTCGCCCGGCCCCAGATCCCATATTGAAGTTGCGTTATTGTTATGGTTAGTATATATTGTGTTTGTACTCGAGTCAACAACAAGGCCGATTTTTTTCTGATCCGGCCTAACTTTTTTTAGCTTACTGTTATTTTGGTTTGGTTTGGTTTGGTTTGGTTTATAAAAACCGGCTTAAGGGGCGCGCATATGCCGGAAACGCCTAAAAAAAACCCGCGATGAATGCCTCTATTGAACTTAGAAATATAGGCAAAAGTTTCACGCCTCAGGGATTTTCCTTAAAAAAAAGGCCGCCTACCCCCGCCCTGATCGATATAACTCTCAGCATCCCCAAAGGCCGGTGTGTCGGTTTACTCGGCCCGAACGGCGCGGGAAAAACCACTCTTTTAAAAATAATGTCCACCCTGATAATACCCGACAAGGGCAATGTGTTTATCGAGGGATTTTCTCCCGATTGTGACGATGACAGGATAAAGGAGCGCGTGGGCCTTCTCTTAAACGACGAAAGAAGTTTTTACTGGAGACTTACCGGCAGAAACAATCTGCTGTTTTTCGCGAGCATGTACGGTTTTACAAAAAGCCGTGCACAGAAAAGGATAAACGACCTTTTCCGCGCCTTCAAGGTCGACTACGCCGACAGACGTTTTGACTCTTATTCCACGGGTATGAAAAGAAAATTCGCCCTTATGCGCGCTCTTCTGCACGACCCCCCGGTACTGCTTCTTGACGAACCTACAAAAAGCCTTGATCTAAATTCCGGAAGAGAACTCCGGAACCTTGTAAAAGGCCTGGCAGACCGGGACAAAACCACAGTGCTCGCCTCGCATGACATGGCGGAAGCTGAAGAGTTATGCGATTTTTTCGTTTTTTTGAGTGAAGGCGCGATCCGCGCGTCAGGAACGCTTGATGAACTCCGCGAAAGAACAGGAAAGAGCTCGGCGGGCCTTACCGAGCTCTACATGGAGATTACCGGACATGCTTAGAAAAATATTCGCTTTGGTGAAAAAGGACCTTCTTGTCGAAACAAGCTACAAGTTGTCTTTCTTTTTCAATATTTTCGGAGTGATAACATCGCTTATCGTTTACTATTTCATCGACAGGATGTTCGGTTACCGCATGACGGAACATCTCGAGGAGTTCGGTGTCAATTATTTCTCCTACGTGCTTTTAAATATGGCTTTCTTCAGCTACATAGGCGTTGGGATGGGTTCTTTTTCCAACAGGGTACGCCACGAGCAGGTGCAGGGTACCCTGGAAGCTCTTTTGCTGAGCCCCACGAAAGTGCGGACCATACTTCTGGGTATGGGCCTCTGGAACCTTATGTTCGCCACATTCGACGTTATCGTTTACGTGCTTCTGGGCGTGTTTCTTTTCGGTATAGATTTCGGGAACGTTAACATATTATCTACCGCTCTTGTCCTGATACTGACAGTTATAACTTTCAGCGGGCTCGGCATACTTTCGGCAAGTTTTGTGCTTGTATTCAAAAGGGGGAACCCCATAGGATGGGTGATAAACACACTGG
>SLID01000033.1 GCA_007135805.1 Candidatus Omnitrophota bacterium | reverse complement strand
GTAAAGATGGTTTCAAAAAAGCGTGGGAAGTATGTGACCATTTTCACCACGCAACAATATTTCAAGAAGGTGACCCGCTTCTTGAGGCGGTTCTTGCTGTATACAAAAAGGAAGGTATTAACAACGACCCAGAGAATTGTGTTCCTCTTAAAAAGATAGAGCACGAACTTGCTTGGTCATATCCAGAATACAGGATAGTTGTGACCAAAAAAGTTACGACTTGTGAGAATTGGTGTGAAATCTTATACGAGCTTCTTAAAGACAAGATGCCGATCAAGAAGATCACCTTTCGTTCATCTTCTATGAACTGTGCATCAAAAGTGTTTAATTGAAAACTCTATAGTAGCTGAAATCTTTCACGAGTGAGGGGGGAGCGGTCTTCTGGGCCGTTCCCACCCTTTTTCTAGGTATTGCTGGTAAATTGTCTGCAATCCTTATCAAGTTTGATATCCAACTGTTATCTTCGGGAATTTTTCTTTTTTCCCGAGACAAAAGCAAAACGACATACGCCGATTAGAGATATCCACCGAAATAAACAGTCTGCGACCTAAATTAATACCCTGGTTCTCCAATAGTTAATTTCGGAAATTTGACCGTAGAGACACGATCTTTAGATGGGGGGTAGGTAGGGGGCGAGGAATATATTTGACACAGCCCTCGGGAAATCTGGTACAATCAAACCTCGATTCTGTGCTTTTCGCCACGCGCTTTCCGGTGCGTTTCCAGGGAACGGATGTGGCAAAGTAAAGGGAGGTTATTTTGGCAAGATACAATTATACGTACCAAAAACGGCAGAAAGAATTGGCTAAGAAAAAGAAAAAAGAAGAAAAGAAAAAGATCAAGCTGGATAAAAAGAACCTGCGGTCCGACCAGGACTAAAAATTCACCTGGATAAAATTCCGGATATGTACCAAAACAGGGAGGAGAAAAAATGGGTTATCAACAGGGTGGTCGCGGAGGATACGGCGGAGGATCAAGAGAGATGCATAAGACGATTTGCGGAGATTGTAAGAAAGAATGTGAAGTCCCTTTCAAGCCGAGCGGTGACCGTCCGGTGTACTGCCGGGAGTGCTTTTCAAAAAGAAAAAATGAAGGTCGATAGGGATATAGACCCCGTCGGGTTGTTTTGGGAGGTCAGTTTTTCAGACCCCCGGCAATATTCTATGTGATGTCTGCCTTTTGCGGTGCCTCTTTTCTGATAGTTTTTGTTTCCTTCAGGATCCAAAACCTCCGGCGGGAGATTTTGCGGACAGGGTCTTTAGATTCGAGGAACCCGTAGAATTCAGATTTATAAAAAGTACGACTGATAACTTCCGAATCACACCGCTAGCTGGTCGGTAATACAAAAATGTGACGCGAAGAGGAGAACAATGAAAAACAGGCTCGCTCCTTTAATTTTGGGGGACCTGTGTATAGAAGTCCCTATTATCCAGGGTGGCATGGGCGTAAGGGTTTCCACTGCGGAATTAGCTGCGGCTGTGGCAAATTGTGGGGCCGCGGGTACGATAGCCAGTGTCGGGCTACCGCCCGATACTCCGGAAAACAGGGTGGATATACCGAAATCGTCCATAGAACATCTTCAGGCGCAGATAAGGCAGGCCAGGGGAATGTCCAAAGGTGCTATAGGTGTCAATATAATGGTCGCCCTTAGCAATTACGAGGACATGGTGAGGACAGCCGCGGGAGAAAAAGTGGACTATATTATTTCGGGAGCGGGTATGCCGATAAGTCTGCCGGAATTCGCGGAGGGATCAAATACCAAGTTGATACCTCTCATAGCATCGGCAAGGGGAGCCGGGCTTATTCTAAAGACGTGGAAGAGACGATATAGCCGTTTTCCGGACGCTATTATTGTTGAAGGTCCTTTGTCGGGGGGGCATATAGCCGGATATGATCTCCAACAGCTCGAAACCCTTAAAAAAACAATAAGGGACGAGCCTTTCCTTGAAAATTCGGTAAGAGAAGTTCTGGCACTTGTCGGGGAATATGAGGGAAAATACGGGGTCAGTATTCCCGTTATAGCGGCGGGAGGGATATTCGACGGCAAAGACGTGGCCAGGTTTCTGCGTTTGGGGGCGAAAGGCGTACAGATAGGGACAAGGTTTGTGGCAACCGATGAATGTTCGGCCGCGGAAGAGTTCAAACAACTTTATGTGAACGCGGGAGAAGATGACATAGTATTTATTCAAAGTCCGGTGGGAATGCCCGCTAAAGTGATAAGGACCAAGTTTCTTGATGAAGTGCTCAGGGGAGAGAAGAAAGATTTCAATTGCAATTACAGATGTTTGAGAACATGTGATCCCTCAACCGTTCAATTCTGTATCGCCAAAGCTCTTATAGACGCCGTAGAAGGGGATATGGATAACGCCGTGGTGCTTGCCGGAACCAATGTTTCAAGGATAAAAGAGATAGTACCCGTTCAAGATCTGATAGATGAAATAGTCTCTGAGACACTCAGAGAACTTGAAGTTGACGGTTAACCAGGAATAAAAAAGGGGTCACACCTATTTTTGGTTCCATTAGTAGTCGGGTAAAACTGGAGCAAAATTCGCCGGAAATAAAGTGGTTTGCTCAGGTTTGCTCAGACATGTTGGACAAGTTCTTATGGGCAGAGTGTTTGGGAGGTAAATGCAGAAAAATGATAGGCTTTACTTTTTGTCCTTGGTAGTGGGGTCAAGTAGCAAGCCTTAAGGAGAGAGGGATTTCAGGGGCAGTGGGATCTAAAAACAAATGGCGTTGAATGTCCCGCAGAAATGGCAAAAGAGAGTTTTTGGTATTTACATCGTAAAGTGAAGTAAATAATGAAGATACCCAACACGTCTGAGCATCTGAG
>SLID01000025.1 GCA_007135805.1 Candidatus Omnitrophota bacterium | reverse complement strand
AGGGGTTCCCGGAGGGATCACACCCAGGCCCGCCACGAAATCGTCGAAATCAGCGGTATCATCGCCATCGGCGCCTTCCATGTCTCCAACGTCGCCTCCCTGAAGAACCATAATCTTGTTGCCCGGAGGCAGTACGAAAGGATCTCCAACGGGGTTACCGGCAGCGTCAAGAGGCTGGATATAACCGTTATCCATTACCATTACCACAGTCGTCGCGCCGTCCGGGCCGACCATTACCGTCATACCGGAACCTCTTATTGAACAGGCGGCGGTAGGTGTTTTCACCGTGAAAGTCGAACCGGGTTTAAGATTGGCGAAATTGACAAGAACTTTACCTTCGGGAAGTTCGAGAAGAGCGGTCTTGATCGTGGTAACAGAATTTTCCTGTATCCGTACAATATTGAGACCTTCGGCGTCAAAGACAATATCAGCCGTTGACTTTGAACCGGTCTTTATAAGAGCGTCTTCCATGAGTTTAAGCCCTACCCACGGCTTTATCCACGTACCATCACCATTGGTATCTACCTGAACATCCCCGCTTATTCTTACAATAGCCACTTCGTATATACTGTCAACGCTGGCATGCGATAGACCGACAAACGAAAAAATGAACAACGCAGCGATGAAAAACACAAAGCTTTTTTTCATGGTAATCTCCTTTTAAGAAATGTTCGCCTGAACTTTTAACTACACTACCGTTCGAACTTTTGAGTAAACACGTTTAAAAAAACACTGATAGGATACATTGAAGATACCCCGCAACTATATCTTTGTCAACGCTAAAAACCCGAAAAATTTGCCGTATGTGTTACCAAAAGTCAGCGTCTCAGGCCTGGTCCTCATTCACCGATAATATAACTGGGAGACTCTTCCGTTGGGCTGATCTGTGAAGAGTCGTCATCGTCCTCGACATCGATCCTGGTGTCATCTTCTCTGGCGTCGTCGACGTCTTTGGTGTCAACAAAGTCTCCGGTGTCTTCCGTCCCGTCGGGAGTGCCGGGCGGTGTCGCCCCAAGGCCGCCCACAAAGTCATCATAGTCGTCCGTGTCGCCGGGGTCAAGCCCTTCCATGCCGCCCACGTCACCGCCTTCGCCTATCTGTATCTTGTTGCCCGGAGGCAGCACGAAAGGCTCCCCTACGGGGTTACCGTCAGCGTCAAGAGGTTGTATGTAACCGTTATCCAGTATCATAACTACGGTGGTCGTGCCGTCCGGGGCTACCATAACACCCATAGCGGAACCCCTTATGGCACAGGCGGCTGTGGGAGTCCTTACGGTGAAACTCGACCCGGGCTTTAAGTTAGCGAAGTTAACAAGAACATTTCCTTCGGGAAGTTCAAGGAGAGCGGATTTAACCGTGGTAAGAGAATTTTCCTGAACGCGGACGATATTAAGGCCTTCGGCGTCAAAAACTATGTCCGTGGTAGACCCCTCGCCGGTCTTTATAACAGCGTCTTCCATAAGTTTAAGCCCGACCCATGGCCTTATCCACGTGCCGTCAGCATTGGTATCTACCTGAACGTCACCCGCGATGCTTACAATAGCCACTTCATAAATGTTGTCAACACTCGCCTCAGACATTCCGGCACATAAGAAAATAAACGCCGCGGAAATAAAAAGCATAAAACTTTTTTTCATGACGATCTCCTTTATTTTGAGGACATATCACACGCTCAAAAGCTGCCCGATAAAGATTACCATGAGCCGTCCGCGATGTCAATACGGCTGGGGGGCAAAAAAGTGTACATGTTCAGCGGAAAGTCTCGACGACAAGGCCTTCTTCGGTGTCGGTAACGGTTACGGCCCCGGAGGCGCCTGTTACAATAATACTGCCGGGTGCTTTATCGGCAATATCCTGTAAAGTCGCGAAAAGGCGGGCTTCCATCTTGTTGGTAACAACTATATATTCCGGTAAAGATAACCTGAAAAATTCGTCAACAGCTACCCTGTCCCCCATGCCTCCCCCGTGATGCGGAGCTTTCATGATGCCCGACCGGAGATGGCCGCCGTAGACCAGCATACGCTCTAATGCCGGGGATTCAGCGTCTCCCGTGAACATGACCGTTCCGCCGGAAAGGATAAGATTAAGGACCACCGAGTCGTTATTGGCATGACCGAAAAAGCCGGGTTCTGGCGGACTTAACACTTTTATCTCAGCGTAAGGAAAACCCTTTACCGCCTGGCCGCCTTTAACGGCAAGAAGAGGTAAACGTTTCATTTCGATAGCTTTCAGTATATCTTTGTAAACGCCGGGCGAGGTCTCGGGACAGAATATGCCGGAATCTATAACAGTACCCACTTTGAAGTTTTTAAGCAGGTAAAGAAACCCGCCTATATGGTCCTCATGGGGATGCGTGAGGACCACACAATCTATCTTGCGTATGCCGCGCCGGGCAAGATACGGCGCTATTACATCCCTTCCGGAATCCAGTCCCCCGCCAGGGCCTGCTGTGCCTGTGTCTACAAGAAGCACCTTCCCGTCGGGAAACTCAACGGCCGACGCGTCGGACTTACCTGTGTGAAAGATCGTTATACGTGTTTTGTTTGGAGGCCTGAGGGAAAGTTCTTTAAGCAGAAAAAGATCGGCCGCGAACACAATAAAACAAACAAGATATATCTTTTTGCCTCGGCGGCTGAACATGAAAATAGCCGATACTAGAGCGGCGTAAAAAAGCAAAGTAATGGCAGCGCCCGGCGGCGGCACTCTTATGTGCGCGCCGGGTAAAGAGCCCAGGGCGCTAAGCGCCCTGGTAAGAAAAAGCGTAAGGCGCTCCATAAAGAGCGCCGGCAAGTTACCCGGAAAAGAAGAAGCCAGCGCCGAGGGCACAGCAAGGATCCCCGCGGATGAAAGTATCATCAAAAAGAGCGCCGGTACGGCCACGATATTAGCTATAAGGCATGAAGGGGTAATTATTCCGAAATACCCGGCTATTACAGGCATGGTGCCTATCCACACGGCAAGTGACACCGAAACCGCCTTAAGAAGGTACCTTCCCGTTTTTGAAAAAAAACTTTTGCCGTTTTTCTCCACTCCCAGAAGCCTGTCGGTAGCGGGCGTAAGCCATACAATTGAAATGACCGCGAGATACGACAAAAGAAAACCCGGAGTAAACAGCTGACCGGGATCAAGAAAAGTTATTATGAACGCTGAAACGGCGAGCGCGTTGATAATATCGGGTTTTCTGCCAAATGAAGAGCTGAGAAGAAACAAACTTGCCATTATCGCAGCGCGAAGCGACGAAGGGCGGCATCCCGTGAACGCGGCAAATGCCAGAATACCGGCAGAGGCCAAAGCGTTCCTCACAGGGCGAGGCAGGCGTAAAAACCGCAGCACTCCCAGCAATATAACCGCGACTATCCCCACGTGAAGACCGCTTACAGCAAGTATATGCATGGTACCCGTACGCGCCAGAATGTCACGGGTATCGCGCCCTATGCCGGAACGAAGACCCAAAGTGACAGATTCCGCCATGGCAAGCGCCCGGGGAGAGAGACGTTCTTTCAGCCTCTGGGCGGCTTTCACGCGAAGATCCGCTAAAAAACGTCTCATTGAGGTAAAGGGCCCCCTGCATTGTGACAGAATACCAAAGAGTTCACCTGAAGAAGATGATATTCTGCCGACAACGCCCCGTCGCCGGTACATGGCCCCCATGTCCGGACGGGCCGGGTTCATGGCGCCCGGAAAAAGTGAAAGCCGGCCTGAAAACGCTACACTGTCGCCTATGCGGGGAGCTTTCTTACGCGGATCGTATAAGGACGCCCGCAATATACCGGAAACGTTCTTTTCTTTACCGCGCAATATGGCTTTTTTCACGTCAAGATCAAAAGACAGGACGCCGTAATACGCTCCCCGCGAAAAGACGGGATCAGAGGCAACCCTGCCGTATACAAGGCCGGGATCTTTTGTCTCGTCCAGAAATAGATGTATGCCGTCTTTCCCGGGCAAAGTTGCCGCGGCATACCTGAACATGCCCAGGGACATGAAGAAAACGAGTAGTAGGATAAAGAACACCCGGGTCCGGCGGATGAGGATAACCGCGAAAATAAATATAGCGACCTGCGTTCCGATGATAATAGGCGCGTGATGCGAAAAGTATCTTGCTCCGTAAAGACCGCCGGCAAGAACACCCGCCAGGTAAAAAATAGCGGGCAGAAAAAGCGGCCGGAGGGGCAGAATATCTTTAAACCCGCGGAAAATCTTGAAAGAAAAGCCGGCGTCATTCGATCCTGACATATTCTCTCATACTCTCAAGTTTTACCGGGCCTATCCCCCTTACCTCGACCAGATCCTCCAATCTGTAGAAACGGCCGTTCTTCTCCCGGTACTCGACGATGCGCGAAGCTATGGCGGGGCCTATGCCCGGGATGACCGTGATCTCCTCGGCAGACGCGGTATTTACGCATACCCTCCGCGCTTCTTTAAGGCGCTCTTCTACCTGAGCAAGCGTGAAAGTCTTTCTAAACGCGCCGTCTTCGATAGTTATATCGGCAAAAGGCCTCGCGTCGCGGGCGTAAAGCGCCGCGGACGCGGCGAACAGGACCATGCAAAGCGCCGCCAGAATTATCTTTTCAGGCATTTCCCCGCTTCTATTCGGGGAACTTTTTTGTTCTCGCATATTTTTACCTCCTTTTTTCCGGGACCATATCCCGGGCGGCCAATGTTTTTACAAAGCTAATCGCGCCCTGTCAGGTCCCAATGCATGGACTTGGGGGTTACCACAAGGTCAACCGCCGCGGAAGAGTTTTTACCCTCAGTTACAAGCACCTCGGATCCGAGGCCGGAACTAAGAAGGCATTTTATCGCGCGGGTGTATTTACCTGAGGTCAGAAGCCGCAATATCTCTTCTTTTTTTCCGGGATCCTTTATAACAACTACCGAACCTGTTACCTCGCGTTTACACTGTTTTACGAGTACTTTCATGGTGACACCTCCGGCTTACCTCCCCCATAATATCACGCATATTTGAAATTTTATCACTTTATGTGATAGCATGTCAAGTAAAAAATTATCACTTTTTGTGTTGATTTTAAGTGCGTTTTTTAGTATAATTTGAGTATGACATTTGCTGATAACCTTAAAAACATACGCAAGGATCTGAAAATATCTCAGAATGACCTTGCCCGCCGGCTTGGGATAGCCCAGTCCACGGTAGGTATGTGGGAAACCGGGAAAAGGACCCCTAAACTGGATGAGATAAAGCGCCTCGCTACCGCGCTCAACATAACAGTGGAACGGCTTGTCTCAAAAAATGACCGTAAATTAGAGATATCCGGGAACGCCGTTTACATAGACGGTGAAAAAGTGGACGGCCTCGAGACCATTGATATAGAACGCATAATTGAAAGTGTCAGAACATTCCGGGACGCCCGCAAAAAGACCTCTGAAAAACCGACTGATACCGGAAAAACCTTTAAAGCGCCTAAGATACTTATAATCGATGACGAAAAAGAAATGTGCGAGCTTCTTTATTCTTACCTCGTGCCCCATAACTACAAGGTTTTTATAACATTCAACGGACAAATGGGACTTGAGTATTTCAACGAAATAAACCCTGATGTGATATTTCTGGACCTGGGCCTTCCCGACATAGACGGGTCCGAGATCCTCTCTATAATAAGGAAGGTAAGCAATGTCCCCATAGTGATAATTACGGGTAATCCCGGCGACATAGCCGACATCCACCTTAGCGACCTGAAAATAGAGGGTTTTATATCGAAACCCTTTTCTGTGGAAGAAATACTCAACACCTTAAAACAAATACTGGGATAAATATGAAAAATAACTCAGGCGAAAAAAGAGAAGATACGAGAAATTTCGGAATAAACATTGTGGCGGTTGACAGTTACGGAAAAAGCCTGGGCCTTGACGGGAATTTTCCCGGAGATGAATGCCCCGATTCGGGCGATGATATACAGAAAGTGTCTTGTTCCGACCCCCTACCGGAACAATCAAAAATTCAAATGAAAATGATATTCCCCGAAAAAGAAGAACTTAACCTTATAAAAGCCAACGGAACAGTTAAATGGGTCAGACAGGTCAAACGAAGCGGAGGCAAGTACTTTGTTATCGGAGTGCATTTCAAAGAAATATCTTCCAGGGAAAAACAGAAAATAACAAAATTGTGGAGAAGTAACCTGAAAAAGTAAGATGCCGGGTCACGAAGCGTGTCTGTCGACTTTTACGCGGTACAGGTCATCTCTCGTTCCCGTTATCCAGAAATACTCACCGTCCCAGGCAATACCCGTCGTGTCTCTCGCGGGTGACGTGAAGTGGCCCGTTACTTCGAGAGATCCCGGCTCAATGCGGTACACCCTGCGGTTATACCAGCTGGTTATCCAGAGATAATCGCCGTCCCAGCATATCTGCGAGGGTTCCGGTATCCCTCTTATACGCATTCTGCGTTTCACAATGCCGTTCTTGTCTATCTCATGAAGATGATACCTGGTGCCAAGCCCTCTGGTCCATGTTATGAGGAATAGCCGGTCGCCCTCGCGTGTCACACCGGTGGGAAGAGCCGGATCAAAAGATATCTCCATATCGGGAAGCATCTTACCATCCAGGATCTCTACCCTGTAAAGTTTTCTGGTATCCCAGTCAGAGATCCAGTACCTGTCAGGAAAAGATGAGTCTATGATCCCTTCACTGAAAGTACCGGGAGGCACTATCTCGTCCGTGACTTTACCCTCTGACAAAGAAACTATCCAGGTATTTATACCTCTTCCGTTATTGACCCATATGTCGCCGCCCTTAATGAAAAGGCCTTCATGATAACCGCCGGGCGGGAGCTTTATTGTCTGTTTTACTTCGGCGGGTATACGCGAGCGGTAAGGAGAAGACCTGGTGATCTCACGGGCGGGTTCCGCGGATAACCCGGCGGGATACAAGAGAAGGGCCGCGAGGCAAACCATATTCGCGAATAAAAGTAAAGTTTTATCGATCCTCATTGCTCCGGAGAATGAAACCATCGTCACACTACTATGTTAACCAGCTTGTCGGCCAGTATTACCCACTTTTTTATTTGTTTTTCAGGGACAGGAAGAGCCGAAAGTACCTTTTTGTCAGAAAGGACCGTCTCTTTCACTTCCTGTTCGCTTATACCCCTGGGCATCTCGACAGTCGCGCGAAGTTTACCGTTTATCTGAACAGGAACGACAACTGTATCGGAAGTAAGCATGTTTTCGTCATATGACGGCCATTCCTGGTCGAACACGCTTTCGTGAGAGCCGAGTCTCTCATTTAATTCCTCCGCCGCATGAGGAATAAATGGGCCCAAAAGAAGAACTACTCTCGAGAAAACCTCTTTTAAACACTCCCGGGAATAACACTCATTTCCCTTTTCGCTTATCCCCGAGTATATGTGGTTCACAAGTTCCATGACGGCGCTTATAGCCGTATTGAAATGGAACGCGCCGTCTATGTCGTCGGTCACTTTCTTTATCGTCTGATGCGTTTTCATGAGAAGTTTTTTCTCACTTGCGGCATCGCCCCGGCCATCGGGAGAAGAACCCTCAAGCACGTCCAGAAGGTTCCATACCCTTTTTACAAAACGGTACGCGCCTTCAACTCCCCTGTCGGACCATTCGGCGTCTTTTTCAGGCGGTCCGATAAAAAGCGTATATAACCTTACAGTATCAGCGCCGTATTTTTCTATGAGCCGGTCGGGACTGACCACATTACCCTTGGATTTGGACATCTTTGCCCCGTCCTTTATTATCATACCCTGCGTAAAAAGACGTTCGAAAGGTTCGTCGAAACTTATGTAGCCGAGATCGCAAAGGACCTTTGTTATGAACCGCGAATACAGAAGATGCAGTATCGCGTGCTCCACACCACCTATGTACTGGTCCACCGGGAACCACTTGTCGACATCTTCCTTATCAAAGGGCTTCTCGTCAAGATGGGGAGATATATATCTCAGAAAATACCAGCTGGAATCCACGAAGGTGTCCATGGTATCTATTTCACGCCTCGCGGGCGCGCCGCAGGCGGGGCATTTTGTGTTGACAAAGTCCGGCGACGCCTTAAGAGGAGACTCGCCGGTAGGCCTGAACTCGACATCATCGGGGAGAAGTACGGGAAGCTGGCTTTCCGGTACGGGAACTATGCCGCAGGCGTCGCAATACACTATGGGGATGGGCGCCCCCCAGTACCTTTGGCGCGAGATCAGCCAGTCCCTTAAACGAAAATGTACCGCGCGGCTGCCTATACCCTCACTCTCCATGTGGTCTGCTATCGCTTCGGCGCCCTCCGGGCTTTTCATGCCGGAAAAACGGTCCGAATTAACAAGTATCCCTTCAAGCTCATACGCTTCAGTAATAGCGTTTCCTGAAGAGGCGTCAGACCCGTGAGACGCCGGGCTTTCGATGACCACCTCTATGGGAAGGCCGTATTTCGAGGCAAAATCAAAATCTCTCTGGTCATGCGCCGGAACGGCCATGACAGCGCCCGTACCGTATTCCATCAGCACATAGTCAGCTATCCAAAGAGGTATTTCCCTGCCGTTTATCTTGTTTATGACATAGCGTCCGGTGAAAACACCTTCCTTGGAGGAGTCATCTCGCGTACGGCTTAAGTTGGACCGGCTCCTTACTTTCCGCACGAAATCCATTATCCTGCCGCTGTCGGGAGAATCTTTCACCAGACTTTCAACAAGAGGATGTTCCGCCGCCAGTACCATGTAAGTACATCCGTATATGGTGTCCACCCTGGTGGTATAACATGTAAGAACTTCATCGGAACCGGCTACGGGAAAGTCTATATTAACACCTTCCGAACGGCCTATCCAGTTGGTCTGCATGGCCTTTACCTTATCGGGCCATTCTTTAAGTTTCGAGATATCGTCGAGCAGTCTCTCGGCGTAACTGGTTGTCCTGAAAAACCACTGGGCCAGTTCTTCCTGGCTCACTACCGAAGAACACCTCTCGCAGGCGCCGTCCACCACCTGTTCATTGGCAAGTACGGTATTGCATGACGGGCACCAGTTAACAAAAGCTTTTTTCTTGTAAGCAAGTCCTTTTTCATAGAGTTTGAGAAAGATCCACTGCGTCCATTTGTAATAATCCGGCATGCACGAAGCAACTTCCCTGTCCCAGTCATAACCGACGCCCCAGGAACCGAGCTGTTTTTTCATCATTTTGATGTTGGCCAGAGTGGATTTAGAGGGATGCACGCCGTTCTTTATGGCCGCGTTCTCCGCGGGAAGGCCGAAAGCGTCCCACCCCATTGGGGTCAGCACGTTAAGACCGCGCATCATCTTGTACCGGGCAACAACATCGCCGATTATATAGTTCCTGCCATGTCCCACGTGCAAGGCGGCTGACGGGTAAGGAAACATCATAAGACAATAGTATTTGTTATCCGTAACTTTAGTGTCGGCTTTGAAAAGCCCTCTATCAAGCCATTTTTTCTGCCATTTTTTTTCTATTTCGGAAAACTCGTATCTTCTCATGATATCAATACCGCGCCTTTCTTACCTGTTCCTGAAAATATATCCCAGAAATTTGTATATCAGCTTGGCCGCCAGAATATCCGATGACTTTTCGGCCGGATTGGGGCAAAGTTCAACAACATCGAAACCCACTATGTTCTTATTGACCGAAACCGCCCGTAAAAGCGAAACAACCTGGTACCAGTCCATCCCGCCCGGCTGCGGGGTGCCCGTAGAGGGCAGAAAAGCCGGGTCAAAAACGTCAAGATCTATTGAGACGTACACGTTGAGTTCCAGCCGGTCCATGACATCCGAGATCCAGTTGTTCCGGCTTCTCAATTCATGCGCGGGGAACATGTCCTCTCTTACCACGACCTCAGATTCCTCGGCGCTCATGCTACGGATGCCAACCTGGACAAAAGGACATATCTCTCTTACCCGGGCCATAACGCAGGCGTGATTATACCGGCTGCCCTTATATTCATCCCTGAGATCGGCATGGGCATCAAGATGCAGAACACACATATGCTCGAACTTTTCAGAATGCGCTTTGATCGCGCCTATACTTACTGAATGTTCTCCCCCGAGCGTGACGACGAATTTTTTCTCGTCTATAAGTCCCGTGACGGCGTCTTTTACCTTTCCTACCATTACCTCGGGAGCGAGCCCGCCCGCCTCTACCGAAGGCGCCGTGAATATACCATGGCGATACGGTTCCGCGCAGGTTTCCATATCATAGAGTTCGAGTTCCGATGAAGCCTCTAAAACAGCAAGGGGGCCCTTATCGGCCCCCTTAATCCATGTACTCGTCTCATCATAAGGTACTGGCAAAATGGCTATCTCCGAACTTTCCCGCGCGGAGAACCTTCCGCCCATGTCCTCTAAAAAACCTTTTGCTACCACGGGCATACCTCTCAAAAACGCTTTTTACTACCCCATAACGGCCTCAAAAGGCCGATGGCGTACAAAATTCCTCCCCCTGTTCACCACAAACTTATCGAAATCCCTGGAATTAAAAGCTTCTACCAGGCATTTCGCGGCGAGTTCCACATCAAAGTCCTTGCAGGAAAAAACGTCCACAAAACAATAATCTTTTTCCTGAAAAGTATGTATGGATATATGGCTTTCGGCTATTATCACCGTACCCGTGATACCTTTATCTTCCGGGACAAGCCCCGAATAAGGAAATACATACGGCTGGGTGATCTTTGTCATGCCGATCTTACCGGGAAGCTCGTTCAGAACGTCAAAAACAAGATTGTAGTCGCTCAGTTTTTCACGATCGCATTCCCTGAGATCCATCATGAGATGGGGGCCGAACGCCTCCCTGACAGTTTCTCTCATTTTTTACCCTCCATTTTTCATTTAGGCGACAATTACGGGACGGTCTAAAAAACAGAGCAAAAAACCATCCCCCTGGACCAATAACCGTCAGGACTGTATTACCCGGCGGCGGGAAAAAATAACTACCCCGCCCGCAGATGACCACCCTCCGTAGGAGGCCATGGCACGCCCGACCCTATGTAAAGCACTGGAGAAAGTATATTTTTAACTTCATTTTTTGTCAACCTAAAAATTAGGATATGCCATGTTTATTTTATGTCAAAGAACTATCCATTGAGATCGCTTCGTCGGCCTCTGGCCTCCTCGCGATGACCCACGAAAGTGCCCACAATATGTTACACTATCATTAGGATAGCTGGACCTTCCCCCTT
>SLID01000134.1 GCA_007135805.1 Candidatus Omnitrophota bacterium | reverse complement strand
TTACCGTAAATTGTGTACCCCGGATTAACTACCATAAGAGGCCCCTTGTCACACATTCCCAGGCAACCGGAGATACTTATGCTTACCCGGTTTTCACCGACAGCGTGTTTTTCCATCTCCATACGGAATCTCTCCTTGAGCCCGTCGGAGCCCTTCTGCAGGCAGGAAGTCCCGTCACAGAACAGCACTATCTTTTGTTGGATTTTCTTGTTATCTTCTTCGCGCATTTTATCCCCTCATTATTTTATGACCCATTCCTCAATAACCTCGCCTTTTTTCAAATGCCGTTCTATTATCTCACGGGCCTTCTGGACATCCACTTTACCGTATTTAACCGGTACCTTGCCTGTCTCTATGACCTCGACCGTGGGCTCCAGGTTACATCTTCCCGCGCAACCCTTCTGGCTTATATATACCCCCGGAAGCCCCTCTCTCAGCGCTTCGGTAAATACTTTCATCACCTCATCAGATCCGGCGGCTATCTCGCAGGTAGCCATCCCTATATAGACCCTCTTAGTGGCAAGATAGCCCTTGCCTATTATCCTGCTTAATGCCTCCGCTCTCTTTTTCTTTATTGCTTCGAAAGGTGTAAGCACTTTTATCCTCCTTTTACAATCTCAAAGACAAATGAGTTGCCGGAAGTCCCAGATATCACTGTTATGGCCCCTCCGTGTTTTTCCACTATCTCCCTGGATATAAAAAGCCCGAGCCCGGTACCCTTGGCGTTCTTTGTCTCAGGGCCGTGAAGCCTGGAAAACCTCTTAAAAAGGGAGCTCTTTTCCTCTTCGGTAAGAACTCTTCCGTCATTGTACACCGAGATCTCTACCCTGTCCCCTTTATCCCGGGCATCTATCTTTATGTTGCCGCCCGGCGTACCGTATTTTACCGCGTTACTGACCAGATTGTTAGCCACGACCTGTAAAAGATCCCTGTCGGCATTGATCGAAAGGTCCTGCGGAATATTGTTGATCATTACCATTTCCTTTTCCGATGCCTGCTTCTGAAAAGTATCTACCGCGACGTCGAACATGTCTTCCTTTACAAGCATCTGCCTTTTATTCACACCCATGTCGCCTTTTTCTATGCGGCTCAGGTTAAGGAAATTCTTCACCGTGGCGTCCAGGTGATCCAGGTTACGTGTAACCGAATCCAGCGCTTTACGCTGCTTGAAATTCACCATCCCGAGAAACCCGTCCCTCACTGAATAGGCGTTCAGGATCGTAGACGCCAGTATACCTTTCAATTCATGTGAAACAAAGCTAATAAGATCGAGATACCTTTTATTGAGCATCTCTCTCTTTTCATTGGCCATGACAAGGTCCTTTTCCCTCTTATCCAAGTTGCCGGCCATTTCGTTAAAAGACATCTCAAGACAACGAAGCTCTTCAATCAATGAATCCGTTTTTATGCGGGACTCAAGATCACCATCGGATATTTTGGCGGTACCCTCAACAAGAGCTCTCACCGGCCTCACTATGGCCCCGGCGAGCAGAAAAGATATTATAACAGCCAGGATCACCGAGCCGGACATTATCAGGAAAAACATCAGGAAAACTTTTTTCGCCATGTCAAAAAAGGGCTGTTCCAGAATACCCACATAAAGCATTCCTATCGTGTCGCCCTGTATGTTGCTTATAGGCTCATATGCCGTTATATACCAGTCATTCACGACCAAGGCCCTGTCTGACCAGGTTTCACCCCTGACAATTACCTGGTCATAAACTTTACTTGAGACCCTTGTGCCTACGGCCCTTTCACCGTCACTTTTGATCACATTGGTAGCTATTCTTACCCCCCCCTGAAAAATAGTCACGGTACCGACAGGCTTCGACATATAAAGCTCTTCTCCGAAGATAAGATCTCTTATGTTGTCGACCAGATCCGTGCTCCCATTGATTATTTTACCCCCATAAAGCACCCCGTGAAATGTTCCATCGTCACAGTAAATTGGGCGGGCGTACTCTATGGCCATCGCGTCACCCCGGACGTTTTCCGCCGGTTTCATCTCTTCCGGCAGGGCCATGGGCGCGGTATCGATCTTTCTGGCGATTTCTACGCCCATTTCCTCAAGTTCTTCGTAGGTCACTATCCTCGTACCCGATATCTCTTGACCTTTGGCGGCCTCTCGCGCTACCTCGCTTTTGAGACCGGAAATATCCTCTTTTCCGGCCAGGAACAGATAATCCAAGCCTATCTTATCCCTTATACCGCGAATATCATCCAATCTGGTAAGCAAGCTGAGCTCCCGACCCATAGATGCCGCGGTATTCTCATACAATATGCGGGCCGCGTTCATGTAGTTGGTCACCTGGTACTGGGCTTTTTCTATGATCTCTTCTCTTATTACGTGAAATCCAAGCGCCCCTATGGAAACACTGATAAGAAGTATGACCACCAGGAAATTCAGGACTATGTATAATTTAAGACTGTTCTTTTTCATATGATCTTTCCGGGCTTTTTTCACGGGCATTGACAAAATAGATAATGTTCTCAAGTTCAAGTTCAAGATTTACGTTTTTCACGATAGTATCGCCCACACCTTTCAGCAATATCGGAGCAAAATTTAAAATACCTTTTATCCCCGCGGATACCATGAGATCAGCCACATGCTGGGCGGCTACGTCTGGTACCGCTATCACACCCACTTTAATTGCTTCACTTCTGACAAATTCAGCAAGTTTCGCCAGAGGAAGGACCGGCACACTGACATCATTAGAAAACTTTTCTGGGTCTATATCGAACGCCGCCTTTATCTCAACATTCTCTTTTTCAAAACCCGCGTAGTTCATCAAGGCCAGTCCGATCTTGCCAGCCCCCACGACCACGACCTTACAAACCTGATTTTTGCCCAAAATCCGGCAAATGCTGTCCAGAAGTTCATCGACCTTATATCCGCCCCGTTTATTGCCCGATATAGCGAACATCGAAAAATCTTTTCTGAC
>SLID01000055.1 GCA_007135805.1 Candidatus Omnitrophota bacterium | reverse complement strand
TCATGCCGGGAGACAATGTCAAAGTTGAGGTAGAGCTGATAACGCCCGTAGCCATAGAGAAGGAACTCAGGTTCGCCATAAGGGAAGGCGGCCATACCGTAGGCGCGGGTGTAGTATCGGAAATAAAAGGATAATAGGCGGAAGTTCAAGCACGGAACGACGGAAACCGAGGATAAAATGGCAAAAAAGGCAAAACCAGCAAGAATACGTTTACGTTTAAAGTCCTTCGACCACAAGCTGTTGGATGTTTCCATGAGCGAGATTGTCGACACTGTGAAGAAGACCGGGGCTACGGTACTTGGGCCAGTGCCTTTGCCCACGAAACGTGAGCTTTATACTGTTCTGAGGTCGCCGCATGTCGATAAAAAGTCGCGGGAACAATTTGAGCTTAAAACGCACAAGCGTCTTTTGGATATTGTGGACGCTACTTCCAAGACGATTGATTCTTTGCGTAAACTCGATCTTCCCGCTGGTGTGGACGTTGAAATAAAACAGTAGCGGGTATGTAAGAGGTAAAAAGGAGCTTCAGCTCCGGAGAGGGAAAAATGATTCCGGGTATACTGGGAAAAAAAGTGGGGATGACAAGGATCTTTATCGAGGACGGGATAAATGTGCCCGTGACGATACTGGAAGCGGGACCCTGTACTGTCCAGGCGGTCAAGGTCGATGAAAAGGACGGCTATACGGCTGTGCAGCTTGGTTTCAGTGACACGAAAGAGAATAGAATTAACAAACCGCAGAGGTCACGGCTGAAATCCCTGGGTCTTAAACCCAAAAAGTTCGTAAAAGAGATCCTTTGCGAGGATGTTTCAAACATAAAAGTGGGTGACGAGGTCACAAGCTCCATTTTCCAGAAAGGTGATATGGTTGATATCACCGGGATCTCGAAGGGAAAGGGTTTTCAGGGCGGAATGAAACGTTGCGGCTGGTCTGGTGGAAAAGAATCGCATGGTTCCATGTCCCACCGCGCCCCCGGTTCTATCGGCCAGAGCTCTTATCCTTCGAGGGTTTTCAAAGGTCTGGGGATGCCCGGCCACATGGGAGCGGAAAAGGTCACCGTCCAGAACCTTGAAGTTATGGAGGTCGACGCGGAGAAGGGTACGGTAGTGGTTAAAGGAGCCGTGCCAGGCGCTAACGGTTCATATGTGACGGTCAAGTACGCGAAAAAAAAGACGCTGGCTCCGAGAGAAGAACCGGTCGTCGAAACTGAAGAAGAAGTTTCCGGTGCCGGGAATCCGGATGAGGTGAACGGCGCCGCTCAGGAGACTGCTAGCTGACGTCGTTTTGCGACAACAATATGAGGAAAGATCCGTAAAATGGAGAAAAAAAATAACAGGTTACCGGTGTATGATCTGGAAGGAAATGAAGTAGATAAAATACTTCTGGACGAATCGCTGTTTGACGGTGAAGTCAATACAGTCCTTCTTTACGAGGCGAAAAAAATGTACGAGGCCAACAGCAGGACCGGAAATGCTTCTACAAAGACCCGGTCGGAAGTTAGAGGAGGCGGGGCTAAGCCATGGAGGCAGAAAGGCACTGGCCGAGCGAGAGTAGGATCTTCGCGTAATCCGCTCTGGAGACACGGGGGAATTGTTTTCGGTCCCCGACCCAGAGATTTTGGATACTCTATGCCGAAAAAGGCAGTTAGGAAGGCATTGCTTTCTGGTCTCAACGCGCGCTTGTCGGAAGATGGAGTAAAAGCCGTGGTAAAGATAGAGTTTTCCGGACCCAAAACAAAAGTTTCAAGGCAAACTTTGGACAAGCTCGGAATACGCGGAAAAGCCCTGGTGGTGGTCGATCAGATATCCGATAATGTTCTGCTTTCTTTCAGGAATCTTCGAGGGGTGTCTTTGAAAGAAGGACGCAATGTGAACGCGAGGGACATTCTTCTACATGACAGAATAGTGATTGAAAAAGAGGCCTTCGAAAAACTGGCTGAGAGGTTAAGATGAGGAGTCCGCACGAGGTTATAAAACATATGTTACGGACCGAAAAAGGGTCCATGATGCTGGCGCAGAATAAGTATCTTTTCAAGGTTGACAGCAGGGCGAATAAAATAGAGGTAAAAAATGCCGTTGAAAACATCTACAAAGTAGAAGTAGATCATGTCAATATGATGACGGTACGAGGCAAAAAGAAAAGAGTGAGGATAAGAGAAGGTTTAACGTCTTCCTGGAAAAAAGCCATCGTAACACTTAAACCGGAAAACAGAATTGAGGTAACTTAATATGGTTAAGAAGTATAAGCCCAGAACGCCCGGGACAAGATGGGCTTCGGTTTCCGAGGGGACTGAGATAACAAAGGACCGACCCGAAAAATCCCTCACAGTGGCTTTGAGGAAAAGCGGAGGACGTAACAGTCGCGGACGTATGACCACCAGGGGAAGAGGCGGCGGACACAAGAGAAGGTACAGAATAATCGATTTCAAATATTCCAGGAAGGGTTCGGTCGGCGAAGTTCTTTCCATAGAGTATGATCCCAATAGGTCCGCCAACATAGCTCTTATAAATTACGAGGGCGGAGAAAAAGCCTACGCTATAGCCCCTGCGGGACTCAAAGTTGGAGTGAAACTTGAATGCGGACCCGAAGCCGGAATAGAGATAGGGAATTCTATGCCGCTTAAGAGGGTGCCTCTCGGAGCTGAAGTGTACTGTGTTGAGTTGGATCCGGGACGAGGGGCCAAGATCGCCCGTTCCGCCGGGAACAACGCGGTACTCGAAGCAAAGGACGGCAAGAATGCCCATCTCAGGATGCCCAGCGGAGAAGTGAGGCTTGTGAATGAGAATTGTTACGCTACTTTGGGTAAAGTGGGTAACGCGGACCATGAGAACATATCCATTGGTAAGGCCGGTACGAATAGGCACAGGGGCAAAAGGCCCCTGTCGAGAGCTGTTGTGAAAAATCCCGTGGACCATCCTATGGGCGGAGGTGAAGGTAAATCTTCGGGGGGGCGGAACCCCGTG
>SLID01000028.1 GCA_007135805.1 Candidatus Omnitrophota bacterium | reverse complement strand
GGATAGCTGAGGAGACCCCCGAAGGAAAGATAGTAGAAACAAGAAAAAAGAACAGTGTGATCAGGGAAAAGATGGTCCTGAATATACTTTTCCCTGAAAATACCGCCCCTTTAGTATGTTTTCCGTTAAGCTTGCGCATATCATTCTCCACCTGACAAACACCGTTACCTAACTAAAAACTTAGCAAAAGACATTAACATCAGCGCACAAAATAACACAAAACCCCAAAAACCACCCATTACCACATCAAGGTAAATGTATGGCTCTCCAGGAAACCGAATATATACTTCGTAATTAAGTTTACATTAGAAAGATCACACAGACAACTTTCTGGAACTAAGTTTTTTATATATAACAGGTGTTTTGTTACTGCCTTTGAGGTGACTATCACTTTTCGGGGGCGGATTCCCGAAAAAGGTCAAGCAGCTTCCCGGCCGACTTTTCCCAGGAGAAATGCTCGGCCCGCTCTTTTCCCCTTTCTTTAAGATGGGCGGCAAGATCCTTATCGGACACAACATTGTATAGAGCTTCCGCAAGAGCGTCGCTGTCGAGAGGATCGACGGTTACCGCGGCTCCGGAAGCGATCTCCCCGCAGCTTGAGGTGGAAGAAGTCACTACCGGCGTGCCCATGGCGAAGGCCTCAAGTATCGGTAAACCGAATCCTTCGTAAAGCGACGGGTACACAAAAACATCGGCCGCCGCATAAAGACGCTTGAGGTCCTCGCTGCCAACATAACCCGTGAAAACTATGTCATCGGCCAGCGAATATTCCGTTATTTTTTTCCCCGCGTCACTTGGAAACTTTGCTTTTTCCCCGGTTATCAACAATTTACAGGGAGCTTTGATACGGGACTTCATCACCCGGAACGCTTCTACAAGGCGCGTAAGGTTTTTGCGGGGATCCATACCTCCGGAATAAAGCGCGTATCTTCCCTCAAGGCCGTACTTTTTTTTGACTCGCGCGCGGGAAATCCCGTTATCCGGGGCTGTAAAGCTGATGTCTACACCGGGATACACAACCTCTACACGCCGGGCAAGCCCGGGGAATTTTTCCCGGACGTCGTCCCTGGTGTTTTCGGAATCGGTGATAACAACACTGCTTTCGCGTAGTACCCTTTCCATAATATCACGGTAATCCCGAAGATAATCCCCGGAATAACCTTCTTCGAAAAAAAGCGGCACCAGGTCATGCACAGTTGTAAAAAGGCGGTACGTACCGGGCGCGGGTATGTCATAACTCGAGGTGTGAAAAATGTCCATGTCTTTCATAGCCCGTTCCGGAAAGAAAGATAATCTTTCTATCCTGTGCCGGAAATTTCTACCCGGCAGCGGGCATACGTTCTTTTTAAGATCGAACGGCCGTATCCGGCTGTAAAGAAAGTACGAATTATCGCTATCCGCGAGGGCCAGCGCTTTTATGAGTCCAAGGGTGTAGTTCCCTATCCCCGTCCTCTTCTTTTTCAGTGTGGATCGAATGTCTATACCAATTTTCATTTTTTTTGTTTGCTTGAGGGATATTGAAGAGTCCGCCTCATCCCATGATCGCGCCCGTAAGGTCACGATGCCCCCGCAAAAACTCATCCGAGGTCATCGCTTTTTTACCTTCCATCTGAAGTTTGGCCACGCGCAGAGCTCCCCGGCCGCAATTTACGACCAGTCGGCTGTCGGCCCGGATTATTTCGCCCCTGGAGAAGCGTCCCTCGGGAATTTCGCATCCCGATGCCTGAAGTATTTTTACGGTCCTGCCATTAAGCAGAGTGTACGCCCCCGGCCAGGGCTGAAGGCCTCTTACCTTGAGCGCTATTTGATCCGCCGAAAGCCCCCAATCTATTTTCCCTTCGGACTTTTCAAGCTTAGGGGCATATGTGGCTATGGTCTCATCCTGCTCCTCAGTGCTTTCAAGTCCCGACTCTATAAGATCAAGCGCTTTCAATACAAGAAAAGCGCCCGAAAACGACAGTTTTTCCCCGAGAAGATCGGCGGTGTCATGTTCTCCTATGGCCACTTCTTCCCTGAGAAGGATATCTCCCGCGTCCATACGCTCGTTCATCTTTATCACTGTATTACCCGTTACGGCGTCTCCCGCCATTATTGCTCGATTTACGGGGGCGGGACCGCGGTAGAGCGGAAGAAGCGACGGATGCAGGTTTATGCAGTATTTCGAAGGAATGGACAGGATCTCTTTTGTAAGTATTTTGCCGTAATCGACTACGACAAATACATCCGCCCCGCAGCTTTTCAAACTATCCCGGAACTCCGGGTCCGACATTTTTTCCGGCTGAAGAACATCCGTCCCCGGCGCCGTTTTCTTGACTATCTCTTTTACCGGTGTCGGCAGGACGTTCCACCCCCGCCCTTTCCTAATGTCGGGACGCGTAACGACTTTTTCAACCTCATATGAGCTTTTGAGAAGCCTCTTCAGTGTCGGAATACCGAAATTTCCCGTACCAAAAAACACTATCTTCACTTTTTCACCGCCTTGTCACTACAGACCCCGCGCTCCACGACACTGTCTTCCGGAAAACGCGCCTGCCTACAGCGTCATAGGATCCACGTCTACCGCCATGAACACGCCGGATGCCTTACGAAAACCTTTCAAAGCCGACCGGAGACTTGCCACCATCTCAACTCGTGACACGCATCTTATAAGTATGTTCCACCTGTAAAAACCCCGCAATTTAACCATAGGCGAAGGTACCGGCCCTATCATATCCACATCGGGTATTTTTTTCTTCAGGGTTTTTTCAAGGTTATTTGAAAATTTTATCGCGTTATCTTCTATTCTGGATCTTATGGTTATCTTTATCAGGTTTTTATACGGAGGAAAACCCAGCTCCCGCCTTGACTGTATTTCACGGGAATAAAAACCCGCGTAATCGTGTTTCGCCGCCATTTTGACGGCGTAATTGTCCGGAGTGAACGTCTGGACCACTACCTCTCCTCCCAGGTCACCCCTCCCGGCGCGTCCCGCTACCTGTGTTATGAGGTTAAAGGTCCTTTCCCCGCTCCTGAAAT
>SLID01000124.1 GCA_007135805.1 Candidatus Omnitrophota bacterium | reverse complement strand
TGGAACGCAGAGACCCGCGCGCGGTCCTGCTTTTGCCCGAGGGGGCGCATCACCTTATTGGGGACATTCAAGATCTGATCCAACAAGAGCGCATGGAAGACAGTATTTTTATACAGCCCATTGTCCAGGGGGAGGATCCCGATCTTATATCACAGATAAGTCTGGGGTTCCATATACTTGAGCACCGGAGAGAGATCCAGAGGTCTCCCGATATAGACCCCTTAGTCGTGGAACCCAGTGATAGTTTTCTGAAAGTAATGGCGGCCATGGTTGACGGCGATCCCCGTGAGAACATAAAAAAACTAATAAGCGGTCAGGCATTAAAGATACGTAAAATAGATTGGACCGAGATAAGTGACCAGCATGCCGCCTGGGAAGCTGTGGCAAGGTCGCTGTAAGGCAAAAGGGAAACATCTTCGTTGCCTAGTTTTCTTAGGAAGCTACGATCACCTGCACAGAGCTATACCGTTGAGATCCGCAGAAAATCCCTGCAAATTCATTTTGTGTTTTCCATTATGCGTTTTCCCATTTAAGATAATAAATAGTTGACATTTACCTGAAAGGTCGATATAATGCACTTGTTAATTATAAAAAAGCTAAAATACAAAAAGCAGGTATTCATGGTTAGGCGAGTTATAAGCATTTTTGTGTTGTTGACCATGGTTTCGGCGGACCCGATCTTTCCCCACGCTGTCCAGAAGCCGGCATACGGAAATATGAACCTGGCTCCTGTGAGCAATAATAACCCTCTTGCCGAGAGCGTTCCCAACTCTTCAGCGGAATTTGTCAGGGCGGCGATAGCAACTCAGATGATAATGAGCGAGATGAGTCGCATAGCGTATTTCGAAGGAACAGAAACGGTGGACACACTTCTGGCCGCTTATCGCAAGATAGAAGCATACGGGCATTTTCCCTCTGGGATAGACTTCCGGCTTATGACCGTTACTCCGTATTTTTACGAGATATCACATCTGGAAGGAAAGGATTTTCTGCTACCGGTGTCGCTTTCCAGGCCCAGAAAGGCTGTGCGGATAGATCTTCATCTTGTTGTAAATACTGTTCCCAGGAACGGTATTTTTCCAATACGGCTCGCTACTCCGGAAGAGATCCATGCAACGGGATTAAAGGACGGGGAAAAAACTAAGTGGGAGAAAGGTTCGATCATTGGAAAATTGGATATTTTGTGGTGGGAAATGGTAGAGTTTACCGAAGACGAAATAAACACGGAGGCGCTGCGGGAATTTATCCGCGAGAATGAGGAAAGCGTAGCGGTAACTGAGCTGGCGCGCCGGATCGAGGCTGCCGGAGCGGACATTAGGGATATGGAGAATATTAGCGCTTCTCTCTTCGCCGAAGTTTTCAACGAGATGATAAAGGAAGAGGATCTCTACGTAAAACTGAAAGACGCGACTGAAGTAGACCTGGAAAAAAAATTCAGTGAGAGATATGTGAACCCCGCCACGAAACAGGAGGACTTGTGGTGGTTTAACAGGGGAGAGGTCGTGGGCGCGATCTATCCCGTGAAAAAGTTGCGGCGCAGTTTTTTTGAAAGGTTCTTTGTAGAGGAAAAATATATCCGTGCGACCAGAAGGATGGCCACAATACTTAAGTCCGAAACAATGCCCAGCATAGGGGGACTACATAGGAAAGGATGGTTCGCGATCGCCCTTTCTAGGTTGTACGCTTTCGGGGATTACCAGTTTGTCATAGATCTCGTCCATAAAGCCCAGAATATGGAAAATAAAAAAGATCTTTTTCGCCGTATAATACTTAATTCGCCTGAGATACTGGTCCTGTACCTGGCGGCGCTCATAATTTCCCCGGAAAGCGGTCTCGAAGGAAAAGAAGAAAAGATGGATTTCATAGACAAGCATATGGGATTCTTTTTTCGCAAGATGGACT
This sequence comes from Candidatus Omnitrophota bacterium, assembly GCA_007135805.1. GTDB lineage: Bacteria > Omnitrophota > Gorgyraeia > Tantalellales > Tantalellaceae > SLID01. The sequence goes on along the minus strand of SLID01000124.1, from coordinate 1,135 downwards.
ATGAAAGCAGGTACGCTTGGACGGACAGCGAAAGGCAAAGTATTTTTGACCAGGGCGCGAACGCCGCGGCTAAACTGGCCGAGATCGCTCATCATCAAAAATATTACGATATTGTCGGTTCCATAGTCGATGAAGTTGAGGATAAGATCGAAAGGTACAAGGGCGATGAAGACCTTAAGGAACAATTAAAACTGATCGTTCTTATGTATTCATATGGCCGGCTCAGGGCTAAAAGGGAATTACGGAGAGAAAGAGCCGCGAGAAAGATGGCCCGCGAAGCGGCTTTTACAAAAGGTTCTGCCGACAGAGCCCTTTTTGATGAATATAGGGAAGAAGCGGAGAGGAGGTTGGAGCTCTACCTTCGCCGCGCGGTCTCTCACGCTACCGGAACGTATGAAAAAACGGAGCCTACTGAGAAGTATCCTGAGGGAGAAGAAAAGATATCTTTTCCCCGGGAAGTGTCAGAGCTTGGAGATGAAATAGTGGTCGGGAGGCCTATTCCTGAGGAACTGGACGCTGAAGTGCGTCAGGACGCGATAATGATGGCCAGGAATTCAAAAATACTGGAAAAGTTGAAAATTCAGGGGATAGCGAAAAGCAAGGCAGGGGAAAAGACCAAAGTTGTAGTTGATATCGCCGATGATATCCAGCAGAAGTATCCCAAGACAGCGAAAAAACAGAGGACGGACCTTCCTCTTGACTTTCTTGAGGATACGGCTTATTTCAAACTGTTCGAGCGCTATGTCGAGGATTATCTATCGCCCGACCCATACGCTAACCTCGAGATAGCGATGGATGAAATTCCGCAGGAATTCTGGCGGCATGGTTTTGACCGTGTTTCAATGGCGGACAAGTTCTTGGAAATACGAAGCGAGGCTCCTATAGATATACCCCTTGCGCTTGAAAAAGGAACGGCTATGATCTTTTCCGAAAAAGTCACTTTTGATAACGGGCTGGGCGTCCTTCTCGGAAAGCTTGCCCGTTCCGGCGTTAATATAGCCGTAATAGCCACAACCGACCGGCAGAGAGGCCTGATCCAGGCTTTGAACAGGGACATATTGCGGGAAGAGCATAAGATAAAGTACGCTGAGTCAGTGGCTGAAGTCCATAGTGTGATGAGAGCTACCCGCTATTA
>SLID01000087.1 GCA_007135805.1 Candidatus Omnitrophota bacterium | reverse complement strand
CAACAAGTCAACCATTGAATTCTAAATTTTTTAAATCCTAACAAAAGCATTTTGGGCCCTTTTTTTCCTTCCTACACGGCCCATAGAGCCGATTATCCTTCCAGAAAGATACGTCATATCACCTCATGTAAATCCGACAACCAATGATCGTTCCCCCTCAAATGTTGCTATAGTACAAGTACTATCCAAAAAATTGAACCACGCAACATCACGCGGCTTGTAAAACCCTAAGAAGGGCCCTGTTATAGTCGACCAGCGCCTGGTAATCAACCGGGGCCATTTCCGGAACAAAAACTATCATGCGCCTGTTATCACCATCGACCGTGTACTCTATAGGTACCCCCCTAAGCTCCCTGCCACGGGCAAAGTCAAGAGCGAGAGACATAAGCATTAAAATATCCACGGGATAATACCGGCCCGCTTTTATGACGTCAGGGTCGAATTTTGACGTATCAATACCGGCGATAAAAGGCATTTGGTCGGGGACGCGGCCGAGGAGCTTTGCCCGGAAATCGGCGCTCTCTACCGTCCCCAACCCACCCATAATAACGACATTTGAAAGATCGGCCCTGTCACCCGCAGCATCAAGAACAGCGTCGGCGAGCCGGCCGCTTTCCGCATGAACAATATTTATATTTTCCAGCCCCATACTCGCTATAGCCTGACCTATCCCGGTCCTGCCGTTTCCATCCCGCACCTCTCTTATAATGCTGAACATCGCGTTCTTGACTTTCGCGTCGTCCTCGTACCCGGGGATCCAGTCTGTCTCGAAGGCGTAAATGAACGGCTCCCTCACTCCCTTATGGTCTTTTGGCATATTACGGCCAAGCGATATAAGGCTTGTTATTATGTTTTCAGCTATTATACGGGCGGCGCTGTCTTCAAGTTCGCTCAACTTGATATCCAGTTCCCCGGTAAGAGGATATTCGCGGGCAAGGCCTACGACATGTCTAACTTGTCCAGCAACAACAACCGCGGCAGCGTCCTTATCGATCTTTTCGAAGCCGATCTCATCCCCCCTTACGCCCTCGGCGGCAAGATCCCTGATAATGTCATCGGCATCTTTCACCATACGCGCGCGACGGTTGTTGAAGACTTCTGCCACGATCTCGTAAAGTTCGGTTGCCCGGGTATTCAGCCCATCCGATCCAGCGTCCTTTTTCAGAATATCTTGAGCGGGTACTGGAGACGCATCAAGATCTGTCATTATGTATAATCTCCCCTCTATATTATCCAGTCCCGCTGCCGGTGCTTCTTTAATAACACTTTCGGCGACTTTACGGCAGTTCTCTTCGCTTCCGATCAAGACAAAACGAAAATTGTCTATTTTAGGATTAATTCTGCTTTTAGCATATAAGATATGGCGAACAGCATTATCAACACTCTTCTTATCATCTATTGCTTTAACTGAAATGTCAGCATTAGTTAAATAAATTTGCATGGGGCCGTCAGTCCCGAAAACAGGGTTATCCTTTAGGTAAAGATAGCCGGCCCAATCAAAAAGATCCATGGCATCTTCGGGGCCTACTTTGCCGTCAAGACAAGCTTCCAATACTCCTTTCGGATCTTCAACCGCATGATCAAAATCCCCGGCATTCATAACTCTAGAGCTAACGTCTAGAGCAGCTGGTCCCTCTCCATAGAACTCTCTAATTATTTTTTCAGCCCTGATACGAAGATCTAGATCGGGCACAAATTCGTGAAAGACCTTTCCGTGTTTGATAACAGCTTCTCCTCTTCCTTTGATCAAAGGATCCATACTGCCAATAACAACACGTCCCGGGCGAAAATTGTTGACCACAGCCTTTGCGCAGTGATAACAATTTTCCATAGTAACGTAAAGCGTGCACTCCGTTAGGTCCCACCCTTTTCGTACGGCCTCCTTTAAAGCTACCATTTCGCAGTGGTCGACAACCCCATGCTCATGCCCCACCCCATCTGGCAGATTTTCCCTTAATCCTGTTATTTTTTCACCGGTCTTATGATTGAAAACCATCGCGGCGACAGGTACACCTTCCTCCTGTTCTGCCAGATCGAGGATGGTTTTCATATTCTCCCTATCTTCCGCCAGTCTCCTTTCGATACCCTCTAAGAGATCCGCTAAAGCGATCAGCTCTTCGGCGGAATCCGTCATGGAATTGGACTCGAAATTAACGATCAAAGGCTGTGTCACACCATACTTACGCCTCAGACGGAATATGTGCTCAAGAACTTTTTTTACATCTTCCGCGCCTTGACCCTCAGCGATGAAAGGCAGATGCGTATCCTGATATTCCTTATCCACGCCATCATATTCCGGCACTACAAGGTGAAGCTCTTTTATAAGGGATATAGTATCGCCGTTAACTATATCTTCCACAAACCCCATGAAACCATGATCCGGGTCATGGTACCCAAGTTTTTTGAAATTTAAATTGCGCGCGGCAAGAACGATATGGGCGCAGTCCACAAGAAGCCCCACCTGATCGTTCCCCTTCGGAAAATCTTTATTTACAACATACAAAAGCTCCTTGATAAACGACGGTTCCGTAATATGTTCGTACGCCCCGGAATCATGGTAATCCAGGGATTCTACAAGTATCTGCCCTTTATAGCCCGTTTTGCGCAGGTTATTTCGGAACATGATGATATTTTCGGAAAATCTGCGTAAAAGCTCGTCTCTATCGATGACTACCGACCCGGGGACAGGGCTTTCCCAAGGAGCGTCCTGAGTGGCAAATTTTCTGTCCTCTACCGAAGCGCTTAGATGAAGACTTACGTATTCCGGGTTCATCCTCTCCGTTATCCTGTAAATGACGCTTTTCTCATTGGCTATCAGTTCCATAGTCTCTTGAGCGGCAAGATTGATCTCATACCGCCCCGCTTTCAAGGTTTTTGCTTTCTCCGCGCTTTCCGCCTGAAGTATTTTCAGATGCAATGTTCTTTTATCCGCCGAGAACAAATCTTCTTTTTCTATTTTGTCTATTTCATCCTCGCTACGGCACTGATCTTCGAACGCGAACGGCACTTTTACTTCAGACATTTCAAAGATAGACCTGAACCTCTCAAGACCATGCCGGAACACCGCTTCTTTGGGATCGCCCGGATCCTTCGAGGCGTTAAGCGTGTAGCTCGGGATGACATTGAACTTTTTAAAAGACCGCGTCGCGCGTGTAGCTAAAGATCTTGTTATTTCCACGTCGGTTTTCACAAAAGGACTCGAAGTTTGATCCAATGGGGTCCGGCTGAAGGCCAAGGCTTTTTGGAATTTCTCTCCGCTGAAAGACCTCTCAGCCGCTTCCAAATAAGATTTCAGAGAATCCCGACCCCTCATTTTTTTGTCACGGATAAAAGCTAAGGTATCCCTGGGGTCTTCAAATTTACTTTCATGCTTGTAGTAATCACCTTTTTGTTTATAAAAGTTGTTTCCGCACTCAAAAACATCAGCAAGCATGAAAATAGCGAAAAGGGCTCTTGTCTCGTCCGGCCAGGACTTGAGTTCATCTTCAGAGGGCTCGTCCATATGTCTTGAAATTATGAATCTGACATCTTCGGGGATAAAAATACCTGCCTTTTCAAGCGCTCTTATAGAATTGTTGGCATGATCGATCGCCGGAATAAAGATCTCTTCTGAAGGATCCAGCTCTATCCCTTTCTCTTTAATTTTTCCCAGCAATTCATCGGGGGCCACCCCTTTCCATTCCAACCCTTTGTCTTTCATAAGCGCGTGCAGTCCAGACTCAATTGCTTCATGTTCCTTATATCCCAGTATCCCGCCAATATCGTGAGCAAGGCTTATTACACGCAATTTGTTCATAAACTCTTCGTTGTCCCTGTAACCAAGCTCTTCAGCTATGGCCCGGGCAAACTTAAGATCGGCTTTTGCGTGTTTCCTGAGTTCGCCGTATCTCGGATCCATCAGAGAAAGTATTTCATCGTCAGACATCTCCAAGATGTTCTTCTCTGCCGATATCGGGCGCCCCCCTTCCATTTCGGGAGTTCTGAAAGATGACATAAAATCTTTGTCAATGCCTTCGGCATATGAGACCATATCTAATGCTTTTATCTCTTTTATAAATTCAGCCAAATGTGCGACATCTTCACGGGCAAATTTATCGTTGGTCTCAAAATTGATTATCAGAGGGGTTTCAACACCGGCTTTTTTTCTCATTCCGAGGATGTATGCTAACAACCCCTTTACCAAGATCGCGCCGTCACTCTCAACATGAAAAGGCAAGTCAGGCGCCCCTTCCATTCTGGCATGTTTCCATTCACCCGCATCATTCATTGCCGGGACTGCAATATGTATCTCGCCCACGGAGCTTATATTATCACGGTCGACAAGAGCCTTGAGATATTCCAGGGGGGACATATCATTGAACTCTTTGGAATATTCCGGTTTGTCATGCAAAGCCGTGGCAGCTATATGCATGAGATCCACCAAAAGTCCGCTATCGGTCGCTTGGGCTATTTCTCTGATAAATTCGGGGGCGACCACATATCTGTTGCCCGGAAAATAATCACAGTTTTCCAAAAGAATGTGATCGTTCAATTTGTTTTTTCGAAGATTCGATCTCAACTGCTCAATTCTCGCGATGATCGTAGCCTTGGCTTTAGATTCTGTCATGTCCGGTGGTAATTGCTCATACATCAGCTTCCCTCTTTTGACCCTGAAATCTTTCACACCCAAGCCAAGATGCACCGAAACAGGTCTTTCGGCATGGTATTTAGCGAGAGTTTCGTAAAGTGAGGGGTCTTCCAAGATCTCTTGCGCATCGTCATTAAGGAGAAAAAACATTTCTTTTTTCTTTAAAGCTTCATCTCCGATAATCATAAAATGAAAAGTTCTGGGCGCTCTCTCAAGTCCGGAACTCTCAAGTTCATTTTCAAGGCCTGTGTAAACAACCGGCACCTCCAGATTCAGCGGTTTCGTTATCGCCCTATCACCACGATCTTTCGCGCCGAAACTTGAAGTATTAACGGTAAACGAGGGGACAAGGCCGAATTCTTTAAACACCGGATCCAGGTACTCTTTGTCGGGTACATATAAGTCCCCTAATATCCCGGCCAAAACGGGCAGTTCCTTCCCCGCATTTTGTATGCCGGTCTCAAAATTCACCGTTAACGGAGTAGTTACATTATTCTTCGTCCTAAGGTCCAGGATATATCTCAATATGTTTTGAACCTCACCGGCCGCCTCACTCTCAGTAAAAAAGGGCAGGTGAAAATCATCATATGAGTGTTTACTGCCGGGGGCAGACGGCACCGGGACCGACAGATGTATTTCATGTATATGTTTTACTGTGTCATCATCGACAACTTTCCTTATATAATCCATGTAAGCACCGGGACCCGTATATCCCATATTTTTGGCCGAGACCAGCATATGCGCGCAATCAAAGAGTAAACCCACTCCGGTCCTCTTCAATACTTCCCTTATAAAAGCGGGGTCTGTCACATGTTCATATGCTCCGTCCGGTTGATAGTTCAGCATCTCGACTAAAAGAGGTATTTCCCCAAGATTTTTCTTCAGTTCGTTTATGTTCTTAACCATATTTTTCATGAGTGTGTCCCTGTCGAGGTTTTCATAGCCTTTTGCGGGAACATCATATTCATGCTCCCGGGTAGGTCCAAGTTCTACCTCTTCAGCCGACCAGCCCAGATGGACACTAACATAGCGGGGTTTGATCTCAGTGACTATTGCGTATAACTCACTATTCGGATCCGATATAATATCCGGAGTATCGCTGACCGCCAGGTTGATGATAGTATCGCGGACTTTTTTGACATGATAAGTGCAATTGCCGTTATAAATATCGGACGCTTTAAGTTTCCGGGCGTCCTCGATCGTTTCGAACGCGACTTCGAATGACATAAGGTCCGGCGAAAACCCCCTACCTGAAAGCATTGCCCTAAATTGACTAAAACCATCCGATATTGCCTTTTTACTCGGGAGTGTCAGTTCATCGATAAGGTCCCACCCGGAGGTATAGCTTACAACGATATTGTTGTCGAGGAAAACCGTACCCGGACTTCTGTAGGATTTGTCCTTAAAATAAAAACCAAATCCCTTTAAAACATCCATTGCCCAAACTCTTATGAAATTTAGTATTTCCCACATAAGAAACCCCATTTCCCCGGCCTTAAATTGTGGCTGGGTGGGATACTTCTCATATTTGCTTTTTTCCGCGGGACTCTGATAAACGTTAACCCCCTCGTTTTCCAGTTTTTTCCGCAAGATACCTATCGCTCTTCTCGCATGCAGATATTGGGCTACGCCAATAACACTTACACCTGTCAGACTTTCGTCCGCTTGATCTTCCCTTATGGTATAGCGTATGGCGTCTATCTGTTTTTCAGTCCCAAATTTATCTTTTGGAGCCATATCCATAAGAAAGCGATCCGCACCCTCAGGATATATCTGCAAAGCGTAGTTCTTCATCGCTTGCGCCTCTGTTATCCCATTCTGTGAGTTCCCTCCGCTGAATATTATCTTTCGAACCTTGCCATCTCTAAGCAAACTTACACTTTCTTCCGCAACCGCTATGGAATGCGTACTAGCGGTACCGTCTTCCTGGATAGAACAACCTATTGCCACAGCATAATCCGCGACACCCTCCGGCAGTTTCGGTTTTATCTGCCATATATTCGTAGCGATTGATAATGATACGCTTATAAGCGGCATGATCGCTAACATTCCCCAAAAATGCGAATCAAAACTTTCATGCAATTCTATCAAGTCTGAACGCTCATAAGCGTCATGCCTCCACCCATCCGAGCTGGCGATCTCAGCGTGCCACGCTTCTTTGAACGTAAGACCGGTTTTTCTCATAACTCGGTAGGTACTAAACCCCATAGAAAAGCACCGTGCAGCCGACCATGCGAAATACATGCCTACGGCTACTGCAAGGCCTGTCACATAAGTTAACGATCCTTGTACCAAATACTGCCAAATGCCTGTGGCAATACTCCCTGACGATAATATCCCTGAGAAAATTCCCCACCTTAGACCGGAAATAGCGTTAAAAGGATGTGAATCGCTATCAGCCTTAAGCTTAAGTTCTTCGATTACTTTTGTAATTTCCATCAACATTAAATTATTGTCTTCAAAGTTTAGTTCCCAATTAAATATTCTTTCCAAATCTTTTATGTTTGAGACATTCGCATGTTGAACAGCCATTCTTGCGAGATATCCCCTCATATTAGCATCTCTTTCTCCGACATAGTTATCAGCTATATATTCAACAAACTCCTCGGGATAAGTCCCTTTTTTAATCGTAATAGCACGAAATTTCTCCATTATACCCATAGCTATCCACGAATCCAAAAATGACGATAACCCTCCATCAGAAACCATACGTGATCTCGTATATTTCAAATAATAAGACGCTGCAGCCAGTCCAAAAAAGATGCCGATAATTGGATTTAGTATAGTGCTAATATTCCCCGCTAATGCAGCACCACCTAAGAAACCGCTTAAGACAATTAATTTGAAAGCCCGATTGTTAACAAAAGAATAAAATTTGTGGTTATATCCAATCTTTATACTTGGATCTGATCGCCCCAACTTTATGACAATGGATTTGAAATATTCAAACCCCAAAACCACGCCAACCCCTAACTGGATCAACACTATTTTAGATAACTGGGATAAGTTTTCCCACAAACTCTTGATTTCTTCGCTAAAAGTCTGACTAGTATCGCTCGCAAATGCGCTAGTCGATAAAATAAAAGTTAAAGCCAGCGCCATACCAAGAAGTTTACGGAGACTGAATTTGCTATCCCGTTGCTCTTGTGCACTCGATGTTAAACTCGAAATATCGTCAAGAAGCTCCGTGCTACTTGGCATTAGATAATCCGGAAGTCCTACCCTTGAAACAGATGCCAAATCTTGGTATTTCACTTCCCTATCTTTAACGATCCGGGCGTCTTTATCCCAGCTTTCAGGTATTTCATGATCAACAGGAAGAACCGTTATCATGTAATCTTTCAGCGGCTGGTTTTTCCACTCGTATCCCATTATGCCCGAAGCGGGGACATGCCCTTTCTTAGATACAAGAATAAGCGTGGTACGCCCTGCCTGTTTGTAAGGTATCACAATGTAATCTTTGTCTGAGATAGTCCTTGAATAATCGAAATTTGGTATCGGCCTGTTATTTTCCAGGGCATCTTTATATTCTTCCAGGTACTCAAGCGGAAAAACACGGTTAATGTCGATATTTGAAAGTGTATCACCATATTTTTCCTGTAAGACAGCGGCAAGCCGGCCGAATTCGCCCTTATCTTTACCATCACGGCCGAAAAGGAATCCCGAGATCACGCCTATTGCCGAAACAAGCTCCATCCGGCCGGCAATTTCGCTTAAAGGTTCAATATGTGAAGAATATATGGGCTTCTGGAAGGCGCTCCATACGGCAAGATTTCGGTTCGGTGATGAAACTTCCGTATATGCCCAGGCAAAGTCAAGGTTGACGAAGCTTATTACGAGAAGGAGGCTTATGATCTTCAAAATCAGTGAGTTCTTGAAAGATCGCATTCAGCTTCCCTCCTATTTTTAAAAAAACGCAATTACTTTTAAAAACTTTTCCCTGCCCTGAAACCGCGAAACCACCTGGCGCGATCTTTATCTTGTCGCCGCGCCTCCGGTGGTTTCTGTTTTTTTGTCTATATTTCTATCCTGTTTGACCGGTGGCAGGCGTCTATAGCGCCTGCCACCAGTCTTTTTCCGTTACGCTCTTATCAGCACCTCTCTGTATCTTTCGAACTCGGCGCTGAGCTCCGTCATGTCCACGGGTTCGATCTTCCTGAAGTAGATAACGATACCCTTATCCGACGCTGAGAGCCCGACAGTCGCCGACAGCATATCCAGCTCACCCTCATGCGCCAGGACCTGCAGAGCCACATCGAACACATCAGCGGTAGCGTAATGGTTATAGCCCATCAGTATAACCCCGGGTATGACCTCTCTTTCCGCGTCCACCGAATCCGGATCGTCATATTTGTTAACGCTTATCACCGCGCCATCGAACTCCTTGAGTTCTTGCATGGTGTTCTCTGTCCATCCGGTCCCTATTTCATGGGCCGCGACTATCTCAAGGTCGTTCTCGCTCAAGATGCCGTCTATCTCCATCTTTTCGAGAAGCATAGCTTTGTCGCTCCGCATGAGCGCGAGTTCCTTCTCAGGCACCTCGTGACCCGCCGCCAGGGTTATCCTGATCCTGACGTTCTCCGGGTTTCTGGCCCTGAAGGCCTCGGCCTGCATCTTGACTTCAGCTATCGACCCCACAGTGATGTGCATGAGGCTCTCTTTCCTGGAGTCATCGTTTATGTAGGCAACCGTTGTCCTGTCAAGTCCGGGTGACGTTCTTACATGTCTTTCCACCCTTTCGGTCATCCTGAGGTTGTAAAGGCTGAGAAGCCCTATTTCGGGAAGCATCGCGGGAAGTTTTATACTATCCAGCATCTTCTTCCATTCCCGGCTTATGGCCTCCATATCCTCAATATTTTTGTCATCCGCGGCCAAAGCGGAAAGTTCTTTTATCCTTTCGTAGTTTTCCTTTATAAACTGTCCTGTTTCACCCCGCTCTATCTGACGGGTCATGTCGGTTAGGACCCTTCCCAGATTTTCCCTTCCGCCCGCGCTTTCCAGGGCTTCAGAATCCACAAAACTCGACCACAGGGTATTGTTTTCCCTGCGGACGACATCAAGCCGGTCAAGATTCTCCTGAGTAGGCGCTCCGGCAGGCAGGGCTACCAGGACCACTCCAGCTCCTATAACAGCCTCAAAGTTATCCTCAAGGTAGGCCTGATTCTCATCTACGTCACCGGCCATCTCGATACCCATGACATGAATAACCCCTCTGTCATCGATAACCGTTTCTTCGAGTTGCGCCCTTTTTCTCGCGGCCAGATCCGACACTAAGCCATCAATAGCCTGTATCTCCATTCTTTTAGCGTATTCCCTTCTTTCTCTTAGGGAATAAAGAGGGGCTAATATGGTCCTTGCCCTCATGTCCACTGAATATAGTCTAAGAGCTATTATTCCCAAACCCGCGGCTATGATCAGCGGGACAGAAAAACCTATCATTCCGCAGAACTCCGCTACGGGAATCGCTCCCAAAAGCTGTGTTCCCCATACAGGCAAGGCATCTCCCGTCATTTCCGCGGCCGCAGACATCGAACTAAGGAAAAGTCCTCCAAAAAGCACGCCCGCTAACAACAGGGAACGCGCGCCGGCAGATATAGGCCTGACGGTCCTTCCAGCGATATTTTCCACAAATTCTCCTATGCCGTCCCATACAGAAACCGCCATATCGGGCATATCTTCGCCCAAAGCGTGAGTCGAAACCGGGAATGCCTGTATAACAGGCTCTGCTACAAAAATCGACCCATCTAGACTTCCCTGGCCTTCTAACCTTATGGAGATCCTGTGAATATCACTGAAATCTACATCAGTTTCATAAGGTCTCGGAGTTGCCCTTACAACAAAATCACCCTCACCCATATGCCTCTCAGGCACGAGCGCCAAAAGATCTCTATCTTTATAGCGTTCCAGGAATTTGTTGCCCTTGCTATCTTCAAGAACTACCGACCATCTGCGTGTTGAGATGCGCTCTTTAGCCGACTCGTCCCCGTCAACCCTGAAACTAAAAACCAGCTCGCGGCCTTCGGAAAGGTCGAATTTACCACTGACTCCCATTTCAAACGAGTCATAGTTCCCGAGCTCTGTCACATTTATCCCGATAATCTCACCGTCCCTGGAGACAACACTCGCACCGGGAGCCTGCAATACCCAGGATGAAACATCTATAGACTTAGGACCTTCCAGTCCCATAAAAGTGTAATAATCCCCAGGACGACCTGTACGTACAAACATTTCCTGAAGCTGCCTTGTCATTTCTTCGTAAAGCCTGAAATCATCAAACCGTACCCGTATATCTCTCCACCTTATCTCATCCTCGCCTCTTGCCGCGAAAACACTGACCCCGTTGACAGCGTGGACCATCGTCTCCCACAGCTTTTCGGCACTTTCACGATCACCGGCCAAATAGGCCTTTTCATAAGACTCTATAGCGCCCACCGCGGCCCCGAAAGCTTGACGGATATCTGAATATTCCAGGAATCTATCTGTCGCACCCCTTCTGTACGATTCCCTGGCAAGGTCCGCTACAGCCTGACCCTCCCTGAGCCCCGGGGTCGTTCTTGTTATGTTCCACAGAGGTAGGACAGCTATTCCTATCATAGCCACCCCAAGAAGAGATATAAGAGAAAATCTTTCCTTGCCGTAAACTTTCGCTCTGTCCTTCAATGCTGTGTAGGTATCGGACAATCCACCACTTATCAACTTGGCTCCTTTAGCCAATGCCTTAAGCGATTGCCGGCCTCTTGGCCAGAATTCTTCCCCGACCCACCTGTCAGTTGACATATAAAGAGAGAGAAAAGACGCCGGTATCAGATGCATGAAATAATCTATCTGCAGGGGCGACCTGACCATTACCCTCAGCATATGATAAGGAAGACGTCCTATCCTCGCTCTTTCTCTTAGATGATACGCGCTCCGGCCCAACCAACCAGCGGACTGGGATCCATCCGCAAAACGCTCGAGTATCCTCTGGTAAACCCCCAGGCCGACAAGCCATAGAGTAATGCCGAGAGCGACGCGTCCGGCGACAGTAAAGTTGAAAAGGGTCATTGATAAAGACATGCCCAACAATACCAAAGGAATGACAGCCGGCATTACGACATCTCCCCTGACAAGCCTGCGAACATCCCTCAAGACTTTAAGGTCCTGCTTTATACCCGAAACGAACTGCTTCCTGTGAGCCCCCAGAGCTGTGGTCACATTTTTAATACCGGCTTGTTCACCAAAATGAGACCACCCGAAATAGTTATCGCCTATCTGAGAGTCTTTCGCTCTTTCCACAAAATCACCGTAAACCAACTCCAATATCGACATATTCAATCGAACAATATCCTTACTGGAGACCTTTTCTTCGAATACGTTCTTATTTTGCTTTACTTTCTTTTCAAGCGCCTTGATCTCTGTTTTTCCTTTTTTCTCATTTTTAGCTTTTTCCAAATCTTCCTTTGATTTTTCCACTTCTTTACGCAAACCGCTTATTACTGACAGCGCGCGTCTCATATTATCTTCGAGAGAGCTACTGTCATACACATTACCGTATTTTTCGGTGAAAAACCCATCAAGGATCTCTCCGGAACCAAGCTTTTCATTGAGGGCGGCGGCAACGGCTTTTTGTATCTGACTTGGTGTCGCGCCGCTGATCTCGGCGTCACTTATACCGATCGCTTTCCTCAATTCAAGAATGGCCCTTGCCTTGCCATCCAATGCAACTCCATCATCCGCTTCATCCTTGGCATCCAATAGAAGTTGCCTTAGCCCTTCCACATCATTAATTTCATCAGCATGGAAAGCAAGGGCCTCCCGGGCGTCTTCCTTTTTAACAAGATCTATCGCTGCCCTCATATTATTTTTACACCTGTCCAGCACATCAACAACGTAATCGTCATTGCTGAAGACCGAATAATGTTCACTCACTCTCAATAAGGCAAGCGGGTTCCGGTATTCAGACATGTACAGTTCGTATTTATCCGGATATGACTTTTTGAATGCTTCGATCTCTTGCTGTATTTTTTCTATATTTTTCTTGGTTTCCCAGATATCCCTGTAGATCTTTCTCTTCTCTGAAAACCTGGACACCCTGTATCTCTGTTCCATGCGGCGTAGCTCAAACAAAGTATCATAATAGTCCTTTTCGAAAGTTTTTATCGGGACCAGATCCTGCGGCAATACTAAAGAGCCGTCCGCGAAACTGTCGAATATTTCCCTGTCTTTCGCTATAATTTCTCGGCCGCCTAAGATCCTTTGGGAAATATAAGTGTCGACAGCTTCAGTAGTAGACTCTTCATCGACTATACTTGCCCGAAGGGCCGCGAACACCATCTGCAATGACTGCTGTATGGGGGGAGCGAAAAACACTACCATACCTATTATGGTCCCCGCTAACCAACCGTTCAGAAAAGGTATGAAGGTATTTCCCCACTGGATGACATCCATAAGTAACAACCCCAGGCCTCCGGCATACTCAAACCCGGGGAAGATCATCCCGGCGCCGCTTGTTAAGGTGTAAAATATCGCTACACCCAGTGTAACCACCGTCATAAGTACCGCGGGAACCGCCGCGGCCAGATGCACTATATGCTGGAATCTCCAGCGGCCCATACTCGCAACAGGATCTATCTGCCACGCGGCTCCTCTCTGGTAGCCCGCCATGACCCTCATCTTATTAAAGAACGACCCTGCTCGGTAAAAAACCTCAAAACCGATCAAAAGACCTACGACAGCGCCTATCAAACCGAGTCCCACGCTTGTTCTTCCACCGAGGAGCATCCACCCGAGTCCGGCTCCAAGATACTGACCGAAAAAGCCAAAAAAGGCCGCGGGATGTGAGATAACCACCCCGAACGTCTGCATTATTATCCAGCGTGACCTCTGATACCACCAGGCCGGGCTCAAAGCCGGAAGTTCATCCTCAAGGACCTGTGTAAACTTACCGGTCAGCCGTGTACACATAAGTTTATATTGGGCTATTCTCCTGCCGAGCTCGGAGTCCTCTATTATGTTGTAAAGGTCCCATGTTCCGCTTTGTCCGAGAAAGTTCAAATGTCTTGTAAATATCATTGACGGTATTATCACCTTTGTATAGTCGGAGACACGTCCGGTCACAGATCTCTTAAAAACGTCCAGATGGAAAATTATCCTTCTTATCAGACTTTTCTCTCTGAGCTCTTCATGCATTCTCGTTTCCTCGCGCAGCATAACCTGTCTCAACGTAAACAAACTGTGGTCAAGCTGTGCGCGTGTATTAAGGAAAGATCTTTTCATCTCTTTCACATCGGTTTTTTCACCCGTTGTTTTGTCCGTTACGGATTCCGTTACGAAATCGTGCCGTGACCCAGCCAGCATGTCCCACCTAAAACCATTTCCGGTTCCTCCGAGAAAAAGGAATTTAGTGAACTTGGATGTCTGCCCGGGCTGTATCTGGTTATGCCACAGAAGATAATCATGATGCGCCATAAAACTCCACCGAGAGTCCTGTATGGGAACTAACCTCAGCTCTGTTTGTATTACAACGGGCATATTCCTCTCTCTGAACTCCGAACGTATGTAAGAATCAACGTTCTTATAGCTATATTTAAAGGAATCCAGCATGTATCTTACCCTTCGGGCAGTTCCGGCCTGCTCGAGGTAAGCTTCAACCTGGGACCTGTCAGCTTCAGGACCTCTAAGCTCCTTTGGCGTGATGATATCATCATGCCCTTCCAACTGGTCTTTCATGGCGTTTACAGCTGATTCATACTCCCTTTCCAAGCCTCTCGAAGCTTTCCTGTAATCGATCGACCACCTGCGCCTATCCCTTGTATTCTCGGCAGTTTCTTGTATCTTCTTTTCCTCGTGGATCCGTATCTGGTCGTTTATGGTACGTTCTCTCATTGACCACAAAGCTGACTTTGAGGAAAGAAGAAGCGGCTGGAGCCTGTCTTCCTGGTCCACAAGCTCGACAAAACTTGGCAAAGTGGAACCATCCCTTAGCTTGCGTATAACTTCTTCGGGAAGTCCTTTTTCTTTAGCCTCTTTCAGGGATACCTTCATCTGGGCATAATGCGTCTTTAAATGATGAACGGCTTCAACATTCATAGGTGGTTTCATACGCACTTTCCGCTGGTTAAGCCCCAGGTTGGAACCAAAATTCGAACCTGTATATATGATCACATTTTCGGCGTATTTTTCGAGTTTGCCGCCGGGTTTCAGATTTTCCTGCATTACTGAGGTAGCGGGGTCATCGTCATCCATGACCAGTATTATGTCCACTATTCCACGGTGGCTTGTCGCGGCCGATTCCATTGTCGCCTTGACATCACTCACGCACCCTTCAGGATCGAAGAGGCCGAAGACCGTATCCATAAGGACCACTTTGTCAAATATCATGTGCGCGATAGCCGGAGTCTCTATAATGGCCTTGAGCACGTCATAGTCGATCTCTCTCAGAATATCCAGGTTCGTCATTCTACCCGAATCAAGAAACCCTTTCTCGGATTTCTCCCATCCAACTATTTGGAGCTTAAATTCGTCCATCTTCTGGTTAAAATGCCCAACGTCTTCACCGGTTAATTCCTGATATTTTTGGGATATCAGGTCCCTGTTGGTTTCCGCTTCCCTGAAAGCGTCAAGCAGTTTCTTCCTTCCTTTTATACCATCGACATCATGGGTCATGTTCGCTATCTTTATTATGTCGTCCAGATTATGCTGCAAACGCGCCCTGTAAGTCACCCAGTCAGAAGGCATGGGTTTTTTCAAAGCTTCACTGAAAACAAGTCCCGCCGTGAACATATTGATTATCATACGGCCGTAATAGATCACCTTGGCTAAAGCTTCACCCCACCTGGTGGCTTTCTGGTATTCTTTACCTATCTTTATGTACGTTTCAGCCGCGCGTTCTTTTCGCGTTTCGGGGTCAACTTCCTTCTTGTATTCCATAAGCTCTTCAGGCACCATTTTCCCTTCACTCTCCAGTTCAGACGCTACTTCCGATAACACCCTGTCAAGTATATGCGCCGGCACAAAATCAGCTATGTCCTGGTCCTGTATCTCGTCGTGTCCTGTGAAATAACCGAACACAAAAAGCATGAGCTTGAAAACACCTATAACTATGAGCATAGCCGTACCGGAAGCGAAAAGCATAGCCGGCAAGGCCGCGCCGAGCGAAAGCTCAGGGAGGACAGGTACCATTTGCCATGCGGAAGATATTACCGGACGGGCAAAGTATACAATGAACGATAAAGCCACACTTGCGGCTCCTAAAGCGACTATCTTCCAGGGATGCCGCTTGCGTATAGTACCGGGGTAACTCGTATTCTCGGGATTTGCCCCGCCAAGCCCCATCCATCCCTCTACAGTGGACTGTTGGGTAGTCTCAGTAAGCCGTGTGAGATCTTCGGTTACTCTTTGAAAATCTTCGGGAAGTATCTCTTCTCCCGCCCTTTTCTGAGACTCCATCCGGTGCATTTCAACCCTTTTCCTCAAAAGGGGCAGATAATGGTAAACGTTGTTTATTGGCACGAGCGGCTGTATGGGATCGGTCATACGCATACCCCACTTTGAGGAATATTCCCTGGGACCATTCCTGGGGATATTCGGTGAGACAATCCCAAAACCTATCCTGGCGTTCACTTCGGCGTACTTCGCCCTTGTGTCTGTTATTTTTTTGTTTTTACTATCGATCTCACGTGCGAGTTGTTCCCTCGTCGATTCATCAACACTTCCGGAAAGGTAGGCCTTTCTCACAAGACTGGCCCTTTCTTCCTCGAGTTTCTTGAGCCCAGAGTCCAGCCGGTCCCTTTCAGCGAAAGGATCTTTTTCAAGCTCTTTTTCAAGCGCGGAAGCTTTTTCTTCCAGCAAGTTGTACTCATCAGTTATCGCGACGTATTCTTCTCTCAAACCCTTGATGGAAGCAAGCATGGCCTCGAACGCCGGATCCTCACGATTTGTGTCCGAAACCCTTGCCGTTATCCTCGTGATACTGGTAGCCACTCTAGTCTGATCCTCCATCATTCTTTCCTGGAGTCCCCTTATCCTTTCCAATTCCTCGTTTGGGGCCCCCGAAACTATGTTGTTGAACTCACTTTCCTTACCCGGCACAAGCCCAACGAAAGATCTTCTTTTGGGGTCGTAACCCTGGACCGTCTCTCCCCAGTAAAAATCAGGTCCGGATACCCAGAATGTCGGCATAGTGTCACGCCTGTGCTGGTCGGAGGGATAATGCAGTCTTGAAAAAAACCTGTATTCCCTGCCTTGTTCCGAACGCAGAAAAGTTATCCATCTTCGGGCGTACTGAATGTAATCCAGCAGATTTATGGTCTGGACCTGGAGCTCCACGACATCTTCGGGTTCCGCGAAAGGAGCATGTACGGGAAAAGTCAGAAGTTCCCGCCATTCTTCACTGGTGAACCCATAACTTTCACTTTGAGCCTCCAGTTTCCTGAGATAAATTTCCAGATTATCAATATTTTTTTCCAGGAAAGCTAAAGCGTTCTCCCTGCGTTCGGCCCTCCGGGATGGGAACAATATAAGGATATTGTCGGCAAAATATTTCCAAGATCCAAGGGCTCCCATGGCGGTCAATACAAGTGCCGGAACCAAAACCGAGGGGCCGTATCCATAAGAGAAAACCCCTCCACCACGAACCATATTGACAGCGAGTATCCCTAAACCGCTTACCCAGTAAAAAGCTATATTCCATATAGTATGTCTCTGCGCGGGCTTATGCTTTTTGCCATCGGGCTGAACGCGGTATGGTTCGATAACCCTGTAAGCTTCCCACATACCCTTCTGAAAAGCGGTTATCTGACCTCCCATATCGCTCCACATTTTGTCGAAATCTTCGGATATCAGAGCGCTTTCCGGAAAAGCCGGTTCCAGGGCATCGGGAGGAGATATCTTTGTCATCTCTTTCAACTCTTTGTAATGCTTGCGCACACCCTTTACTCTGAAAAAGAGACCTATACCCAAGGCCAGCATCAAGGCCCCGAAAGCGGCGTTACCAAAATACCCCGCGTACGACTGCATTCTGTCCGAACTCACTCTGTGAGTACCTATTTCCACGATCTCGGGAGCGTCCGCCGGCGTAATATCATCCGATAACTCAATACGATCGGCTTCTCTTCCCAGAAGTTGATCGTACACGCCTCCGGACCTTGTATCCCTTATCCCCGATGCCATCTGATTACTGGCTATATTCAGAATTTCCTCAAAATGCAAAGCGGCTCTGCCGAGTGGTGTAAGCTCATCATAAGGTATTTCTTCGTTCCGGTTGATCGCGCGGATATATCTCTCCAGGGAACTGTAATTTTGAACAGCGCGGAATGTCCCGGCGAGGTCCCTTATGTACCTTGCTTGCGAAACACCATGATCGGCCATGTATTTGCGTATTTCCTGTTCATTGCTCAATACCCATTCCAGAACATTGGTCCTTACTTCCGCGCCGGGAACAAGCTCATGTCGCAAAATAGCCTCAAGTTCAGATCCTCCTATTTCCACTCCTTTAAGCGTGCCTATAAGGCCGGTCATAACATCGATCGCGGAAACTATATCTTCCACCGAAGCCTTATCTGTTTTTATAAGAGTATATATCTTATCGATAAAATCCCTGTCCTTCAGGTTGCCCGCTTCTGATAGCCCCTGAATATCCTGAACCATCTTCAGGGCTTCTTCATTGGCTCCCACTTCCCATGTTACCTTAAAATGCTCCGTTTCACCGGGTCTATAATATTTAACCTCTATATCTCCCTCGGACTTGACCGTCTTTTTCCAACTCATTTCTTCCTCGGCCCAAAGGGAAAACATACTGTCTTCGAGTCCCTGCGGGATCAGGCCTTCCAGTATACCAACGTCACTAAGCGCTATCCCTTCATCCATCTTGCGCAGCTGAGTGAGTCCGGCAGCTTCGCGGACGCTTATATTCTTAAATTCCCGCCCTTCCATAACATTGACGGTAAAGTCCGCGTCCATGGGATGCAGTGTGATATTCCGGCCTATGTTACCCTGCTCATCCACACCAACTATCATCTGATACAGCTCTTCGGTGTCTTCACCGACGTATGCTGAAAAATAAAGGTTCTGCAATGTACCCAGATTTTCCAGTCTGCTTTCTTCCCGCGAAAAATCGATCTCACCGGTAAGCGGATTTATCTTTGATATGACATTGTCAAGAGCCTCGCTGACATTCCGAGCGCCGTTCAAATTGACCTTGAACTCGGCTATGACAAAAGCTACTACTCGGCCGGGAAGGTGTACTTTTTTCTGAAGGTAAAAAAGCCCCTTCTCGCGCTCGGGGTTGCCGGCCACCGACGTCTCTCCATAGACGCCCGGTATATTCACCACAACGGTTTCATCCTGCATATCATGAGCGAAAACAACGCTCTGAGACTCTTCCCATTTTTGAACGATCGCAGGGTTGACCTCTATTATCTCACCAGTTTCCTGATCGATAGTTACGGTATCATTAGGCATTTCCACGAACTCTCTTACCCTTTTTCTGCCGGCAACCCCGTAGAACGTGTACACGCCCTTACCGAGAAACACTTTTTCCGCCTCATATGAACCTCTTTTCCCGGTAAGCGGGACCGTTATAAGCATCCCTTCGGGGAGGTCTTCGTGGCGCTGTCTGACAAGCGTAATAAGCGCGTCCTCATTCCGGTCCTCGTAATCCACTATGAACCTTCCCACCGGAGCTTCGGGCTCATCTCTCAAGGTATCGTATTCCGGAGCGGAGATATCAACATCAGGAATAACCTCTATTTCCGTCACCGGATCGACCGTTTCCGGATCCACAAGACCTTCCACGCGCACATTAAGTAACGCTCCCAACATAGCCCCGCCGGTTTCTTCACCTACAAGCCCGTCGACTACCTGGCCATGTTCTGACTGAAAATCTCTTGCCACACCCTCTGTGATCGGCCCCCAGAGACCGTCCACAAAAACGGACTTCTCAAATCTGCTTTGCACATCACCGGTATTCAGTGTCCAAAAGACTTCCTGAACGGCGCGTACAGATGCCATGTCAGTATTGCGGCCTCTTCCTATAACGTAAGCGCGATCGGTTATGCTGTCATTTAGGGTTTTCCAAAGACCCTGAAAACGGTTTACCACACCCTGACCCTCTTTAGTTATCTCCTGACCCAACAGGGTACCAACAACTTCCGGAGTAACTGTAACTTCGTCCACCAAGCGTTCCGGTACTACGGGCGCCGGTTCTTCAACAGTCTCGATCACTTCCGTAAGTCTTGGGGTTTCACTCACACTGTCATCTATCCAGGATATAGTAGTAAGCCACTGCTGGGCCTCGAATTCCATTTCCTCAGGGACCAGGGTCCTGTATATCGGCACCATAACCTTATTTTCGGCAAGGTATTTAAGTATCTCGTATGAACACTGAACCCCGCTTACCTCCTTGATGTCCGTTACATTCACGATGAACCTTTCTTCGGTTTCGTCATCGTAGAAATAAACGACTCTCTCAAGGATCTCATCACTTATGGTCCCGTCATCAAGAAGAAGATTTGTTTCACTTAGCACAGGAAGCGTTCCGGAGGGAAGGTCAAGCATATAACCGATCTCGTCATACTCATAGTAGGTGTAGTATCGTCTCGCTCTTGATCTCTCGTGAATAACCCTGTACTCATCGTCCCTGGCATCGTGATATCTCGTAATAGCTGAAGTCTTTTCAACTACGGGTACCGTTTCTTCTATGACGCGCTGCACCGGATCAGCGTCGTCACCTGTTCCAACAACATAGAGCCATTCATGGACCTCTCCGGCACTCTCGTCGTAGATCAGTATAGTATGAGCCTCGGCCCTTGTAGGGGCATCGGGGTAGGATTCCCTGATGCTTTTATAGTAGGGTTTTCCGCTGGCGTCATATATGCCGTAAACTTCCTCGATCTTCTCATAATTGTTGTTTTCGTCCAGCCTGTTCCTGACATTTATTCCCACATAGGGTTCAGCGGGAAGTTCCATCGTTACATAGGCCGCTCCGCTTTCTCTGCCTCCACCCATGTACACCATGACTGTTCCCGCATCCACATCTACCTCGGCCAGGACCCTGCCGGCTCCATCAACCATTTCGAAGGAACTGTCGATCTTATCGAAACTGAATATTTCCGCGCGGTCAAAACTCTGAGCTTCATCGAAAATATCCCCGCGCTGTTCTATGTTCCGTACCGTACTGGACAGGGTATCCGCCTCTATCGGAACTCCGCGCTTTGTAGTTCTTGACGTGCGCTCTATCTGCAAACGTCTCCCGTCCTCTTCACGGATCTCACTTTCAACTGTGATGTTCTCGTCATCTCTTGAACGGTCGATATGTCTGACTACGTAGTATTCTATCGTACTTACGGTTCCATCCAGATAGTTGAACTTCTCTTCTGTCGCTATCTCCTCGGAAGCCAGGTAAACAAATCTTTCTCTGTTACGGTATATACCCCGCTCCATAAGGCGTCCGGAGGGATATTCGGAGGAGTACTCCACTCTAAGAATGGTTATCTCATCATCTACAGTATGGTCATATTCATCGTCTGCCCTGTACTCGAGTATCTCTACGCTATCCTGCCGCATTTCACGGGTCTCCCAGGAATAGCTGTATTCTTTTATCTCTCTGTAAAGAAAATGACCGTCCGAGTCCATTATTTCTCTTTCCTCTTTCACGACGCGGGGCTCCCCGTCGATGTAGTGCCTCTCCACTGAAGTTGAATCAAAAAGAGCTTCCGTGTCGACAAAATCTTCAGATGTTAACAGCACGGATTCGCCAGGATGTACGCTTTCAGCGTCCTTGACGCGGCTGACCGAAAGTTTCTCTCCTGGGAGTATTACCGAAGTTTCCTTGCTATACTGGACAAACTCTCCGGAACCAAGCCCCTCAGAGCCAGGATAGGTCTCCTCTCCCCTTACCGTAGATATTTTCATGTCCTCCAACAAATTACCGTTCTTTTTAAGAACCGTGTGCGCTCGCTCGTACGCCCTGCCATATTCGTCACGCCCCTCAGAAACGTATCTTATGGCCTCCTGGCCATGGTAATCGATCACCTTACGTTCAGTGACGTTCATAAACTCACCGTTAACATGCCTGTATTCCAAAGCGTCCCAGATCTCTCTTTCGTAACCGAAAATATCCACACCGTCTCGCACCGCGTACACACCGTCTGTTATCCATTCCAGACCATCGTAACCTTCGCGTAGATATTCGTTCAGTGTCTTACCTCTTTCGGCGGCATATTCGGTCTTCCTTATCGTTCTGTCTCCAACCCTCTGAAATATCACCAGTTTTCCGTGTTGAAAAGTATCTGTATATTCCAGGGACATCCCCCACAGCATCTCTCCGTCTTCGGCTATCTGGAAAAACTTATTCTCTATGGGGTCAACCGCGTTAAAGATACCGAACTTCTGCATTATGAGATGGTCATGCCGGCCGCCGGGACGATATGTCCTCTCGGACAATATGGGCCTTTCAGCGATTGTCGGGCGAACAACAGCCCGGTTTGCGCTGATATCCAGATCCGCCAGATACTTTTCGGTCGTGCTTTCCCTGTCATAAAAACTGGCCCATACCACTTGCTGGGGCTCATCAAGACCTTCCACGATCTGGTTGGACATTGGGGAAAGGGAAACCCTCTCTTTCCCAGATTCATCCACAAAAGTGTATCCGACGCCGAAAACCTCACCCTGTTCATCATACTCGGTAATCGTGACCTTTTCACTCCCGGGGGCAAACTCCCTGTAACCCCTTTCGAAACCCTCCCCCATGAAATTCAAGTTCACTGTACCGGTGAAGCTTTCATATTCAAACTTTTTCCATACATTTCCGTCAGCGGTAATACGCCCATCCCGGATAGACATATCCCTTCGTATCTCCATCATGTTGCCGTCGGCAAGGCTGAATACAAGCGTATGGCCCGCCCTTATGAGCTCCAGCTCGGAAAGCTGATAGTCCTCGTTCAACAATATGAATATCTGCCCGTTCGATACGGCTATATCAGCGCTACCAAACTCAAACATGTAATAAAACGCCGTAAAAAGCATATCCAGACTCTCCGTATAATCCGTAACCGATGACACATCAAGACCTTTCAGAATGTTGTCCAGAAGGCGCAGCGTTCCGCTTATATCCTTAAGGTATTTTCCGGAAGAAAGAGCTCTCCCGAGAGATTCCCCTTTAGAAGCCCCTTCAGCGATAGCAACCGCCGTATCAAGCATCCGGGACAAACGTATACGTTCCCTGGCCCTCGACTCTTCTATGGCTATCTCTCTCTCGGAATATCCTGACTTCATCATAAAAGCCAGCTTCGCCGCTTCGGCCTCTCCTAAAAGGCTCTCAGCGGACCATCTTGACGCGTCTCTCACATCACCGCAATTGGCGTCCAGTATGGGACTCGCCATTACCGCGAGTTCCAGTAGAGAGGTAAACTCTTGATCGGTAAGACCAGACAAGGAGATATAGTTATATAAGAGGTCCAGCACCGCGGCATCGTTCTCATTCCACGGATCAAGGTCCATACCCAATATTCCCGCGTAAGGTATCATGGAAGCCCTGCTGGTGTTCAGAGTAGTTGAAGTAAGCTGCAGCCCGACGGTACCCATCATCTGCTGGACATTGTCCCTCCACAGATGATAATCCGCGGAAGTCCTGTCTCTCAGAACTTCCAGCGAACGCGTAAAGAACTCATCCGCCATTTTACGGGCGTCCTCTTTGCTTTGTCCCCAGAATGTTTCATAATAACCTTCCAGACCAGCCAGAAAATTATCCAGCCCGAGCATAGTGGACATATCAGGATACATTCCGGTTTCAGGGTCGTTTATCCTTCCGCTTACATCAAGACGGGTATTCCTGTCCGGGAACATGGCAAAGAAATCCTGCCCCTCAAAGAGGGCTTTGTGCCTGTTAGTCCTCGAACGCCAGTATGCCATACGGGATATGTGCTGGTTGGCGGAAGAGGCGTCAAGCTCCATGGAATTAACCATTAAAGCGAAAAGTTCCCTGAATTCCTGACGGGATTTAAGACGAAGAACCGACCCCACGTCACCAAAACTGCCCATAGCGCTAAGGTAACGATCAACAGCGGCGCTTATTTCTCCAGTGGTCACGACTTTTTCAACTCTCGGGACTGCCGGTGGTTCCCTGAGTATCCTGGCCATCTCACTCTCACTTACAGGTTCGGGAACGACGCGAAAAGCTTCCATTTCCACCTGATGAGATGGAACGTCCAGTGAACGAAGTTCGGAGACACCGAGTTCTATACCAAGATAGTTCATCTTCTCGCTGAAAGACACCGACTCCCTAAGGAAATCTCCAAGAGCGGCCAAAAACCTGTCCTGCTGGGCGTTCACTGCCAGCATCGCCGTAGTGATATCATCCAACGTCTTTTCTCCCCGAAGATGTTGTTCCCGGACTCTCTGGTAATGATCTTCGGCGGCCATCCAAGCCTCCCTGGCGCTGTCAACACGCTCCACAAGCCTCGGCAGGTTGCGGGCTATAGACGCGAGTTCGTTGGCAAGTTCCTTACCGGCATGCTCCCTCAGAGCTTTGGTAGAAACCATATTCACGAATTCCTCAAACTGCCGGGAAGGCTGGGCCGAATCGAATAGCCTCAGGTTTATACCGGCCCCTACAGTACCGTCCAGTATATTGAAACTCATATAGAACCCTAAAAGCTGGGCCAGCCAGGTGGATCCCTCATACCCCAATTCCGAAGCCCTCACTCTCGCGTTCATTTCCCTGAGAAGAGGGTGTTTTTCCTCGAACTCTCTCCACAGTTCATCCAACTGTTCCGCCGGAATACTCGCTATAAAGGACGGGTCTTCAAGGCCATCTACCGATATATACTTAAGTTCCATCCTGTCGGAAAGATACAACCTGAAAAGCGACCTGGCTTCCTGGACAGCTTCTTCCGCGGCATTAAGCTCCCCCATCTTGCCGATAAGATGCCTTTCCATGCGGTCAACTCTGCTCACGTCCAGTGATCTTCCTTCTATAGCGCGTTCTCTGGCTACATCCAGTTCAGCTTCTATCCGGTTTATCTCCTTCTTTATCACATCCAGGCGGCGTAAACCTACATGATACGTTGACGCCATACGCACTACCCTTTCTATGTCGCGCAAACGTTCCTGACGGGCTCTCTGCCTCGAAGCTTCGGCGAGTTGTCTGTGACGGGCCGCGTCATAAAGATCCGCTACGGTAATACTGAAATTCAGGGTCAGGATCCCTTCGACCTTTACTACACGCTGCGGGGCCAAGTGTTCGCGCCACGCGTCAAAAACAAATCCTATGAGATTGGGATTAACGGGCGTGTCCCCCGCCTTACCGAAAGGTACACGCAGAACCGTGGAACTCCCGGGAAAAGCGAGCTGCCAAGTCTCAAGACCGGCTATATAGTTAACAAGATACGCCGCTTCCTCCAGCTGGTTGAGTCTTTCATTGGCCTTTTCGTCAAATTCATAACCTCGGGTAACCGTGGCTCCCACTACAACACCAAGTCCTTCAAAGACTTTTCTGCTGGCGTTCAAAAGTTCAAGTTTCGCCTCAAGTTCACGCATACGCTCTTCCGATATGGCGGGAAGATCTTCATCTCTGTACTGCACTGAACTGAAAATGGCCGCTCTCGTGGCCTCCTCCTCAACCCATCTGTAAGCATCCCTTACCTGATTCTCTTTTATCCGGTATTCGATAAGTTCCCTGTTGAGGTCGTACTCAGTCACGTCCAACTGCGGGGTCAACGTATCTTCCCTTTCGGCCACGAGGCTCATTATCCTTCTGCCGTGAAGGGCGAGTTCCCGCGTCTGCGCGTCAAGATTATCTTCCGCCTGCCTCAACCTGGATTCGGTCATTACCATCAGTTCGCGTATCCTTGAGGGCTCCTGCTCGAGTTGGTAACGCGCCATTTCAGATCTCACATCACCTTCCAAAGCGGCAAATATCCTTGACATGTTGAAGAAATCAGTAGTGGCGGAAATATACGAAAATCCGTCGTCGTATGTAAAGCCCACACCTATGTCGAGAGCCGCGTCTCCCAGTATCTCCGCTTTCCTGAGAAGAGGCTGCTGCTCGAGGCTTATGGCGTGTACTTTCCTCATAAGAAGAGGATCCGGGCTCGGCATGACCATACTTTCCAGAGCTTCCGTCGAAACCAGTTCTGCAAAACTCGGGCCTATAAGGCCCGTGAACATCGTTCTGGCGTTATCCAGTTCGGCTCGAAGGGTCTGGAGCCTCTGCCGTTCGGACGCCAGCAATCCTCTGGCGTCGTTTATCTTAAGACCGTCCCGTGTCCTTTCAGCATTCGCGACATTCTCCCCGGCAAGCTCCACTATTTCTTTCTGTGATTCATACCTTTCCTGAAGAGAGGCCACACTGTTCCACAGTATTTTGAAATCCTGGGCAAGAAGAGCAAGACCATGCCTATCCAGCATCATTGCCTTTTCCCTCTCCTTAGCCAGATACTCCATCATGCTGGGCCTGGCGAATATCTGAGTTACCAGACGCGCGTCAAGGGTGATCCCGCTTTGAGTGAAACTTATCCCGAAACGTTGAGCGCTGACTTTTTTGCCTTCGTCCTCCCAGGCGGAAAGCAATCCATTCAGCATCTCAAGATAATAACCGGACTCCCGTCCGTCCCCGCTGGCGCTGTAAAACTTTTCTTTAGCTAACTCCCAGGCCGCCTCCGGCGTAAGAACGCCCATTCTTTCTCTCGTATCGGGACCTATGTATGTATCCAGCATCGCCAATTCCTGCTCGTATTCGGCCTCGAGGCTTTCCCTCAGGTTCTGCGCGTGGCGTAAAGCCGTTCTTGCTTCCAAAAGTTCCTCTCTAACCTCAAGCAGGTATGTATACCTCACTCCGCTATCTATCTGCCACCTTACAGTCTCGGCCAGGTTCTGTTCAAGAACACCGACTCTGCTCTGCAAAGTTTCTATCATGTCCTCATAAGTCTCAAACAGACTCTTTACAAGATCCGCCCTTCGCCTGAGTTCCCCTACCCTGCTGTGCGTGGCTATTTCGGCTACCTTCTCTTCCATCTCAGCGTAAAGCGTAGCTACCGCCGTCTGGAGTTGCGTGGGTCTGGCCCTTGAAAAGGAGAATACGAAAGGTATCCCTATAGCTATCCTGGTCGTGGCTCTTCTGTCACTAGCTATCTCAACCGCTATACCGGCCTCTTTCTCGGCCAGTTTAAGACCCAGTATGTCCCGGGCTACCCTTTGGGAAAAACCCATTTTTTCCGCGGCTTTCAATATGGTTTCCAGATCTATTTCGGAAACGATACCTATTTCTCTTTCAGGATCCATCGATAAAAGCACCCTTATATCTCTTTCGGCGTCGGAAACCATGTTGCGCATGTGCGCGATATCGGAGTCTATGCCCCTTATCTTTGACTGCGCCATCTGTTCCATTCCAGGTTCCACTAATCCATCCGCAAGATCTTTCCGTATAGACGCGGCATATTCGTTCAAAAGGTCTATGGTCTCTACGGCCTGTTCTCGGATAAAGTGTCTGTCAAGTAGGTCCAGCAGATCTCTGGCCATCTGATGATCTACAAAATGCCCTTGTTTCTCAGCTCGAGCGATAGCTTCTCTTACCTTGGTTTCTCTGGCTGGGTCTATTGTAACCTGCAGACTAAGAGAAGGAACAAATCCCGGCAAGCCCAGGGATAGCATCAATTCAACACCTTGTTTAGAAATTGTATCCGCCTGGCCGTGAGAGGCGATAACATTCAGGTAAGCCCTCATACTTTGCGGCGTATTCGATATTATCCGCGCGATGACATCTTCCCGTTCTTCTCGCGAAAGATGGTCAGCCAGCGCCAGATCCCTTATCCCAGCTTCGTGAAGATAGCGCATATTAGAAAGAATGACCGTAAGCTCACGTTCGATGTTCCTGCCTCTTCTCTCTGCTTTATCATGGGCGAACATCTCAAGACCGGCATCCTTAAAGACCGCTCCGGCGCGTATCAAAGCAAGAACTGCCGCGGGATCTATCTCCCTGGAAATACCGGGCATCGGTGCTCTGCGATGCCGCGGCCCTACCTCGGTAAGGACGGCGCCCTCAGAAGAAAGCCATCGGCCATCAGCCTGAAGCGTGTATACCTCTCCCCTGTAATCACAAGTTATTCCCTCAGAAAAACTTATCTGGTAAAGGCTCATGGCTTCCTTTGCCGTCCGTATCTCGTCCGTAAGTTGAGTCTCATGAAGGTCCGCGACCGGCGACATATCCACAAGCTCCCACTCCCCGCTGGCGGCAGGTACGTACACAGCGTGAGTAGCCATAAAATCCTCGACAAAATCGCTCATATCCGGATAATACCGATCCACCTCTCCAGCCTCGTCCAAAACCGCGATGTAGACATCCCTGCTGATATCCCACTCTCTGCCCTGGGTATCTGTAACCGTATTTTCGCTTATCTGCCACCCTCTTGCCTCATCAGCGGAGGGCATTATCCTTGTTTCCCGCGCGCTTTCTATAACATCTACTCTTCTGCCGCTTCCTAAGTGGGACCCGAGGACCAGCCTGTCCGCGGAGAAATAGTCCCCTGCTGACGTAGTCACCATGGTACCCGGATTGCTTTCCAGAACACCCGCCAGAAAATGAACGGGAGACATGACCTCTGCCGGCATCCTCAGAAAAGGACTTACCGGAGTTCCGTCTTTCGCGTAAACAACACCTTCATGGAACCCTTCAACAGCCAGACGGGCTGACTCTCTGCTGGGATAAACACTAATATTTCCAGTTTCGCGTTCTTCAGTTATCATTCGCGCTATCTCGAGGTGGTAAATCACCCCATCAACACGTACGGCATCGGGTATCCTGTACATATCGTCCGAAGGCCTTATTATCCTGTATTCTCCATCCTCAATATTGTAAAAAGCCAGCTCTCTCGCCTCATTGAAACCATCGCCGTAAACTACGGTTCCCTTCGGCATTTCTGAAATCTCTCCTCTTCGGACACTTGAGGCAGATTCTGGGAGAACGGCTACCATGAAAGCGTTTTCGTAACTGCCGGTAGTAACATCCAGCATTACACCGTCCTTTTCAGCGACATGTACGGATACATTCTCATCCAACCCCATATTAGCGTAAAACTGCTCCAGCCTTTCTCGGCGTTGTTGCGTGTGACCGCGAAGAAGCTGCATAAATCCGACGGCCGGATCGACCGGGTCAACCGGCGTAACCGGTATTTCTTCGTCTTCTACATACGCGACTGCCGGGATTTCCGGTTCCGGGGCGATCTCAACTTCCGGAGTAACAGTTACTTCAACAGGAGCAACCTCGTCGCGGAAAAGATCAATTTCATCATCCCATATGTAAACCTCACTGTACCCTTTATCTTTGGCTACGCGTGAGACATCGTCAAAATCTTTGGGCCAGACCTCGCTCACTATGAAATTTACCCCTTCCCGGATACCGTAGAGCTCCCTGAGTTCTTCCACTGAAGGGAGCACATCCCCGTAGTGATGCACATCAGCGACATCTCCTTCCCTAAGGATGCTGAAAAATGTGTAAAACCTTTCGAGTTCGGCTATCCTGACGGGATCCCCCAGCATATCAGTACTCACACTTACGCTCACAGGAAGAGAACTACCATCTCTTATGGCAAGTATCCCCCGGGAAACGAACATGAACATATTATCAAAAGACGGCCTGCCCTCGAATTCGGCGAATTGCGGTTCATTCACAGGGCTTACAGATCTTACAACATCCGAAAACTCGCCTATCTCGCTCACTATCGGAGCCATCATATTCCAGACTTCCCGAGGTTGCGACAATATCTCCCGGGGAGCTTTATGGTCAAAAATATCAAGGCGGACTGAAACACCCGATTCCCGGAATATCTCGAGAAGTGTACGCATATTTTGACGGATCTCGGATACATCCTGTGTCATGACCACTTTCCCGTCACGCACTTCCAGGATCCCCCTTCCGTCTCCGAACATAAAAAGCCTCGCCGTTTTACCCTGCCAGTCCGCGAGATACGCCCTGAGCGCTTCCTGTACAGCGGGATTAGCTATGGTCTTTTCCGGATCTCCTCCGAGAAGCCATCCGTAAACATCCCCACCATGAAAACTTACACCGTCAGCAATGGAAACTTCCGGCATAGCGCTAAAAAACGCCGGAAAAACGGCAGCCCAGGGAAAAGGAAGATATCCTTCCGGGGCTATGTCTTCCTGAGCTGAGGAGACATCTGTAATATTCCCGAAAGAGTCATATGATATCTGACCAAGCGCGAGGTCATCATCACCGTAAACTGTCTCTACATATGAGCCGTCAATATTATATGTAAACGCCCTGGCGGTACCTGTGGCATTGTCATATCTGTATTCTGAAAAAGATCCGTCCTCATAATACTCGAAAAAACTATAACCGTAAGGCGTAGTTTCAGTCTGGACATAACCGTCTTCAGTAAACGTGTAGGTAATACCGTTGGGCAGCTCAAAAGATACTTCAAAATCCCGGGGAGCGGTATCTTCCGCGGTGAAAGCCTGGGAATAGGTCACACTTCCGTACATATCAAGCTCTATTTCCTCGTAATTTATCATCCTGTCATCCCGGCGATATACAATATATCCCGTAACATATCCGTCCCCATCCCTTAAAGCCACCACATTATCGTATAAGCCCGCCTGTATATCGCTTCCCTCAGGAAGTTTATCCGCGGCTACCAGCGCGCGTATCACATCTTCCATCAAGGTCGGAACGGGCTCACTAATGACTTCGGGGATCTCAACGATCTCCTCCGGAACATCCACATGTTCGACATCTTCTACTTTCGCGTGTTTCTCGATAAACCGGGCCATTGCGGGAGAATACTTGTTAAGATCTATCTCCTCACCGCTTTCGTCAACCAATATCCTCGCGTCCTTCACGGGAGGACGCACCTCGTCCCGCGGCGTTTCAACACGACTCTCATCCCAGGCCGGCAACTGCCATTTCTGCCTGTCTGCCTGGCTGAGAGCGACTGCCGGAATATGCCTGTCTTCCCATGCGCTCAACCCTACCCATTCCTCAGTAGGATCTAACGGGTTAGCGTCCGGGTCGAAAAGAAAAGCGTTCCAGCGATCATCCTGATAGGCAAGTTCGGCCTGACCCGTCCAGCGATCCACATTAACCACAATCCCTGCCCCGTGAGGGTCATAAACTGTCAGCATAAAACTATCGGTCATCCCTATGGGTCCGGCAAGATCTGTCCCACTCCATCCGAACGGAAGACCTACAAGCCAGGTGATCGCGTCAACTATCCAGGCTAAAACGTACAGCACCATCTGCCACGGCTTAAGAACCCTGGCTTCCTGGTCCCACTGGTACCAGAACTCTTTACCCGTTTGCATGTCTTTTTTATAATAAATAGCGTATTCTCCGTCTCTTTTCCGAAGTTCCAGTATCTGCTGGACCTCGTTCATTATTTCTCCGGTCTGCCAATCTTCATACGAGTACTTCCTGAAACCTATCTCTTCGCCATCATCATCGTAGTAGTAGAAAAGCTCCCCGGTAAGATTCCCGTCAGAGTCAAACTCATGGACCTCAGCCCTTCTGTCGGTATCGGTATAATAGCTTACATATTCAAAACTGTGCCCATCCTCGTGATGCGCTGACCGGAGCCTGCCCCACTCTCCCCCGTCCTCTTCAAAAAATCTTTCAAGATAGTACACGTACCTTATCATCCCGAAAGCATCCGGATTTTCCAATTCTTCGATATATATAAGCCCGTACTCGTTGCGGACACCCGAGTCCGCGTAAGTAATGGTCCTTACGAGCTCGTCCTCGGCATCAAATTCCCTGGCCGACAATATGGCGCCGGACGGCTGATGATACTCGTCTATTACCAGATAGCTTCCATCGGGCCGTATGTCAAAACGCAGTTCCCAAGTGTCGAAATCCGACATCGACGTGTACGCGAAAACATAGATACCGACCAATGCGCCATTATCCATCCTCTCCGTGACAACCAGCATGCCCGGATGATCCGGATGGTCCCAGTCGTATGTGAAATAGTTTTCCCCGGTAAGTTGTGAAAATATCAATTCGTCTATTATCTGATTGCCGCGGGGTCCTAAATAATAGGTCCAAACATAAGTATATCCATCACTCGTGACGCCCGTAACCTGGCCAGCTTCGGGCTGATCCCAGGTAAACCTCGTCAGGACGCCATCCACGTCCGTCATTTCAAGAAGATCGCCCAATATCGGGTTTCTGTTATCATCCATCGTATAGGCCCATGTATAGGTCACGCCGTCATTTGTTGTGGCTGTAACCCTTCCCGTAGACGGATGGTTCCAAACATAAGTATAGATCACACCAAAATCATCCGCGTCGGCGTCAAGTATTTCCTGTGTCGCCATAAGACCAAAATCGTTACGCTCACCATCGTCCTGATACGTTATCCTGGAAAGAGGGTTACCATCAAGATCATACATGATAGCTTCGCGTATGGCCCCGGAGGCATAAGTATCAACAACTTCCAGCCTTATTCCAATAACAAGATCCGTCATCGCAAGCAGCGTCCAGCTGTCCATATCCGCCCTGTCACCTTCGTAGTCATATACATATTCACGCATCGCGCTCCACGCGCCGGCATCCGCGTCCCATACCGATTCAGTCATCGTGACCTGACCCTCGGCCGGCACTTCAAACTCAAACTCTTTACGCGTCTCGCCTTCCACAGTCTCGCTTATCACATCACCTATCGTATAGGTACCTTCACTATCTCTACCGGCCTGCCACACAAATATTACCGGCGGATCCTGGTCGGTCACGCCCGTAACTTCCATGGCCTCGATATTCCACGTATACGTATACGTAACACCAAAATCATCCGCGTCCGCATCAAGTATTTCCTGTGTCGCCATAAGACCAAAATCGTTACGCTCACCATCGTCCTGATACGTTATCCTGGAAAGAGTGTTACCATCAAGATCATACATGATAGCTTCGCGTATGGCCCCGGAAGCATAAGTATCAACAACTTCCAGCCTTATTCCAATAACAAGATCCGTCATCTCAAGCAGCGTCCAGCTGTCCATATCCGTCCTGTCACCTTCATAATCATATACATATTCGCGTATCGCGCTCCACGCGCCGGCATCCGCGTCCCATACCGATTCGGTCATCGTAACCTGACCCGCGGCCGGCACTTCAAACTCAAACTCTTTACGAGTCTCACCTTCCACCGTCTCGCTTATCACATCACCCAAAATGTAATTACCTTCACTGTCTCTACCGGCCTGCCACACAAATATTACCGCCGGATCCTGATCGGTAACTCCAGTAACTTCCATAGCATCTATATCCCAAGTATACGTATACGTAACACCAAAATCATCCGCGTCCGGGTCAAGTATTTCCTGACTCGCCATAAAACCAAACTCGTTACGCGCATCCGCGTCTTCATACGTTATTCTCGCCAGCTCATTACCCGCGGCGTCACTTATCAGCGCTTCACTTACAGCCCCGGAAGCGTGGTATGCGGTAACTTCCGTTACCATACCCGTTACAAGATCCGTCATGGTAAGCAGCGTCCAGCTGT
>SLID01000097.1 GCA_007135805.1 Candidatus Omnitrophota bacterium | reverse complement strand
TGATTCCCTTCTTGAAAAAAATATAGAACCCATACTTACGCTGCATCACTTCACTCTTCCTCTCTGGCTTTCCGCCAAAGGAGGATGGCTGAACCCCGAGTCGCCCGAGATCTTCGCCCGGTTCGCCGAAAGAGCCGCAGGGGAACTCTCAGGCCGGGTGAAATACTGGATAACATTAAACGAACCCAATATACTCGCCATACTGGCATATTTCTGGGCCCAGTGGCCGCCATGCCGGAAAAACTTCGATGAGGCCGTGACCGTTCTAATAAACATGCTTAAGGCCCACGCGCTTGCCTATCCGGCTATGAAAGAACTTTCCGGAGGAAAAACCCGGATCGGCGTAGCTAAAGCGGTAACCGCTTTTCATCCTGAATCTCTTTTTTCGGCGTCCGACCGCGCGGCATGCGCCTTTAGAAGCAGGTTCCATAATTTCAACTTCATTTCGTCCCTAACGCGCGGACAGGTCAATTTCGACATGTTCCCTAAAGAGAAGCTTGCGGCCTCTCGCACGCTTGACTTTATAGGCCTCAATTATTATTTCAGACAATTTATTCGCGGGAACCTTAACATATTGAAAGATCCTTTCGGCGAAGTTGTTTCTCCCCCTCCCCGGGCGGGACAACGTGAAATAACCGATATGGGATGGGAAGTT
This sequence comes from Candidatus Omnitrophota bacterium, assembly GCA_007135805.1. Classification (GTDB taxonomy): domain Bacteria; phylum Omnitrophota; class Gorgyraeia; order Tantalellales; family Tantalellaceae; genus SLID01. Next base: position 2,491 of record SLID01000097.1, on the reverse strand, counting down.
TATCCCGAAGGTTTATACGAAACTATCAAAGCATTTTCAAAATATCGCCTGCCTATTATGATAACCGAGAACGGCATCGCCACGTCCGATGATGAAAGAAGAAAGAAATACATAAAACAACATCTTGCCGCTGCGCTGAAAGCGGTAAAAGAAGGTCTGCCGTTAATAGGTTACCTGCACTGGTCTTTGCTGGATAATTTTGAGTGGGATTCGGGCTACAGTAAAAAATTCGGCCTTGTAGACGTCAACTTCGGCACGCTTGAACGGACTGTACGCCCCTCCGCCCGATACTTTTCCGAAATAATCCGATCGGGAACCGTGAGTCTTTAGTCAAAAAACATATTATCGCGTTATGGCCCCGCGCGCTCCGGGTGATTTACCTTTTCTTGCCGCATCCTGAGCTTCTCCCGCCCGTCATGCAATTGCGGGATGTTTTAGCGATTTCTTTCTCCTCACTGCTTTTCTCTTAACGCTCCACACTAAGAGCTCGCCGACACTTTCAGGCTGGCTTCGTTGAGTTCCCTTACATCCTCTTCCGAAAGCTGCCAGTCGAGCGCCTTAAGATTCTCTTCGAGCTGCCGGGGGTTGCGGCATCCGACTATACAGCTTGCCACGTTTTCACGCGACAATATCCAATTTATCGCGACATGCGAAGGCGAAGCGCCGTGTTTTTGTGACACCTCGTCCATCAATGACAACAGCCTCATAGCTCCGGACCATTGGGGCTCTTTGTAGAATTGGTAGAAAAAATCCTTAACTTCACCGGGCCTTATCTCAGGCGGTGTGCGGTATTTACCTGTCAATATCCCGCCTCCGAGAACACCGTAGGGGAGGATAGAGATGTTTCTTTCCTTCAGCGCCGGGACAAGCTTATCCTCGATCCTTCTGTCGAGCAGAGAGTACTGTACCTGGTTCGTTATTATCTCCGACCTATCGGACGCGGCCATGGTTTGCCTTTCATCGAAATTGGATATGCCTATATGCTTGACCTTACCTTCCTTGACAAGTTTATTCAATTCAGTAAAAGTCTCATCGAAAGGTGTATTGTTATCGGGCCAGTGGCATTGGTAAAGGTCTATTGTCTCCACCTGAAGGCGCTTAAGAGAGTTCTCTATTTCCTCTCTTATGAATTTCGCGCTAAGATCCATCTCTATACCCTGCTTTCCGACCTTAAGGCCGCACTTTGTCGCGAGAAATACCCGGTCCCGCCTTTCCTTTAGCGCCTTGCCGATAACGGTTTCCGCCCTTCCCGACCCGTAGATCGGGGCCGTATCTATGAAATTTACGCCGAGGTCCATGGCCGCTCTTACGACACTTTCCGAAACCTTGTCATCGACCTCTCCCCAGTGATCTCCGCCGAAAACCCATGACCCGAGACATATCTCTGAAACCTCCAGACCGGAAAGACCAAGTTTTCGATATTTCATGACCGATACCTCCTTTTCAGCATTATACACGCCAAAAAGAAAATTGGAAGGCTCACCTGGTACCGGTTAACGAGGGGACACTTTGGCAACTGGCCTCGTACCCGGTACAAGGTCAGCGGAGTACCCGGGACAAGATTCAAGCAGGATTCAAGATCTCAAGTTCTTATGCTGAGATAAGCGTCGCGGAGACTATCTCGTATTCGGGTACTCTGAACGGTTCCGCCCGGTGGTAAGCGAGAACACCCCTCAGCAGAACCACGACCCTGTTGAAGGCAAGACCCTGGAGGTAGTCTTTTATATCTATTTCACCATCAAACGAAAAGAGTCTTCCCACATAAAAATTCAGCAGCTCATACAGGGGGGAATTCTCCGGAGTGTTCTCATCTATTTTTCGGACAAGAAGCATAATGGCATAAGTATCCACCTGAAAAGAGCTTCTTTCTTCCCGGCTGTCATACCTCGCTTTCAGGAGGGTATGCACGTCGGTTCTTACTATCTTTATTCCGGCACCCGCTATCCTCCGAAGCTGATCTTGAGTAAGGGTATCGGGAACAAGCGCTACGGACCTCTTTTCTTGCCCGCGCGAAAGCCGTATCACCTTTTCCGTGAACTGTTCGTCGTTAGAAGCGCTTACGCTCTCAATATCGAACCTGTCCCCATAATCCGCCCGGTGCCGCCTGAGTTCCCCTCCGGCAAAAAACTCTGAAGTCACAAGCAGCCTGTAGCGCGTATCAGGATGCGTAGGTATTCTTAACCCGGCGTCACGGGCGGTATCCGCCATCTTCGCGGCTCTCTCGGCTTTCTCCTCATCCCAGGGACCCGAGGATATCTGTTTCCCCTCAATAACATCTTTCAGATAACTCAACATCCCTTTTTCATGCCCCGTCTTTACCCTTTCCTTGAGAACAGGCAAAGAACTCGCGTAGTAACCTCTTTCTTTCGCGGCTTGTACCGCCTCTTTTATCAGCTCCTTATCATCCCGCAGCATCTTATTTTCGTCCAAGATCTTAGCCCTCAGGTTTTCCATAAACTCTTCTTCCGAGGCGTCCGGTTCACGGCGGCCG
>SLID01000101.1 GCA_007135805.1 Candidatus Omnitrophota bacterium | reverse complement strand
TCGCCTTTCTTGCTCATATTCCGCCTTGTATTATTTTTAGATAAACCCTTCGATGATAGGCCCTAACCGTTCAAATGTTTCCCTCGGCACAGACGCTTTTTCAGTGAAAATGGCGTCCCGCAGAGCATCCTTACACCCGCAGGCGCGTTCATCGGGCATATTATTCACTGTATTTAAGACCATTTCCCCGGCCGTATAAGCGTTTTTTTTGAGATTAGCGAGAACCATGTCACCCGATACCGTATCCACGCCGGAAGCCGGGTTCCATGAGTCGTAATCTGTTACCAGGCCAATGGTCGCGTAACATATACCGGCCTCCCTTGAAAGCCGTGCTTCCTGTATATTGGTCATGCCTATGACATCCGCGCCCCAGCTTTTGTAAAGGAAGGATTCAGCTTTTGTTGAAAAAGCCGGACCTTCCATATTCACATACGTGCCTCCGTCATGTATCTTTACATCAAGTCCCCTATTAGACCTGTAAACCGTTTCCTTCAGACAAACGCAGACCGGTTCGGCGAACGCTATGTGGGCTACAAGGCCGTCCCCGAAAAAAGTCGTGGATCTCCCCTGATTGGTCCGGTCGATGAACTGGTCCACCAGCACCACATCCATCGGCCTTATCTCTTCTTTCAAGCTTCCTACAGCTGAAACAGACAATATGCTGTCGGCTCCCATGACTTTGAAAGCGTAAATATTCGCCCTGAAGTTTATCTCCGTGGGAAGAAGACTGTGATTCCTCATATGCCGCGGCATGAAAAGCACTTCTCTGCCTCCGAGACGGCCCGATACCATTTCATCGGACGGTTCTCCGAACGGGGTGTAAACTTTACGGCTGTCCGTTATTTCAAGCCCCTTCATGGAGTAGAGGGCGCTCCCTCCTATTATGCCTATTTTTCCTCCGGTCCTTTTCTCAGTCAATGTCAACCTCCAGGGTCTTTTCGCGCGAAGACGCGCCGCGCAGTATCCTTATGCCGCTTTTACGTATTTTGTACCGGTCCGCAATAAGCTCTATGACCCGGGCGTTGGCTTTGCCTCTTTCGGGCGGCACAGTCACATAGACTTTTATTTTTCCGTCCTTTTCCGTGACCCTCTCCCGGGACGCTCCCGGGAACACCTTCACCTCGACCCTCATGGCTGGCGCTCCCCCTTCTTCAGCTTATGGCCCGGGCCATCTGAAGAAGCACATTTACCAGAAAATTCCTCAATACACTGAGTACGATGAAAGCCAGTATGGGAGAAAAATCAAAACCTCCCGCCTGGAGAGGTAAACGCCTGAACGGGATCAGTATGGGTTCGGTGATCCTGTAAATAACCTGTACGATGGTATTGTATGGGTCCGGATCCACCCAGGAAAGCAGTATTCTTATGATAAGCAGGAAATACAGAACATTAAAAACAAGGGACAACAAAAGAGCCAGGCTCCTTATGAGTTCAGCTATCACGAACATATCTCCCCCTCTCTTGAGATCTCCAGAGAACGTTCTTTCGCCTTTCTAATGGCCTCGTCCACCATTTTATTGAAACCGCGGTCCTCGAAAACCGAAAGCGCGGCTTCCGTAGTACCGCCTCTGGAAGCCACCATTTCAATAAGCTCCCCGGGGGACCGCCCGGATCGTTTCAGCATCTCGGACGCTCCGCGTAAGGTTCCGGAGACCAGTTCATTAGCCATGGAGGCATCCATACCGTTTTTAACGGCCGAATCAATCATACTGCCTGCCAGATAAAAAAGGTACGCCGGACCGCTTCCCGATACAGCGGTTACGAGGTCCATGTCACCTTCATTTACCTCAAAAACATTTCCGAGCCCTGAAAAGACATGTCTCGCTTTGTCTAAAAACCCGTCATTACGCGCTTTATCGTTACACGCGAGACATGTAACAGAATCCTGGACAAAAGCTCCTACGTTAGGCATAGCCCGGACAACGGCGAGGTCTTTACCGAGACGGGATACTATGTCTTTTATACTTACCCCGGCCATGACCGACAGCACAGCCTGGCCGTTTAAGTTTGGCGATATGGAAGCGGCAAGATCCCCGAAATCCCCCGGTTTTACAGCCAAAACAAGTAATCCCGAGTCTTGCGCTATTCGCGGCATATCTATATTGGGGTAACCTGTCTCTGAAGAAAGTTCCGCCGCTTTGTTTTGGTCCCTGTCATAAAGAAACACCCGGATAGTTGCCCCTTCTTCACGGGCCGCTATACCTTTGGCAATGGCTCCGCCCATGTTGCCGCAACCGATTATGGTTATCTGGTCTTTATTTGTGCTCATAGCGCCCTTCTTTAACCCGGACCGTATAATATTTTTCAGCTAAAGTTAACATAAACCAAGCGGGGTGTCAACCGTCGGGCCCGGTGACAAAGCCCTTTTGCCTCGGCCGAATGTCTTTCGGCAAAAATATGTACGGGTTAGAAATATTCGTCAAGAAAACCCGCCACTTGATGAAACAATCTCTTCGCGGGAGACCCGCGTCCGGACATCCCTTGCGCCTCGTTCCGGAGATGGTCAAGGATCCCGAGCGCGGCGGCGTATCCGGGGGCATCTTCGGGAAGGCCCTCAAAGGGGCGCGCTGAAGGAAAACCCACCCGCAAGGGCATCCCGAAAGTCGTTTCCATGAATCGCATGAACTCTTCAGACGGGAACCTGGCTCCCGGGATAACGATCCTTCTCATTTTCCGCCATCCGTTCATAGAGGTTATCTCTTCGGCCAGCCACCCGTATTTTTCATCCGCGTCAGAATAACCCGGCGTATTAGCGCTGTCCTCGATCGAACGATCCAGTACTTTGCAATCTTCAAGGTCGCCGAAAGAAAAAAGCAGGATCTCTGTCCTCTTACGATGAGGTACTATAAAAGCTGTCCTGTCCATCCTGTCCTCTTCCGCGAATACCCGGAATGAGCAGGCAAAAGGTGAAAAAACAAAACCCGCGGGTATATAGCCGGCCCGGGATATGACCCTGGACATGTTTCCCAAAGTCGTCGCGTTTATGGTCAGCATATTGACGTTGACACCGAGTTTCATCGCCTCAAGCCCTTCCGGATCGCGTATCGGCGATTCACCGTCTACGGAAAACCCCGTGACTATTTTGTGAAGCACCTCACGATCGAGGGGGATTCGGCACAGGGACCCTATATCAATACATTTTCTGATGTCCCGGAAGTTGACTTCCCTTCCGTACCTGGAGATCAGAACGGAACCTGACGAGGAAATTACCTTTACAGAAGGCGAACTTATGCCGGCATAGACCTTGTGGAATCTTTTTCCGGTTTTTCTGGAAAGGCCGTCGAGGGCCTCTCTTACATTCTCAGCAGGCGGATAAAGACCGCCGTCCTTGTCTCCAGGTGACACTGCCCGGGGGACCCTGTTGAATCCCTCTAAAGTATGGTCGCCGTTCTTCGACCGGCTCGCGGCCAAGACAAAGATCTCTTCGGCACCGGCATCCATCACTGCAAAAGTCTTGTTGTTAGTCATGGCCTCCTGCCCACATTACCATCTCACGGTCGGAAATACCTTTCGTTTGAGGCTGCCCGCGACCACGGGGGCCCGGCTGAAAAACCCTCTGTTAGGGCTAATTACGTTTATACGAGTAAACGGGATCCCGGAACCTAAGATCGATATACTGAATGCCGTCGGGATTTATCCTGGGGTCACCGAATATTTCTCCGAGCGTAACTATCTTGCGGGCGAAAGCGTCACTCCCCATATTAACGGGTACGCCTCTTACCGTGACCGAGATGTTATTACGGTCAGAAACATCGACAACTCCAAGGTCCTCACGGCCGAGAAATGTCTTTTTAAATATGTCATCTATCAACGCAAGGGCGTCTTTGACGTGTTTTTCAGTGACCATATTGCCGGGCCTGGGCCTGGAAGGGAAAAAACTCGCGCCTTTAACCCTTACTATTCCTTCCGGTATCTCTCCGACGGAAAGTATCATGCCTTCCCTGTCCACGACTACCCCGCCCGCCGTATCCAGGCATGCAAAACTTTCCCTTGGGACCAGGTCCACGTCTATCGTGTCGGGAAACACACGCCTGACCCTTACCATCTGGAGGTGGGAATGGTCTTCCCTGAGAAGCATTTCTACCTGCGACGGTATCACGGAAAATATGTTGCGTCCCATGTACCTGTCCTCCAGTTCCGATTCCACATCGTAAAAACCCTGGGCAGATGGTTTGTTGACGGTTACCCTTTTAACGCTGAAAGTATCGCTCATCGTGAAATAGTTACGAGCCATCATTCCGAAAAAAATAACCAAACCTGCGGATAGCGCGGTGACGGCGGCGTAAGGCAGGATCTTACCCGGAAGAATAAGATGTCTTTCAGCGGTCTTTTTACGTTTTTTTCTGACAGGCTTCACCGACTTGTTCTTTCTGGCCAATTTGTACCCCCATATCTTCATAGTCTTATTTTTCATTATCCCTCCCGAACACCGATCTAAACGGCCAGGGCGCTAGCCAACATCTTAACACATAACTCGCTGAAATCAACTCCATCTGCCAGAGCGGCCATGGGAAGAAGGCTTTTTTCAGTAAGCCCCGGGACCGTGTTCACCTCCAGTATGAACAACTCGCCCGAACCTGACATCCGCATATCTACCCTTGAGAAACTGCCGCATCCCAGGGCATTATGGGCTGTTAACCCGCAGTTCTCCGCCTTGGTAAGGGTTTCGGGGGCTAATCCGGCCGGCACCTCATACACCGTGCATGGCGAGATATATTTCGAAGTGAAATCATATACACCCTCCCGGGGCACGACTTCTACGACCGGCAGAGCTTTTCCTGAAAGCACTCCGACGGTTATTTCCCTGCCCGGCACAAACTCTTCTATCAGGACATCCTCTCCGAAGACCCGCGCGGCGGCCACCGCTTCCTCGAGCCGGTCATCCGACATAACGACCGAAAGCCCCATGCTGGACCCTTCCCTCCTGGGTTTTACGACGAACGGGGCACTCAGGCCCGCCTTGACAACAACTTTTATCGGATCGTCGGAAAAGCTATCGCTTTCCCCTGGGTCCGTATCGAAACTATTCGAGATCAGCGCGCAGGCAGGCACCCTGAGGCCGGCTTCCTCAAATTTCTTTTTTGAGCTGAACTTATCCATGGCCAGGCTCGAAGGCCCGGGTCCTGACCCTGTGTATGGAATGTTGGCGCTTTCGAGTATCCGCTGGACCTCACCGTCCTCCCCGAACTTTCCGTGAAGCGCTATAAAAACCAGGTTTACACCGAGACCTTTCAGCTGGTCCAGGAAACTTCTTTTTTCAGCGTCTATGAGAACAGCGTCAAGGCCGAGACCACTCAGAGCGCGGAATACAGCTTCGCCGCTTTTAAGGCTTATTTCCCTCTCTGAAGAGATCCCTCCGGCCAAAACCCCTATCCTGTAACGGTTAAAAATATCTAATGCTCCCATTTTTACCCTTAAACGGTGACCTTCCAAACGCTGTTAAAGTATCTCGATCTCTTCCTCAAGGCGAACGCCGAATTTCTTTTCCACACCAGACTTTATTTTTTCCACAAGGCAGCTGACGTCCCGGCTTGTGGCGTTGCCCTCGTTCACTATAAAATTAGCGTGTTTTCCGGAAACGGCGGCCCCGCCCTCTCTTTCGTCTCTCATCCCGGCCTCATGGATAAGTTTCCAGGCCGGCGGGCCGGTGACGGGATTTTTAAAAACACATCCGAGAGTTCTTTTCTCACAGGGCTGGCTGCTTAACTTTTGGGATAAAGCCGTCTTTACCGCTCCGGCTACTTCTTTCGGGGAAGTTTCCTTAAGAGAGAATACCGCTCGCAATATCGTCCCGCCGCCGGGCCACCTAAGTTTCCTGTAGCCGGCGTCAAGACAAGGCCTTGACAACCATACCTTGTTCCCCAGTTCGTCCAGGACCAGTATCTTTTCAAGCACGTCAATTACCGCCCCGCCGTAAGAGGACGCGTTGTTCTTTACCGCGCCTCCCACTGTAGCGGGAATCCCGGCCATGAACTCCAGACCCGAAAGGCCGCGTTTAACACATTCTCCCAGGATACTGGAAAAACTCATCCCCGAAGACGCTGTCAATCTTCTCTCCGAGTATTCCCACCGGGAAAGTTGCTCTCCGGGGCGGACAACAACCCCGTTGAAACCTTCATCGGGAAAAAGGACATTTGACCCGTTACCGGAAATAAAGAATCTTTCCCCTGACTTGATAATAAGTTTCAAAGACCTTTCCAACTCGTTCTCCGACAGGGGCATATACCAGACTTTCGCGGGACCACCGATCCCTATGGTCCCCCGGCGCCTCATCTCATGGTCCCTCATCAGGACGCTCCGGCATTCCCGGCTTATTTTTTCCAATCCACGAACGGTATCAAGTCGCATTGCTTACGGCACTCCCGTACCTTTTTCTTATGGCCTGGGTCAGGCCCGGGGATATGTCCCTTATGTCCCCCGCGCCGAGCACCAACACAACATCATCTTCCCGGACAATTTCGCATAATTCTTCCGTAACATTTTCTTTTTTTACCATCCTGGCGATCTCGAACCTGCTTTTATCTATGGAATCAAAAAGCCTCGCTATCCCCGGACTGGCAGACGGGTCCTCGTCGGCCGAGTAAATATCCGTAAGAAAAAAAACATCCGATCCGTAAAAACATTCGGAGAATTCGGACTCCAGATCCAGCGTCCTGGAATAGCGGTGCGGCTGAAAAACAGCCAGAACACGTCCCCGGGAAAAGTCTTTTGCAGCCTTTATGACCGACCGAAGCTCAGTGGGGTGGTGCGCATAATCCTCGATAACCCTAATATTGCCCACCTTACCCACTGTATCAAACCTTCTCTTTACACCGCTGAAAAGTTCCGCGCCTTTCAGAACGTCTCTCTTGTCTATACCCAGGGCCAGGCATAACGCCGCCGCGCCCAGAATGTTTCCGGCGTTATGTATACCCACAAGCGGACTCCTGATCGTACCCACCGGTCTACCGCGAAAAAACATGTCGAACTCTATTCTGCTGCGATACTCGCGTATCCTGCATGAAGCGTCACACTTTTCAGAAAAACCGTAACTTATTTTTTCGGAGCGGGCGCGTCCGGAAAGGCCTGCGAGCACGCCGTCATCACCGTTAAAAACAAGAACACCCTGTGGGGGGATATTTTCGATGAACGAACGGTAAGCGTCCGTCAAGTTCCGCATTGTTCCGTAATTCTCCATGTGCTCGCGCTCAATATTAGTGACCAGGGCGTGAGTCACGGATATCTCCCTGAAAAGCCCGTCACTTTCATCCACTTCCGCCACTATCAGATCTCCTCTGCCCGAACGTGAATTACCTCCGAACCTCGGCATCTCACCGCCTATGACAAGTGTCGGGTCTATGCCCGCGGCATCAGCGATATATGATACAGCGCCGCTGGTGGTAGTCTTGCCGTGAGTTCCAGTAACCCCCGCCGACCTGCCGTATTCGCCCAACACGAACTTAAGCATCTCGCTGCGGGATATGACCCTGATCCCTCTCGACCTGGCCTCTATTATTTCAGGATTATCCTTTCCTATGCATGCCGACCTTACTAAAAGATCGGCATCGGGCGGGACATTTGACGCGTGATGCCCCCGACAGATACAGGCTCCTTTTAAAGAAAGCATATCTGTGAGATTGTTGCTGCGGGTATCCGATCCGGTAACATCCACTCCCCTGTCAGCCAGTATATCGGCAAGGCCGCTCATGCCTATGCCTCCCACGCCTACAAAATGAATTTTCCTGAAAATGTTCCTGCTCATGTCTTTGAATTTAAGTTCCCGCATTCCCCGCCGGAGCCGTTCCGACACGGATCCCTATAACGAGCCGGGGCAGCCAAAGCTATAACCTCTTCGGCCAGGATCCTACCAGAATGCGGTAAAGCCAATTTAAGCGCCGCCTCCCTCATAGCGGCATATTTATCAGGGTTATCCAGTATCTCAAGTATATCATGGGTTAGGGTTTCCTGAGAAAGATCTTTTTCCTGTCTGCAAAGCGCGGCCCCTCGTGACGCGAAGAAAAGGGCATTCGATATCTGGCTGTTGCCGGATGACGGGTAAGGCACCAGTATCATGGGTCTTCCGTAATAAGCAAGTTCGAATATCGCGGCGGCTCCTGCGCGGGATACAGCAATGTCGCTTACAGCGTAAGCGTCATCTATCCGTTCCATGAAAGAGAACACTTTTCCGGGTATCCCGTTTTTCTCGTAAAACTCGGCGACACTTTTGTTATCCTCGCCCCTTCCAGTTATATGAACGAACTGTACGGTGTCTCCTCTCCTCTCTTTGACTTTGAGCGCCACTTCAGAAAGCTCCCGGTTAAGGAATCTCGACCCCTGACTGCCCCCCATAACAAGCACCGTACTCCTGTCCCAGGGGATACCCAGACGAGAGGCGGAACCCTGACGATCAGAGGACAGGATATCGGCCCTTATAGGGTTGCCCGTAAAAACGGTTTTCGCGGAAAACCGTTCCAGGCCCGGAACGGGTCCGCTGAAACTCAGCGCTATCTTGTCAGCAAACCGGCTGAGAATGACATTCGCTTTACCCGGCACTACGTTCTGTTCATGTATTACAAGCGCCGCGCCCGAGAGCTTGGCCGCAAGTGAGATGGTCCCGGAAGAATACCCTCCGAATCCCACGACAACATCCGGCCTTACCCTTAAAACCACAAAAAAAGACCTTATCAGGTCGGTAACGCATTTGAAACCGAAAACCGCGAAACCCTTAACAGAAAATGATGACGGCATCGGGTTAATTGAAAAAAAATTACATGGATACCGTATATCCTTCAGGAGGTTCCGGTCAAGCTGCCTTTTGCTTGAAACAAAAAAAAGCTTTTTTACCCCGGCTTTTTCCAGTTCCGAGGCGAGTGATACACATGGAAAAATATGCCCCCCGGATCCGCCGGCCGCGAGCATCACCTTTATATCATCGACTCGGGGTCTCCCGGACTTTCTGTACCTCATATTCTGTCCTTTGTCCGCAAAGCACTGCTTACTGGGACTCAAAAAAACCTATCCCTTGCTCCTTTTATCTGAACCGCGACCGCAGGTATACGCGCTTAACCGGAGACCCCGGGCATTTACACATCAAGCCCCTTTTTCACTGAGCCGGGACATGTTAAGAATAAGCCCTATCGCGGCCAGATTAAATAACATGGAACTTCCCCCGTAACTCAGGAAGGGCAAGGGTAACCCTTTCGTAGGCAACAGGCCCGTTGAAACGCCCACGTTGACCAGAACCTCGAAGGATATCATTATACCCACCCCCATCACCACGGACGAGGAAAATCTTTCCTCTATTCTCATGGCTATGCGGAAAATATAGAATATCAGCGCCGTCAAGGTCATAAGTACCAAAGTAGCCCCGATAAAACCCGTTTCTTCACCTATTATGGAAAAAATGAAATCGGTATGAGCTTCAGGAAGATAAAAAAGTTTCTGTTTTGACTGCCCGAGCCCCACCCCCGCGATACCCCCGGAACCGAGAGCGATAAAAGACTGTACCAGCTGGAAACCCGCTCCGGTCCTGTCGCTCCAGGGATCAAGAAAGGTTACTACCCTCCTCATGCGGTAGGGTTTCATGAGTACGGCCAGAATAAGAGCCGGTATCACCGGAGCGGAAATCGCGGCTATATGCCTTAACTTGACCCCTGAACAGAAAAGCATTAAAAATCCTATAAAAACAATGGACACCGCGGTCCCCATGTCCGGCTGGGCCAAAACAAGCGACGCCATCAACAAAGTGACAGCGACCGGCGGAAGGAAACCGCCGGCAAAGTTACCCAGAACGTGCCGTTTCCTGGATGTAAAATCGGCGATGTAAATGATCAAAGCGATCTTGGCTCCCTCGGACGGTTGGAACCCAAGTCCCAAAACCCTTATCCATCTTCTTGCCCCTCCTGATGCGACGCCTATACCCGGGATAAGCACCAGAAAAAGCAACACAAGAAAGGCCGCGAGTATCCACCTCGAATTTCCGGACAGCGCCCGTAGCCTGGCCTTCATACAGATAAGCGCGGCCACGATCCCGGTAAAAATGAAAAACACATGTCTCTTGAAAAAGTACATACTATCGCCGTACCTCTGATAAGCATGCACCGCGCTTGAGGAATACACTGCCACAGCGCCGGTCATGAGCAGGGCCGAGACCAGTAACAGTACTATTTTGGCGTCTTTTTTCATATTTTCTTTATCCCCCGGTATAGGGGGCCGCACAATTTTTCTATTTCCCGCCTGAAAACCTCTCCACGATGCGAATAGCTATCGAACATATCAAAACTGGAACACATCGGTGAAAGCATCACTGTGCCTCCCTCACCGGCAATAGAAACAGACCTTTTGACGGCATCGGACATGTCGAGGGCCTCATGGACTTCGACCCTATCGGAAAACACGTCCATTATCTTCCGCCTCGCCTCTCCCAGAACGACCATGGCTTTGATCTTTTTTTCCGCAAGGTCAATAAGCACGCTGTAATCTCCTAATTTATCCTCTCCCCCCGCTATGAGCACAACCGGGACGTCCACGGCCTCAAGGGCCCTTTTCGCGGCGTCCACATTGGTCGCTTTTGAGTCATCTATGAAGAATACTCCCCCGGCACATCCCAGGCGCTGGAACCTGTGAAGTGGCAGAGAAAAATTTTCCAGGGCGCTTCTGACTATATCAGCGCTTATGCCCCATATCTCAGCTACCTGGGCGCAGCAAGCCGCATTCTCCATATTATGCCGCCCTTCAAGGCCGCTATGTTCAGATGTCAAAAAAACTTGTTCTTTTCCTCCCGAAACATACATCACCCTGTCATCCTCGGCCCGGTACCTCGCCCCCGGCCCCCCAAAAAACACCACCTTGCTTTTCAGCCCGGCGATAGACCGTTCAGAGGCCAGATCGCTCCTCAGTACGGCCCGATCCGAAGAACACTGGTTGGAAAATATTTTGAATTTGTGTCTTTTGTAATTTTCCATGTTACCGTGCCGCCCGTAATGATCGTCACTGACATTAAGGAGCACCGCGACACGGGGCCGGAAAGTCTTCGTTGTTTCAAGCTGAAAAGAACTTACCTCAGCTATCACCACGTTACTCCGGTCTATCCCGTCTACCTCTCCTGAAAGCGGTTTCCCCATATTCCCGCATACAACGGGATACCTTCCAGCCCGATCAAAGATCTTCCCAAGCATGGACACGGTTGTTGTTTTTCCATTCGTTCCGGTGACCGCGATGATGGGGGCCTGGCAAAAAAGATATCCCAGTTCAAGCTCTCCTATTACAGGCACGTCTTTGGTCGCGAAAAAAGCGCCCGCGGGATGATTTGCCGGTATTCCGGGACTCATGACGATAAGATCATTTCCCCGGCAAAATCCTTTCGTATGCCCACCTGTCTCTACCTCTATCCCCTTGCCGGCAAGGATATCACGTTTAGCGGCCACGGCATCGGAATCGCCGGATTCGGTGACCTTTACCCGGGCTCCCTCACGGGCGAGAAGGGCCGCTGCTGAAAAACCGCTCAACCCCAATCCCACAACAAGCACTTTTTTGCCTTCAAATTCCATTTTCACCCCTGTCCCCGGGCGCCTTACGCTGCCCGGTATCGGAATCGGTACGACAAAAACCGCTGAAACTATCCTGGAACGTACAGGTACAGCTACACTGCCTGACACCACTGCTTTGTTCGGGCTGGAAACGCCGCCTTTTGGCGGATAAGTAGATGATCAGCGGACTTTGAGCGCCATAAGACCTATCAACGCGAGCACTGCGGCCACTATCCAGAACCTGACCGTGATCTTGGACTCGTGCCAGCCCTTCCTTTGAAAGTGGTGGTGTATCGGCGCCATGAGAAATATCCGCTTACCCCGGGTCCTGAAAGAAAAGACCTGAAGCATGACCGAAAGTGTCTCAACCACCAGAACTCCGCCGACGATGATCAAAAGCACCTCTTTTTTGATCAATACGCTTACTATCGCTATGGCTCCACCGAGCGACAATGACCCGGTATCTCCCATAAAAACCGTAGCGGGGTGTCCATTGTACCAGAGAAAACCCAGAGCCGCCCCGGCGAGGGCGGAACAGAAAACAGTAAGCTCGCCCGCGCCCGGAACGAAAAAAAGGTGCAGGTATCCGCTTATATCAGCCCGGCCCGTAACATAACACATCAACGAATATGTAAGGGCAATGAATACAACACACC
>SLID01000117.1 GCA_007135805.1 Candidatus Omnitrophota bacterium | reverse complement strand
TTATAAGCCCGGAAAATCTAATTACTTATATAGAAGATAATGAAGATTTTATACGAGGCTCTTTACTCGGAGAAAGTTTTCCCGGTATTCTTTTAAGGATACCGCTTGAATGGGTTGAGCATATAGGAGAAGACAAGGCTCGGGATATTATTGAGGCTTTTCAGCGATCTCCCCACGGTTTTGTCGAATTGTATTCTCTGGACCGTCCGGAGGGGGCCCCCGACCCTTATGGATTGGTCACAAAGCCCCTTCCGGAAGCATTGAGCGTACCTCGCCGCACAAGGGCCAATACAGTTACTCTGTTCCCTGTACTTAAGGGGGAGGCCCTGCCTCACAGTAAAAACCGGAGATGGGCCGGAGAAACTCCTGTGAAAAGTATAATATCACCGTTCGGTTTGAATTTTGACCAAGGTGGTGTGGCCAGAAGTATGGTTCTCGGCCTCAGGTTAGCGTTAATAGCAGCTGACACTTCAATGAACGAAAAAAGTGAATTTGTCATGGAAACGTATCGTAGATACAGGGAACTTTGCCTCCAGCAGGGTCAGGATGAAAAGGTCTTTGACCTGACTCCCGGGGACATCGTAAACATGGCCCAGGGTGATGAGCGTCAAGTTATTTTTTCTCTCAATAAACTGATAAGACTTCTGCCTATAGTACCTTACAATCACCAGGAGATAAGTCTTATATACGAAAGGTTGAGAGAGGTCCTAATAAGGGCATGATCTTCGGTTTTTCCCGTGTTTTCCGAAAATTGGCTTTTCCCGCGTTGTCCCATCGCTAACGCATCGTTATCTTATATCGTAAATCCCCACCTTTATTAAAAATAAAAAAGTTAGATAGTTAATCATTTACAGGTAGCGGTTAATCTGTTATAATCCAATTAGTTAACATATAAAATAGTGAGAAGCTATTATATGAATTGGGAGTGATCAGCCGTTTTCCACTTGAAAAACGTCTAAAAATGGAGAGGTATGATGAGGATGATGTATATAAAGAAACTTAAAAATAAAGGTCTTAGAACTGTCGCGACACTGGTTGCCGCTCTTTTTCTGATCTCTGATCTAAGCCTGGGATTCGCCATGGCGCCTCAAACAACAGACAGTACTTTGGTACCTTACTTGATTACGCAGTTGTTAAGTGAATATAATGAGGAATATTCTCGGGCGGGAAATTTTGCCAGAGGCTGGGAGGAAGCTTACGCTAAAGGTTTGGTCAGTAAGATTGTATCGCGGACCCGGGAATTGGGCCTGAACATTCCTGTCACCTCTATTGAAAAGGAAATAAAAGGTCAGATAAAAGACGGTTTTCTCGCTACCGGACGCGGAAGAGTGGCGAGGCATAGAAGGCCTGTTACCGAAAGCGCTCCTTTCGTGGCAGACTTGGTGCCCGGCGCGGTCCTAATAATGGTACATACCGGAACGGATGGAGAAGATCATGGTGACACCAATCGGGTTGTCCGAAAAGGCGCTGACGTTCTTCTGGACTCCGGGGTTTTTGACAGTGTGTACGAGTTTGAGACCAGTTTATACCCCTCCTATACCCAACATAGAGGACAGCTCATAATACAGGAAGAGCCAGGTGACAGTAAGTGGCCGAATTTTGTCAGAGACCGTGAGAGTGCCCACAGGGGAAAAACAAGAACGCAAGGGGCTAGAGATTATTCTCTGAGGGATCTCGAGGGAAATGTTTTCGTGCTTGCCGGCGGCGGATTCGGCGCTTGTCATCTTTCGGCCTTTAAAGGACTGATCAGTGAGATAAGGGCAGGCGTCCCGCGAAGTTCCGTGCCCGTTGTCAGAGTGGTAATACCTACGGACAGTGTTTACGTTAACAGGATATATGACGATACGATCTACTCTGAAACGATATCTCCCCAAGTCGATTTTTCCAATTATGTAGCCGCGCTTGAGGAGGCGGGTATAGGTTCATACCGGGTTGTTCTGGCTGGTGAGATCGAGGATTTTGTGCTGGAAGAAAAAGGTACAGATAGGCCCGGGCCCGTCGTCGAGCTTAGAATAGAAACCGAGGTTGAGAGTCTGGTCCGAGGAATAGCCCAGGACCCTGATTCAAGAAATAGTCTTCCGCAGGTCGATATAGACGCTCTTCTGGAAGTCATCGGCAATGAATTCGCCGCTCTCAGGACCCGTTTGGCGAGAGAAAGGGATCCCAAGCCCGGTTTTCTAGCCGGTTTCGGGGACGCTGAACTGGGTATTGATGAATTCGGGGTAGATCTTCATGAGATACTCAATTCAGCGACCAGGGAAACTATCAAGGAGGCAGAGCCTGTGCGTGTGGGGGATCTTATAACAGACAAGAGTAAACTTGTCAGACTTTCGGCCAGAGAGACGGAACTCAGCCTTTATCCAATACCGGGCTGGGTGGACAGATTCGCCGAGCTGTATAGAGAAGCCTTGGCGGAAAAGGGGCTCACGGAACCTGTTCGGGAAGAGAAAGTGAGAGAGATCCAGGCCAGGATAATAGCGCATCCGAGTACGCACAGCGGAAGGGAATCGATCTACATGGACGAGTTGTATTATAACATGCTCGAGAGCTCGGAAAATGCCGATGATCTGTTCATAAGCCTTGTGCGGCATGAAGCGTACCATATCGCCAACCCCGAAGTTCCCGAAGAAAGGGTTAATGAGCTTAGGCCCATAGATGATGTCAGGGCGGCTATTAAGAGGAGGACCATACTTGTTGCCCAGAGCGGGGGTGATTGCGCCGGACTTAACACTGTAGTGGGAGGGGTATCAAAAGAGCTCAGAGAGTTGGGATGGAAAGTTGTCGGTATAAGGGAGGGGTTTACAGGCCTCGCGTCTGAAAATCTTGAGGATTTTTTGATCCCGATAGACGACCCCCTGGCCGGCCGGCTGGTAGAGAGGCCTTCGACCGATCTCAAGTCATCGCGGGAAGATCCTTTCAAGATAGTGGCCGAGATAAACAAGAACAAAGATACCGATCCGGAAACCTACCAGATCTTCGATAAAATTAAAACGGTGGATAACTGGCAAGAATTGACCGATCCGGAACAAAAGTGGATAGACGAGCTCTACCGTCTGATGGGGCCCGCGTTCAGGAAAGACATAGATAAATTTGTACGGACAATGAAGAATATCGAAGGGTACGGAGGTGTTATCGTCACCGGGGGTGATGACCATTGTAAGGTAGCCATGAACCTGGCACAGCTCAGAAAAGGGAAACCCGGAGCTTACATAGCCATCCCCAAAAGTATAGACGCGGACGCTATGGTGCAAATGCTTGGATACAATACCGCGGCCGAACATATCCGGGACCGTTTTTGGCGCTCCGCGGTTACCGGTCGGAAGAAAAAAGTTTTTGTGGGCGAGATAATGGGCCGGAAAGCGGGTTGGCTTACTCTCGCGGCTTCGGACAGAAGGGCCGCGGACGACGAGAGATTAAGGGAAACCGTTGGCGGACAAAAGGTAGACGCGGTTAAAGATACAGTCATGTCAATAATTCCTGAAAAGACCGTGTCCATTCGCAAGATAGTATTGAGGGCCAAGGAAATATTGGAAAATAAAGGGGCTCTCAATATCGCGGTTTCTGAGGGATTCTCGATAAACCCGAAAGAAGAAAAAGAGCTTTGGGATGAGTTTGTCGCAAAAAACCCCATCATCGCCGCTAAAGTATCAGCCGCTCCGGAACTGGATATTCATGGGAATATGCGTTTGGCGGGAGCTTCAGAATTCGTATGCGCCATGCTTGTCACCGAGTGGGAAGATCCTTCCCTGAGGCTAGGCCTTACATGGGATGATCTGAGGCATACAATATTCGGTTATATAGGAAGGGGTTTGAGGCCAAATGAGTATGATTACCGGATGGCGCGTCGATATTCAGAAAAGGCGGCCGATCTCATAAACAGAGGTGAAACGGGACGTATAGTGGCTTATTCAGATAATATGCATCCCTTTGAGCATGATCCGATCGCTCTTGCCGTGGAAGATGTACTCACTATCAACGGGAAAAAGCTCGCGAGGAACCTTGAGACATTGGGGGAGAATAGGAGCGGCGAATTGAGGGACTGGCTTGAAAGTGAAGGATATGGGCGGGGGTTCGAAGTTTATTCCGATTATGAGCTTGCCGAAGCCGGTGTTGTATTAGAGGACGGCAGCGCCGTGGCGGAGTACGAGGTCACAGATGAGCGTGTCTCTCTTCAGGAGACCGTACTGGATTTTAAAGACGCGGTAAAGCTTATCCGTGAAGATTTTATCAGCACGGCGGTCTCAGGCTGGGTACATAAACGCGGCTCCATATTTGAGGTACCCGAGAACACCGAAGAGGGGCTTTTGACAATGGCGGTAGCGGACAGGCAGCCGTTGGATCACAAGCAATGGGACGCTGTGGACGCGGCCAGTTGGGAAAAGATCAAAGACACTATAATGATACTTCTTCCCGGGGATGGTATACCTTTCAGCCATATGCTGAGAGAAGCCGCGAAGATCAAGAGAACACACGGTGTGGTAAATATTGCTGTCGCGAGTAATTACCTTTTTGATATGGAAGATCCTGTCATAAGACAGCTTATTGAAGAGGACCCTTACGTCAACGCGAAATTCAGACTAACGAACCCTGACCATGTAACGGGTACATTCGCCATGAAGGACGCGTCCGAATTTATACAGACGGCTCTGGTAAAGTTCCATCCGGACGCTTTCCCCGGCGCAAGCCATGCCAGATGTAACCAGTTGGGGGCCTCTTACTTTGTCAGGGAACCCAGCCAGCTTGAGAGGGAAGTGTATGAGGGGCGTATCATGGAAAGTAGAAGAGAAGGTACCGCGGATGTCACGAGAAGAGTGGAATCTTTAACGAAAGATATCTCCAATCACATGATGCTCAAGCCCGAAGGGGCCATAGATACTTCAGATATCGTGGTCTTGATGAGAACGGATCTCACTGAGTCTATAGCGGGCAGGGCCGAAGATCCGCTGCTCCAGAGGCAGTACTCTATATTGAAACAACAGCTCAGGAAAATGTTCAATGACGGCAGAGGGCTTGAGGAATTCGCTTCAAGTGATGAGATACTGGAAAGGGCGGAATATCTCATGGCGCGAGGTAAGAAAGTCATAATTCTCGATGACGCGAGCATCGCCGATCCGGATATCGAAAACCTTCAGAGTCAGACGGGCAAAGAAAGCGGTAAGGATTTTGTGGTAATAGCTGGAAAACAGATGAGTACCGATGACCAGAGGTCTATGTTCTTTGTTAACATTAACGCTATGGCTCTCATGGGCGTCGCCGTCCTGCGCGAAGACCAGGAAGCCGCCCGGCTTTTCAATCTCGCTTATAAGCTGTTTACCGGACAGGCGGCCCCGGATGGACTGTTGTCCCGGCTTAAGAGCAGAGAATTATTGAGCATAACGGTAATTCCTCGAATGATACGGCTTACGGGTAGTATAGTAGATTACAACGACATAGGGAGGCTCTTCGCGGTAGCGGCGTAATGGTTTGACCTCCGCGGGCGAGGCGCTCTTTACAAGTAATAAGTTATTTAAAATTATAGGTTTAAGTTGTAAGGCTTGATGTTTTCCGGGATCAGGAACATAAGGGAACACAACTATTTGCTATTGCCGACAAACTTGAACGACAAGATCAGAGTCTCAATCCGTTAGTGTTTCAAAAATCTAGAAAAATTAATTGCAGTTCGATCAAATTTCAGGCAAACTTTATGTGAGTCAACAAAAGTGCCTGTAAGGATTTACAGGATCCTAGTTTCCACCGGGGGAGGTGGGTTTGGTTTGTTTTGTGCAAACTTACTTTTTTCTTTTAAAAACCAAAGAAGTAAGTAGGTGAGGGTGTAGTTATGGAACAGTTGTCGAATAAGCACATAATTTCAAAAGCCCTGAAATTTCTTCGGAAAGCAGGTGTTTGCTTTATTGCTGGTGTGTTTTTTGCCTCAGGCATCGCGTTTCCCGCGGAAGGAATTGTCGAGGGATACGACGCGGGATCTTTTCTCGAGACATCCGCCGCGGACGGTCAGTATTCTCATCTTGACGTTGAGACTTTTACTCTTCCGTCCCATCTCGGAGAAGTGCGGCATGTTCATAGGGGACATTCGGACCGCATAGTAATACATGTACAAGACGCGCACTGCAATTATTTCGCCCAATCAAAGATCGCCGACATAATCGGATATCTAAACCGGGAATACGGCGTCAATATGCTTAACCTTGAAGGCGGAGCCGGGGAGTATGATATCTCGGTCTTTACCAATATATCCGGGGCTGAAATACGCAGAGAGGTGGCAGAATATTTCGTCAAAAGAGGCGAGGTGAACGGAGCGGAGTTTTATGCCATAAACAATCCTGATGATGTCCGGCTCTGGGGCATAGAGGACAGAGAACTGTATTTAAATAACCTCAAGGTTTACAGGGATTCTCTTTCCTACAAGGCAGAAGTCGACAGATATTTGAGCGAGCTGCGCCACACAATGAATAACCTGAAGAGGCATATATTTTCTCCCGAGCTTCTTAAGATAGACACAGCTTACAATACCTACAAAGCCGGCAATATGGAGTTTAAGGAGTATCTGGATTTTTTGATCTACGAGGCCAGAAGCAGGGGTATCTCGGTAAAGAAATATCCTAATCTATACCTGATAGCTCAGGCCATGGAAAAAGAAGAAGATGTAGATTTCAGGAGGGCGAATGCCGAGAGGTCCGTGCTTGTGGACCGCATAAAGGGAATATTGTCCCGCAGCGAGATGGATGAACTGGTCTCAAAGACCGTGGCTTTCAGGACCAAAAGGATAGCCGTGCAGGATTTTTACGATTATCTTCTCCGCAAAGCCCGGGAATGCGGTTTTGAGACTTCGGATTATCCGGCGCTCTCAAGTTATATAGTTTATGTTTCTCTTTTCGCGGCGGTGGACTCTTTTCATGTAATGGAAGAGCTTGACGCTCTTGAGGAAGAGATAAAAGAACCGCTCTACCGGAACGATACCGAACGTGAGCTTAATCTTCTTTCCCGTAACCTTGCGCTGATGGGGAATATTTTTGAATTACTCCTTACAAAGAACGACTATGCCTATTACAGGGATAATGAACATTCTTTTCAAATACATAATTTTCTCAGATTTATCGAAAGGGAAGCTCCTAAATACAGGATAACGTCAAGGCCTTCGCGGGAGGTGACGCGGTTGGACCGGTATCGCGAAGAGATAACAAGGTTCTACGAGATATCTTTCAAGAGGGACGAAGCTTTTGTCCGGAACATGCGCTTTGCCCCGGCATCAGATGGAAGAGAGGCGGCTCTTATAATGACCGGTGGATTTCACACGGAAAACCTTTCCAGGATATTTCAGCGAGAAGGCTACTCCTATGTTTCCATAATGCCGAAATTCACGTCCGAAGAGGATTATGACAACCCGTATTTCGCTCTGCTTGCCGGCCAGACGGCCGATGTCCAGCAGATGCTGCGATCCGCACTCGCCGAATCGGCGATGCTCCAGATAGCGAGTTTTTTGAACAGGGAACTTGCCGATGTTTTCTACGGCCCAGATGATGCCAATGCTTTCGAGGCCCTGGTAGGTGTTGTGGCTTTTCTGAGAAGCAGAGATTACTTCCTGGACAGCGTGACCATAAGGAATATCGAGAGAGACAGCTCAGGGACAGGGTTAAGTGTGGAGTTTACTCACGAGGGGGCGCGGAAAGTCGAACTTATCCCATGGCAGGCGCTCGGGCTGGTAGGAGCGGAAGATCTGCGTCCGCTAAAGGAAATGATCGGTACGCTCAGAAGTACTGCCGGCGATGAAACGCTTAAAAGGATACAGGACGTCGGGGAGGTCCTTGAGGGTCTGGATGTAATGATGTCCGAGAGGCCCGTTATGCCGAGAGCGGAGATGGGAATGTTTTTGGAAAATAAATTTCCGGAACAGGATATAAAAGATCTTGAAGGCCTTATGGCCTATATCCGGGGTTTTTCAGCGGAGGATATGATCGGGAAAATACTGGATCTTCGCGCCGGAGTTATCGGTGAGGATGTTGACCGGAAAAGCAGGATCATAAGCGCTATGACGCAGCTGGGACTGGACAGGGATATAAGCGGGAAAATAATGGATTACTTTGACGAGGCCTTCAAAGAAGTCATAAAGCAACAGCTCGAAGGAATGGAGGTCAGCTTTTTGCGTGATGACAGCGAAAGGATCATCGCGTTGGACGCGTGGATGATGGAAGTGTATGAGCTGGAAGACTTGGGTCTTATAGTGAAATTCCCGAAGAGAGATCCTCTCTCGGAAGGGAAAAACATCGCTTACCATCAGGTTTTTCTGACCGCGCGGAACGACATTGAAGAAGCCAGGCGGGAAGTAGCAGATTCTTTAAGCATGTTGGAGGAGGTTTTTGCCCAGAAAGGAGCCGAAGATCCACTCTACCTGGAGTTCGGTAGGCATAAAGAAGATGCTGAAACGGAGCTTTCGCGTATCGCGCAGGAGAATGTAGGCCTGGCCTATGAAGTTGTCCGTTCAAAATTAGGCGGTCTTTTCGCGCCGCTGATCATCCAGGACCTTAAAATAAAAGTCGAAACTATAGTAAGGGGAGAGACTGTTTATGAGGAAGTAGAGATCCCGTATGCTATAGTTCAGCATAAGGCCCAATTGATAGACAGAGAAACTATAGATGTGTATCAGCGGGAATGGGAAAGAAGGAAGGAAAAACTGCAGGAACTCCTGGCCACGGAACAGGAACTACAGGATATGCAGACAGGACTTATGGCCCGTTTTAGGAGCAGGGGGCAGATACAACAAAAGGAACGTGAGGTCGAAAGGATTAAACAAGGGATCAGGCAAATTGACGGCTTTTTATTGCGAGAGGACGGACTTCTCGCGAGGTTTAACGAACTTCTGGTAAAAATGGCGGAGAGGGGTATTGTGGACAGGGATCTGGGAAGGTACTCTGTTTTAGCTCAGATCGCCCGGGGGTTTGAGCCGGTCGAAGATGTAATGGAGGGGTATGATGCTTTATTCTTCAGGGGGCTCCGTAATAATTACGGACAACTCAGCGACGGAAGTTTGATAGCGTTTGACGGAGATAATTTCGCGCCGGGAGAAGTTGAGATCGATGAGAATGGACGTATTGTCAGGATATCGGATCTCGATGAAAAACTTACGGTACTGGTTAGGGCCGATGAAAGAGAAGATCTCCCGCTTCAAAGGCGGCGGGAGCTTGCCGGAATGTTTGAAGAATTCAACGAAAGACATCAGGATGTCTGGGCGCCGTTGCCTGAATCTTTTGAGAATATTGCCACTGAGAAATTCGGGGACTTTCTCAGATTGATATTCTCTGACAGAAGCGCTGAGGATCAAAGATATATAGCTAATTTTTTTGAGAGTTATAACTTGCCGAAAGATATGGATATACCGAGCGGTATCAGGCAGCTTGGTGAAGAAGGGGTGCGAAGGTTGGTGGAGGCAAGGGTTCTCGGAGAGGAGATCGAACCGCCGCCGGTTTCAGAGGTGCCGTTCGCTCCTACAGGCGATGGCGCCGGTAACATAGCTTCGGGGCTTTCTCCCCAGGAGGAAGCCCGATGGAGAGCCGAGGCCGGTATAAGTAAAGCATCTGTATCCGGCTCGACTGTCAACCTGGCAAAAGACGCCGCGGATAGTGTTTTAAGTGGTTTCGGGGAAAGCATAGAAAAAAAACTCGCGGAGCGGGGTGTGTCTCAGGAAGAAGTGGAAAGAGTTATCGGTATGCTGGAGGTCCTTTCCGGACGAAGGCCGGCCGAAGACCTGAGTGAAGAGATAGGATGGATGCGTACAAGGGTTGAGCTTGTTCGAGGGGAAGAGAAATATCTTTTAGGCAATGAGTCCGCTCTGGCGGTCGATATCATAGATTTTCTCGATAACTATAAGGACATATCGGATCCCGCGCCGGAAGCGAAAGAATTTCTGCTGGAAGAATATATATTGCATGAAGTCCTTGAGAACACGAGTATGGACCATTCGGAAGTTATTGAATTTACCACTCACCTTTTCGGTCTGACAGGTTATGAGGGGCTTGAGCTATCGGAACCCGGGACAACTCCTCTCGGCAAGGCTTTAAGGGCTTTTCTTGACGTAAAGCTCGCAACAAGCGCTGGCCAGGATCTGATCTCTCAGATGCGGTCCTGGGATGCGCCGGGGGTTGTTTTTGTGCCGGTATCCAAAAAACAGATGGGAATAGAGGAGGCTAGCGCCCGTCAGAGAGGCATCAGGGAATCGCGAAGACATCTGTTCAGGCAGCATGGTACGAATATTTACGAGTTACACTACGATATGGAAGAGCCGGATCCCGGCACAGTTATAAAGGACATGATAGAAAGCATACCTCAACGTGACAGGGATCACCCGATGTTCCGGATCACCGTCTGGTCTCCCGAAGAGAAAAAAG
The DNA here is from genome assembly GCA_007135805.1 of Candidatus Omnitrophota bacterium. Lineage (GTDB taxonomy): Bacteria > Omnitrophota > Gorgyraeia > Tantalellales > Tantalellaceae > SLID01. The sequence goes on along the minus strand of SLID01000117.1, from coordinate 1,861 downwards.
CTGGTATCGAGAAGGCTCTCAAGGAATATGGCGATAACCTGGCCGGGGTCTTGCCGGGAGATTTTTCAGAGGCAGGTCCCACCGACAGGCATTCAAGGATAATGCTCGTACTTGCAGGGATGGGCTTCAATGAGAGAGCGAGGACCGAAGGCAGGACTAAAAGGGATGTTGAAGAGAGTCTCTCAGAGTTTCTTGCCAGGATGTCGGCTGATCCCCGAGTTGTGAGGGAAGATATAAGAACTAAATTCGGGAACAACCATTCGGAATTTATAAGAGCGCTTATCGCGGGTGACTACATTCTCAGGATACAACGTGTAAACTTCGAGGAAATAAGAGATTTCATGGAAGCGGAAGCTGCTGTCCTGAGGTCGTTGTAATAAAGACCTTTCCGTAAAATATAAAATACCCAGAAAAATGTTGCAATATATCCTACGCATGGTATAATGTCTTTGTAAAATATTAAAAATTAAGATTCCGGAAATTCTTATTGTTGCTATTTTGATTTTTAGAGCTCTTAAGCATTAGCGAAGGCTCGTATCACAAAATATATTAGATGGTCTTGATGTTATCTGCCGGGGGAAGGGAGTAGACAGCAAGGTGTTATTCAAGATTTGGGCAATTGTGAGCGTACTGCTTTTGTTACCTCCAGGCAATGAGTTTATCGCCGCCGGGAGCAGCGGGATAAATTTCGGAACGGCAAACAACGTGTGTTTGTCCCCCCCCGTCTTGTCGGGAACCCTTTCCGCGGTAGAGTTCCGTGATACATCCAGGCTGAGGATAGTTCTTAAAGCAAATCTGAGGTCGGCATTAGCCAGCGGTCCGGTTCGGGATGTAGCCGATCTTGGAACGGTCATTAAGCGAGAGGAAAATTTACTGCATCCGGTCGGGATGCAGTTTTTCTTTTCCGAAAGAAAGATACTTCCGGACGGCTATTTTTCAGTCATGTGCCGGGTATGGGACCTTCCGGATTCCAGCCCCAGGACATATTACGCCGTGTTTTCCCTGGACAAATGGGAAGAGGGCGGTACAGACATATTGGTGCATAAGGAAGACCATGTTCTGCGAATTCCTGGAAACGAGGAGTCTGGCAAAGTCCCTCCGAGAAAGGCAATATCTTCTGTCCGAGAAGGGAGCGGAGCCCTTGGAAAGGCGTCAACCGGTAAAAATATACCCGAAGGTATTTCAGGTGATGAAGTTTCCGGGAAACGTATCAAGAAACCTCCCCGGGAAAAAAACGCCGTAAACCTTATACTCGAGGCTTTTAGTTCGATCGCGGATAGCGAGATCAGGCCATTCACGGCGAGGGCGCAGAAAGTTTTTGCGCGCGTATGTGAACTGGAAAAACTGCGGCATGACGAACGCATCCCAATGGTACAGGACGAATATTATCTGGTGTTATACGCAAAAGTGTACGGACCCAACAAATTCGACGATGTGTCCTTTTTTATGAGGTATATCGCGGAGGAGAGGGGAGAGGTCGGTCACGATTTCTCGCAAAGTATTATAAGGGACAAAAAATTTCTTGAACTATATTTTCTTGCCAGGTTAATGGACGGAAAGGGGCCTGTTCTGTCCAGGATAGCGCGAAGGCCCTTTTTTGAGTTTCACGCGGATCAACTGTTCGGATATTATCAGGGACATCGAAATCTCAGAGAGATATACGGTGCGAAAGGTGAAGAGCATATACCGGAGATAAGGGTCAAAGTTTTCAGGAGGGCTCTGTACCTCATCCATTGGCTCAACTTGAAGGGTGACCATGAGGCGGCAAAACGGGCGGCGAAAATGCTCGTGGAATTAAATATAGCCGAAAGAGAGATGCTGCTTTCCGGCCGCCGTGAACCGGACGCCTCGGAAGAAGAGT
>SLID01000109.1 GCA_007135805.1 Candidatus Omnitrophota bacterium | reverse complement strand
TGACTATGGAATTTACCTTGACTTTGAGGTTTGGTGACACGCGCCTTTGGTGCATGTCACCAGGTATTTCGCCAGGATCACCGCACCCGGTCATCGCGAACCCCGCAAAGAGGGGTGAAGCGATCCCAATAAAAAACATTGCGCCACTTTGGTGGTAGCATTGTTGGGATGTTTTTATTTTACTGGATTACTTCGTCGCCCCCTTCGGGGCTCCTCGTAAAGACGGCGTTGGGAGTTGCCGCGTGTGTGTTTTGCTTTTTTGGTGACACGCGCCTTTGGTGCATATCGCCAGTTTTATCGAATGTCTGTTATGAAAAAAAAAGCCAGAAAGATTGCGTCTGTTCTAACTATTTAATATGTTAAAATAACAGTTATGCGTGTACGAACCCTACACAGTTTTCTTGTCAAGGCTGTATCGGTCGCGGTAGTTTGCCTTTTTATGGCTAACGATATTGCTTACGGCAGAGCTTTACACACTTACAGGGTTCAAGAAAGGGCGACACTTGCTCCTCCTCTCGCTAGTAATCCTCCTTGCAGAATAATCCAAATGCCTGACGGGACTTTCGATATTGTTACAGATGATATGAGAGATGAGCTTCGAAAAAGGTGGGTGTTGCTGGATATCATCTATCTTGCAGGAGAGATGCTGGGATTTGCCAGGGAGTATAATCTTGAAAGGCCGTCAGCTATACTCCGGGATCTCGTTAAAAAACATATTTTTACCGCAGCCGGTGATGAAAGTGGACTGTTTGAAGAGTTAGGCGTAAGCAGTATTGAAGAGATCAGGGAAAAAGGAGAAGTCACTTCTTTTCTTGTATCTTTTGATCTTTATGGAGAGACCGCGTTCAGGGTAACCATAAGCGTTGACACGGATAGCAAAGCCCCGGCTAATGAGTTTAAACTTCCGGATGGGACAAAGATCATAGTAGACATCGAGAATTTGCTTTCCCCCCACGCGCATTATATATCATCCGTAGGGGAGAAGGTGTTCCGGCGGGAGATGTCCCTTGAGGCCCGGAAAAAGAGGGTAACATCCGCCTCAGGCAAGGGTATCCGGTTACATGAAAAACGTGCCGGAGAGGGAATGTTATTCATGGGTATAAAGCCCGGAAAGGAAGGCCGGAGGGGGGGATTTTCTTTCTTAAGGCACTCGGGATATATGTATGACCCCGGGCGTGAAGCCTCAAACGCAAGAAGTTATCTTGGTAACCTGGACGAAGCTAACATATATGGACATTTCAACGAAGATGACGCGGTGATAGTAGGTATAAATAGCCGCGTTTTTAATGAGATGGCCCGGCGAGGCGCGGCCGGAATAGAGAAAGTGGAAGACATTGGGTTCAATTATCCTTTTATCGCCGAAACAGTACCTCTGGAATATGTCGATGTAGTGTTGGTGACAAAAAAGACAGCCGAACGGCACAAGGATCTTTTCGAGAAAAATGATCCCACATACCTTGAAAGTCTACTAATATCCAAAGTCAGGGTCATCGAGTTCAATGATGAAGATATGGCCAGGGCCCAGCTCGACGGTTACAAGAACCCTTTTACATACACTTTCAGACGCAAGGTGGCGGATGGAACTTTCCGCGAATCTGTTTATCATAAAACGCGTCCTTCTCCGGAGAGAACTTCCCCGGAAGGGGCGACATCTATCCGGAGCAATGACGGGACGGTAAGGGGCAGCTTTACTTTAAGCTCCTACGATATTACGGACGCAGAGATGGATCGATTGCTGGGGGATAGCGGTATGCAAAAAGATCAGGTCGTGAAACAGGTCGTTTTTGTGGGAAGCCGCCAACGGGAAAACGAGATCAGGAAAAGATTGGAATCATATTACGGGACTATCCCGGCCACCAGTTTTGTGTACCAGCCCCCGCTGGGGGGAGCGATAGCGGTAGAGACAGTGGCGGAGACCGATCCTGAGGCCAAGATAATCCGGAAAAACAAAAATCTTACCGTTGTTGAAAAGAGGGGTGTCAAAGAGGGTTACTTAGCCGGTATCAGGCCCAAGTGGTGGGATCGAGATCCCTATAAGCAGATCCAGAGAGCTTTCCGTGAGGCCAGGATCTTGCTTGAAGGGGCCGGATTTGATTTCGCGGAAAACGTTAAAAGAATATGGCTTTACCAGAACGATATAACGGGTAATTATCTTTATTTCAGCGAAAGGTATCAGAGGCTCAATGACGGAAGGGACGTTTTCTTTACCGAACAGGGGATGAGGGGAAGAGGGTGGTATCCCGCATCCACTGGTATAGGGATGTCAGACGGATCGATGCTTCTGGAATGTCTCGCCATCCGGGGAGAGGAGGTTCCGGTACAATTCAAGCCCCTGGAAAACCCCGAGTCCACGAATGCCCACGAGTATGACAAGGAAAATGTGCTTAAAAAAGGTGTCCACAGAACATCAAAACCGCCGCTTTTTTCAAGGGGAATGGCCGTTATCAGAGATGGCCATACAAGGATATATATTTCCGGTACAGCTTCCGTAAAAGGCCCTCATGTAGTTCACAAAGGTGATGTTGAAAAACAGACCTTGACCACAATCGAGAATATATCTCTTGTTCTTGAACAGGGAGGAGCCGGGCTTAAAGATGTTACACAGATCAGGATATATGTAAAGAATCCCGAAGATTATCTTAAAGTGAGGGCCATAGTTGAGGCATCGTTCCCTCACGCGCCTCCTGCTGTGTATCTTCATGCCGGTGTCTGTCGTGATGAATGGCTTGTGGAGATAGAAGTTATTGCTGATAAGATATCTTCTTCCCGGCAATCTGACTCTGATCTAATTGAGTTTCGGGAAGTTGCCGGGATCCATGCTCCCGGACGCTTGTCGGGAATGGAAATGCAGACGGATAGAGGGAAGATCTCTCCAGCTGGCTCCGCGAAAGGCCATATGAGCGCTTTTCGCGGCAAAGGAGTGATGAAAGTTTTGTTTTCAGGCGCTGTCGCTGTCTTTTCGTTTTGCCGAGATGTTTCGGGGCTTATGCTTAAATGGTGGGAGGACCAGCAGCGTCTAGGTATTATTCCCAGGGGATATTCCCTGCCTGGTATACCGGGGATGTCTTCTTTGGGAGAACATATATTCATGTCTCCGGACAAGGGCCCGGATATGAGGATATACGGGAGGATCCCCGGTTATCCCGGCCATGATCAGGGTAAAAGAAAAAGCCCTTCTTTATCCCGGCAAATGCTGGAAAATATAGTGGCGGAGGGCATTTTTGATTCTACCATAAAGGAATATGAGGACAAGCTCCGCGAATATGAGGACATTGTAAGAGAAAAAAGAGTCCTGGACCTTGGAACACAACTTGGGCCGATGGCGTGCTGGGCCCGAGGTGCCGGAGCTTTAGAGATCACCGGGATAGATAAAAATCCCGCAGCCATAGATATGGCCCGAAAACTCTCCCGTGAGAGAGGCCATGAAGTGATATTTCTGGAAAGCGATGTGACCGGAATAAAAAGGGTTGGGAAAGGTTTCGGTGCCGTGACCGCGGGTCTTTTCTGGGAATTTTTGTCCGAGAAGTCCAGAAAGAGGGCCTTGAAGGATTGTTTCGAGATTCTGTCCCCGGGCGGGAACGTACTTTTTCTTGTGAGCAACGCGCATCCATATATTTTGAATAAAGACGGGATAGTGGTGCCGGGGAGAACCTCGCTCGTATCTCCCGATCAAAGGGTGTGGTCGCACGATGAGTGGAAGAAAAATCTTGAAGAAGCCGGATTCGGTAAGATATCGGTACGGTATTTGTGGGAAAGAGAGACCGCAGGGCAGGGCGCGGAAAGCATGATGAGCGTTGTTACTGCCGAGAAACCCTATGATCGCGAATTTGGTGAAAGGGCGGCCATAGCTGTAAGGAGTTTAAGCCACGGGGCATTTACTGACCCGGCGGGATATCTTCAGGGGATAGTCGGTGGGATGGGAGTGGTTGATATTATCACCGGAGCAAGGGTCGATACCGGGCCGATATTCCGCGAAAGCGTCAGGTTTTCCGACAGGATAGACGCGTTGATAAAGGATGTTAGTAAGACAAGCCGCGAAAAAGACCCGACAACGGGGCAGGCTATGAAATGGGAGTCTGAACTCAGGACACTACTAGAGGATTGCCGTGGGATGGCCCAACTTCTTTCCCCTGTATTGTCTGAATGGCAGGATAAAAAGAAACTTTTTACAGCGGAAGACAGTGCTGAAGTGGACGAGATCCTGGAGGAAGCGGCCGGATATATCTCGGCGATAACAGCGATACTTGAAAACAGGTTGAGATTTTTGCGGGGTGAAACGGAAAAACAGGAATATGACCTTGCAGTTCTGATCGAGGAAATTAACGATAAGATTTTTCATTCTAACTCAAATGTTGCTTTTTTCAAGAAGACAAGCCAAGACGAGACGATAGTAGTTGATATAGATAAGATATCCTTACTTAACTCCATTTCCAATATGCTTAAGAACGCGGAACAGGCGTCCGGGGAGACAGAGGAGAACCGGATCGTCATTTCTTTGGAAAGAGAAGGCAGTGACGCAGTCGTTACCATAGCTGACAACGGTCCCGGCATAAGCCCGCGGGTTTTGGAGCCAGGGCGTGACGGCAGGCCCGGTTTTGCCGAATTGAATTTCACCACCAAACCGGACGGGACAGGATTGGGCTCGGCAGAGTCCTGGCACACTGTCCGCGATCATGGCGGAAGTATTGAAGTGATCTCAAAAGAGGGCAAGGGAACAAAGTTTGTCTTGAAATTACCGGCATCGACAGAGGCGGCGAAGGTTTTAGATAAAGGTCGCGGCGACGCTGAGCACGACAAAGAAAGGGTAGAGACGGAGCCGAGCATTCCCGGCGCAGGTACACAGATCTCCGGCGGGGAGCACACGAAATCTCTACCTTTTCCCGCCGAGGAAAAGGCCATAAGTTCTGACAGGGAAGTTGCGCACGCTCAAGATTTCAGGACAACGATGGGATACATACAGGCGAAATTTTCCGTGATCACAGGTCCTGCCGGTGAATTGGCAAGCTCCAACATCATAGCAGTCGGAACGAGCTGGTTAAAAGGATATGAAAAGGGGGCGCATCTTCAATATGAAGCACTGAACCCTCTTTTAACAGCCATAGCCAATTATTGCGGCAGAAGGAACATCCCTTTCATATTGGCTGCTGACGAAGATCTTCCGGGGCTTATCGCCAGGGAGAAAATAGAGAGAGGGATGGCTCCCGATGCTAAGGCGATAATGCTGGTCGGGGCGGATGTAGAGAGAGGATTGGACAGCTGTTTCGAAAAAATGGCGCGGGATAACAATTATACTGTTATCGGGATCGACAGCAGTGAAATGTCCTTTAGCTGCTATATCCGGATAATGGAGATATTGACTATTGCCATGAAACTTTCAATAGGGGTCACTCCTGAGCTTGATAACGAGAACATGAAAATAATACCTCCCGCAAGAGATAATCCGGTATATATCATTGTGCCGTACGCCAGCCCCATGGAATATGAAAAGCTGAAACATATATACGATGTGCAGCGTTTCGCTTAATCGATTTTTTGGTAATATCCTCTTTTAGCGTATGTAGCGTGATCTTGCCTTCTCGCTTGATCGAGACCGATCTTCTTTCCGGCTTGCTTAAACGGATCTCAGCGTGTAAACTTCTGGTGATACGCACTTTTACACCTTTGGTGCATGTTGCCATGCTAACGGGATTTAGATGCTGAAACCGGCAGAATAGCCGGAGAGGAGGGTTTGAGGTTATGCCGAAAATTGCAGGTAGTGTTATGTCTTTTTTTATAATGATTTTCTGCGTATGCGCGTTAAATGTTTATGCCGCCGGCTCTTCGGCAGAAGTAGAAGATGTTGACCAGGTCTTTTACGAGAAAGATTTCAGTGGTCTTATAGGGATGCGGGGTTTCAGTGACGCTTTGCTCGAGGACCACTTCGCGCTGTACCGCGGGTATGTAAAAAATTCTAACAAGCTTATGTCAAAACTCAGGCGTATGAGTGTTGAAGGTGAGGCCGGAACCCCGGAATACGCGGAGTTGAAACGCCGCCTTGGATGGGAGATAAACGGGATGAGACTGCACGAATATTATTTTGAGAATCTCGGCGGAAGCGGCAATATAGAGATCGAGGGGCCTCTTTACAACGCGATACGGCAAAATTTTGGAAGTTTTGAGCAGTGGCGGCAGGATTTTGCCGCTACCGGTTCCATGCGGGGTATAGGGTGGGTTATCCTGTTCCGTGACAGAGAAACAAATACGCTTATCAACGCCTGGATCAATGAACATGAAACGGGTTACCTGGCGGGATACGATCCGATACTGGTCATGGATGTTTTTGAGCACGCCTACATGACAGACTACCGGCTTGACAGGCCTTCTTACATCGAGGCTTTCTTTAAGAACGTCGCGTGGGGTGCAGCGGAAACAAGATTTCTTTCGGAATAAGGCCTTCCGGTGTTTTACATCCGGATCTTGATTAAACAGGGTTCGGCTCCTCGGTGAGGCCGCTGCTTTATGAATAAAGTGAACTGAAACAGCGTAGCAGAACTTTTAACCGCTAGCTAACGTTGATTTAGGGACGCGGTGTAAAGCCCTCTCAGGGGTCGATGGAGCGCAGAAAAGAAACTACCTGTTTTATTATAGAGTCCGGGGTAGACGCTCCCGCCAGCACACCGACTTTTCTCACCCCGCGGAAAATCCCCGGGTCTATGTCTCTGGTCGAATTTATGATGTAAGTACGCTTATTGAGATTTGCCGATATTTCGTACAGTCTTTTGGTATTGGCGCTGCTCCCGGATCCAACAACTACCATGGCGTCGTTCCTGAGCGGCAGTACTTTGGCTTCTTTTTGCCTGTTCTTTGTAGGTACGCAAATGGTGTCGTGAAATGCCACATCGGGTACTATAGCCGATATTTTACTTACTATAGCGCTCACTTTTTCCGAGTTCTGGGTGGACTGCACTATTATGGAGACCTTTTTCAGCTGTTTCAGTTTTCTGACCGGAAGGGGTTTTGAAGGGTCTATCAGTATTGGCGGCTTCGAGAGAGATCCTTTTATTCCCAAAACCTCTTCGTGTTTTTCATCGCCGATCAGAACGACTATGCGTCCTTTTTTCTCATCTGCCCGGGCTGCTTCGTGTATTTCTTTTACCATGGGGCATGTCGCGTCAATTATCTTGTACCCGGCTTTTCTGGCAGCGGCATATACTGACAGGGGCGCGCCATGCGCCCTTATGAGAAGGTTCCTGCCCGCGCCGCGCCCGAGTTTTTTTATTTTCTTTACGCCTTTTTTTTTGAAAAGTTCCACAACCGAATCGTTGTGGACGATGTCTCCAAGCATGAACAATTCCTCATTCTTACCGGCGTGTTCAAGGGCCATGTCTATGGCTCTTTGGACTCCTACGCAAAATCCCGCGGACGCGGCAAGTTCTACTTTCATAAGTGTTGCCCTTTTCTTTTAAGCAGGAGGCCTATAGCCAGGCGGACTTTCGCTAATGTAGGCACAAAAAGTTTTCCCGAGAAAACATCATAATTGTTTTTTTCAATGGAATCAAGTATGCCGGAGTACATGATTCCCATGAGTTCGGCCACGAACCTCGCGTTTGGGTCGGGTATCAAGGGCAGACCTAAAGATGCCTCGCTATAGTAAGACCGCGCTCTCCTTATTTGGTATTTCATGAGATTGATGAAGTTTTCGTCGACTGTGCCTGACAATAGTTTTTTTGTGTCGACATTATATTTACACATCTCGTCGGCGGGAATATATACGCGTCCCATCTCGAGGTCCTGCTTTATGTCCCTGAGTATATTGGTAAGCTGCATGGCAACGCCCATTTTTTCGGCGAATACAGCGGCTTCTTCGCCCGAGAGGCCGAATATCATCGCCATGATGATGCCCATTACACCGGCTACTCTGTAGCAATAGACGTAGAGCTCGGAAAAGTCGGAATAGTTCTTTTTCGTGATATCCATTTCCATGCCGGCGATGAGTTCGAGGAAACAAGAATCGGGGACGCGGTATTTTTTAACTGTTTCACGAAGTGTGAGTAAAACGGGATCTTCAAGATATCCCGTACCGTAAACAGAATTTATGACACTTTTCCATTTGTCAGCGGAGAGCTGGGTGGCGCCGGGTCCCAGGTCAAATTCATCATCCACGATCCGAGAAAAAGCGTAAACCGAATAAGAGGCAAGGCGTTTTTCCTTCTCAAGGAATAGGGAACAGAAATAAAATGTCTTGGCGTGAACTCTGGTGACCTCGAGGCACTTTTTGTAATTTTTCGTCATAGGCGAGTTCACCATTTTGGTCTTAGATGCATCCGGTAAGCTTAAGGCCTGGAAATAAATAACAGGACGTGTTTTTCGGGTTAACGGGTATTTCGGGCAACACCCGGCATTCATATTTTTGTGTTTTCAGACCCGTCTCCGGAAAAAACGTCAAGCACCTCTTCAACAGACGTCAGTTTCATAAGCTGTTCGGCGGCCTCGAAATGGTGCAGAGGACGTACCAGATCCGCCAGGGCTTTGAGGTGAAGCTCCGGAGGGGCGTCTGTCGAGCTTAGCAGAATAAGTAAGACCCGGATGGGTCCGGAAGAGTGAGGCAGTTCCCATCCGGACCGGTTTATTCCCAGAAAAGCGGTAGATGTCTGTATTTCGGATACATGAGCGTGCAGTAGTATCACCCCCGGGGAAAGTTCCATGGGCTCGGATCGCGCTATGTCGTTCAATATCCCGGCTATCTTCTGCGCTGTCTTTTTGTTCCCGGGGAAAGCCGAGTTTAAAAGCCGTACGATAGCTTCAGGGAATCCGGTGCCATCCAGTTCCAGTGATATGTGGTCGGGGGGTAAAAAAGACGTTTGAAACTTTTTTGTCCCTCCTGAGCCAGATATTTCGCCCCACGGAGTTTCGGGCGGATATACCATGACATGGTTGAATTCGGAAAAATGCTGGTTTAAAAGTCTTGGTATGCGTGAAAGGTTGGGCTGCCAGGCAAGACGTCCTTTTCTGACGCTTATTACGATCAAGAGGTCATCTTCGCTCAGATTGTCGTCCAGCCAGGGCATAAGTTGATCCCAGCTTTCAAGCTCGACTTCCGATTCCTGTATTTTGGGAGGGGTATCTTTTACGATCTGTTTGACGTTGTCCATCGTGGGCGGCACCGAAACGGTAAGGATGGAAGCGTCCAGCTGATGTGTCAGCGTTTTTATAGCATTGACGGCGGTAGCGAATCCCGGCTGGTGGTCTATAAGGGGAGGTACAGCCATTACGACGCGTTTCATTGTGTTTACCGGAAGGAGGCAGCGGCTTACAAAGATCATTTGTGTGGTATTGTCAATAAGAGAGTCCAGTGTTTTACCGAAAACGAAAGGATATGAAACTACATCCCCTCGCCATCCGGTCACTATAGTTGATATGCGAAGGTCAACCGTAGCCTGGACTATCCCGCTTGTGTTGTCTATTGCCACACGTGCCACGGGGTTTACCGGTATATCCGCTTCGAGAGCGAGCACAACGCCTTTACCCAGAAGTTTTTCAGCTTCGGCTATACGTTCGTCGGTCCTTTCACCCGACTGGACCACTTTTATGGGATACAGGGGTTCATGCGAGTTGCTCCGGCGAAGAAGCATAGCAAGATTCATTATCTCCTCAAAGGTATCCGGATTTGACAGGGGAATGAGTATCCTGTGAGGGGTCTCGGATATTTGGTACGGTTCTTCTTCCTCCTTAAGGGCGACTTTGCGGGCGTAACGGTCGGTTATCCAGGACCCGACCAGGGTGGTTACGAGTATCATAATTATTGTCCCGGTGAGTACGGATTCTCCGAAGATACCGATATTGTACCCAACGAGAACCGCGGCGAGAGTAGCCGCGGCCTGGTTTACGCTGAGACCGTATATAAGGTTACCTTCCTCTGACGTGTACCTGAGAATTTTTTGGGTTATGAAGGCAGCCAGCCATTTTGTGGTTAGTCCGGCGAAGACCATTACTCCGGCGACGATGATCGTTTTTCGGTCGGTCAGCATCATGGAGAGATTTACCAGCATACCCACGGAAATGAGGAAAAAAGGAATAAACAGGGAATGCCCCACGAATTGTATACGGTTCATAAGGGCGCTTTTTTCCGGTATCAGACTGTTGAATATGAGACCCGCCAGAAAAGCGCCGATAATGGGTTCGAGTCCGGCCACATGGGCGAAATAAGAGCAGATAAATACCCCCGCGAGAACGCCGGTGTAGGCGACGACCCCGTCGGTGGCGATATTGCGGAAAAACCATTTGCCTAGCCGGGGCAATATGAGAACCGCGGCCGCGACGTATATCGCCATGAAGCCGAAAAGTCTAGGCCAGAAAAATATGCCGGGTTCACCCGTGTGTAAAGCCGCGATTATAGCAAGCACCAGGAGCGCGGCCGTGTCTGTCAGGATGGTGCCGCCTATGGTCGTTGTTACCGCTCTCTGCCGGGATAAACCCAGACGGCTGGCGATGGGGTATGTCATAAGAGTATGAGAAGAGAACATGCTGGCCAGCAGAATGGCGGCCGCCCAGCTGAAGCCCAGAATGTAATATGCCATCAGGGTTCCGAGGATGAGTGGGGCGCTGAATGTTAAAGACCCGAATATCAAGGTGTGTTCACGGTGGCGGATGAACTGTATGCGGTCGAGTTCGAGTCCGGCGAGGAACATTATGTAAAGTAGACCCACCGTTCCCAGGAGCTCAACGGCATACCCCCTGTCCAGGACGCCCAGAGCGTGAGGCCCTATGATTATGCCGGTCACGATAAGGCCCACAATACCCGGCACCTTGATACGCGCGGCAAAAAGAGGGGCCAGCAAAGCTATGAGCATGAGTAAAGCGAATATAAGGACTGGATCTTGGACGGGAAAAAAACTTGCTGACATAGTATCCTTTGTTTTTAATTCTCTTAAGACGCTCAAGGCACTTACAGCTTTTTCAGAGTTATGGTAGATCCGGGAAAGGGTTACGAGGGGTTTTTAGGTCCCGGATCTGGTTCTCGCTAAGGCTGCGCCAAAAAGTCGCCACTCACATTATATACAACCGTCTGAAAATGTAAACCTTTACGATACGAAAAAGATACCGGCGATCGCGGTCGGGCCGGCGCCTCCGGCTTGAGGGCTCCCGCTGCCGCTGTGCCGCGCAGGCCGCGGGGCATTATCTTCCCACCTTTGGTTTTTACGCGGAGATAATCCGGCGGAACAAGTCGCCGCAGATCCGGGTTAAATTCGTTGTGCTGGGCGCGTTGTTTGTGTATTATATAATTCGGAGGAGGTGGTTGATAATGCGTGCCGGCATCAAGGTGTTTATGGGGTTTGCGGCAGTAGTTTTTATAGCGGGTTTTGTGATTTTCGCCGCGAGAAACACCACAGAACTTGAAAGAGAGCTCAAGGCCGCTTTGAAAAAAGATCCTGCCGATAGCGTTTCCGCGGTAAAACTGGGCGTTTTGTACTGGGAACAGGGCAGGGTGAGGCGCGCGGTCTCAAATTTCCGCAGTGCTGTCACCATAGACCCTGAACAGCCCCTGCCGTACTATTTTCTCGGGGAAGCTTATTTTCTTGACAGAGAACCCGAAAGAGCTGTTTACAATTTCAGTCTTTTTCTCGAAAAAATTCCGCCTTCGGATGAGATCGCCCCGGAACACAAAGATCATTTTATTTCAGCGCTGGACAAGGTGGGAAGACGCGCCTGGTCCATGAAGGAATACGAAACTTCCTTCAACGCCTTCAGTAAAATAACGGAGATAGAGCCCGTGAATGCCAGGGCACGGTACAATCTGGCAGTCTATTACTACAACTACGAAAATAACCGTGTTAAAGCTTTTTCCGAGCTTGAACGGGTACTGGAGACCGAACAGGAAAGCCGCCTGGGAGCTAAAGCTGAGTTTTTTATGGATTATATACGCCGAAATCCCGATTCGCGTCTAGTAGGAGATATGAGTTTTATAGATGAAGGCAGGTAAAGTTTTAGGACTTTGTGTGGTATTTCGACGAAGCCGGTTTCTAAAAACCAAAAACAAGGGAGGTATTGGTATGAGGAAAGAACGTATCGGACGTTTCAGCGCGGTCGCGGTGATGACCTTTTTCGCGGCGGCACTCGTGTTAAACCCGTCTTTTTCCCGGGCGGATGAACATCTCGAGCCCCGGGACCTAACCGGTAAGAGCGTAGCTATTGTGGCCGGGGAAGGGCTGCACGATGGTGAGACACTCTTTCCGATGGGGTTCCTGCTCAACAGGGGAGCGGAGATCACAGTGGTCGGAGTGGAGTCCGGCTATGTAAAAGCTTATAACAGCGATACGTGGGTGTTTGTGGAAAGATCTGTTGATGAGGTCAGTGTGGACGATTTTGACGCCATAGTGATTCCCGGGGGACGTTCTCCGGCTAACCTGAGAGAACATCAGAACGTTGTAAATTTTGTCCGTGGAGCGGTCGAAGGGGAGAAAATAGTCGCGGCGATATGCCATGGCCCGCAGCTTTTGATAGCGGCGGGAGTGATGGAAGGCAGAGCAGCCACATGTTTTCCCAATATGGCGGAGGAGATCATCGAAGCCGGATCCGAATACGATGATGTTCCAATGATTCGTGACGGAAATATCATAACTTCCAGGGTTCCGGATGACCTTTCAGAGTTCGTGGCGGCTATAGAGCAGGCGCTTTCTGAATAAGAAAAGAGCGTAAGTTCCTTAAATTAACCCCCGCGGCACGCAAAAGCGAAAACCGCGGGGGTTAATTTAGATCAGGATTAGTCTTTGGCATGCTGTGTTAGTTCGGGTTCAGCCGTGATCAAACCATTGAAACATCCTGCCGAACATTTACCGGCAGGAACTCACGGTGGAATAAAAGTTCTTGAAGACGTCGTGTTTCCCGATGATGCCTACCATACGGCCTTTTTCCACTACCGGAACGGTCTGCTGGTTCTTATACTTCATCAAAACTATTATTTCCTCGAGAGAGGCTTTTTTTGACACCGTACGGAATTCGCAGGACATCGCGAAGCTTACGTTTGGAACGGCGGTTTTAGCTTTTTTGTCGAGGAGTATGTCGCCGGACTTGACCATGTCCATTACCATGAACAGGTCGGTCTCGGTTATTATGCCAAGGATCTTTCCGGAAGAAGAGACTACCGGCAGGCCGCTGATACGGTTCTTCAGCATCAGTTCGGCCGCGGCATGAATGGTTTCTTTTCGTTTGATGGTGACCACTTTCCGGGTCATGATGTCGGCCGCCTTTATTTTTTTCAGTTTTTTGTCAATTTTTTTAAGCAAGTTGTTCTGGCCGTTCTTCATGGAAACCCTCCTTCTTTTTAAAGACATCCGGGATACTTACATGACGTCCATGTTAGTGTGATCATTCTTTTTAAGCGCTCCGCATATACTTTTTCTGAGGTCCCCGATATCAAAAGGTTTTTCAATGAAACATACCACCCCCATTTTTCGCATCACTTCTTTGATCCCGGGTTTGCTGGAGTCCACGACGATAGGTGTCGAGGCAAGGCCGGGGTCTTTTCTTATGGCCTTTACAAGGCTGAACCCATCCATTTCACCCCGGAGGTTCGTTGATATTATCAGTAGGTCTACGGGGCCTTTTTTTAGTTCCTCGATGGCTTTTTCCCCGGTTTGCCGGGAACTGACAATATAGCCGTCTTTCCCAAGCTGTGTTTCAAGCATTTCCGAGAGCATGATGTCACCCTCTACTATGAGTATTTTTCCAGTTTTCATGAACACCTCCGAAATGTTCAGGATGTTTCTTGTAGATTTACGGTTATTTTCTGTCCCGGCCAGATGAACATTTGTTTTCCTTTGATATCAAAACGGACCTGTTCCGCTTTTTTTTGTTTTTCCACCCCTATCGAGATCTTGTCACGAGCGACTCGCGCTTGTATCCAATTTCCGTTTGTCTTAAGACGGAAGGCCAAGCTTTTCCAGCAGGAGGGAAGGGATGGGTTTATCTTTATGGCCTGTTCCCCAATATGCAGGCCGGCGAAGGCTCTCACCGCAATGTCAAGAGATCCGCCCATTATGCCGGCATGGATACCTTCGGGGGTTGTGCCCCCCTGTATGTCGTGTATATCAGCCGCCAGTACCTCGTCGTACCATCTTGAGGAAACTCTTGTCATGCCGAGAAGATGGGATACGTGGCAGTGGACCACCTTGCTGAGAGTAGATCCGTGGCTGGTCCTGGTTTCGTAGTAATGGTAATTTTTCCTCAGCATTCTTTTTGTCAATCGATAGCCCAGCCTTTCGAACAGGGTTTTTACCTCGGTGAACGGGAAAAGGTAGAAAAGCATCAGAACATCCGCTTGTTTAGCCACTTTGTAGTCGTCGGGTGATCGGCCCTCGGCTTTCAATACCCTGTCCATCCGGTGGATGTCCCCGTATTTCTCGCGGTAATATTTCCAATCAAGTTCCTCAAGGTCGAAATACCCGTCGAACTGGCTTATGATGCCGTCATTGCTGATGATAATGTTCATTTTCCGGGAAATGTCTTTCCACTTTTCAATATCGCTGTTCGTTATGCCTATTTTTTTCTTGAGTTCTCGGTGACGGCTTTTGGAAAGGAGATCAAGGGTGTCAATGGCCCTTAAGAGGGTCCATACGATAAGCAAATTGCTGTAAGCGTTGTCTTTGAGTCCGCCTTTGCTTGAGAAAGGCATTTTTTCATGGAATTCATCCGGGCCCATAAGCCCATCGGTATGGTATCTTCCGTCTTTTTCGTCGAATTCGCACAGACTTGCTCCGAACTTGGCTATAGAAAGCAGAAGTTCCGCGCCGTACCTGTCTAAAAACGATCTGTCACCCGTTATGGTCCAGTGTCTCCAGGTGTTGTAGGCTATCGCGAAAGATACATGGCGCTGGTTTCTGCTAAGGTCGGGTCCCCACTTGCCTGACATCGGGTTGAGGTGTACGCTTTGGGTCTCTTCCTTTCCGGAAGACCCGCTTTGCCAGGGGAACATAGCTCCCCGGTATCCGGCGGATCTGGCGTATTTTCTGGCTTCATTGAGACGCCGGTACCGGTACAGAAGAAGGGCCTCACCGGTCTTATCAAGATGTGTGCTGATAAAGGGAAGCACGAATAACTCGTCCCAGAAAACGTGCCCCCGGTAGGATTCTCCGTGCAGGCCTCTGGCGGCGATCCCCGCGTCAATAAGCGTATTGTTGGGGCTGGCCGACTGTAGCAGGTGGAATATATGGAAACGCAGTATGGTTTGCGCCGAGATATCCCCGGACACCCGGACATCACATTTTTCCCAAAGGTTTTTCCACACTGACGCCTGGGAATTCTCAAGTTTTTTGAAAGAAGGGGCTTTCCCGGCGTTTGAGAGGGCGTTTTCCTGGACCGAACCGGAGATATTGTCACGAGACGTGAAAACAGCGCAGGTCTTTTCAAGTGTCACGGTCAGCCCTTTTCGCGCTCTAATGGAAAATTCACAGCCGATCTTTTCTTTTTGTTTGACCGTTATAATGTCCGGTTTTTTGTATTTTTCATTTTTGATAATTCTAAGCCGCGCGGCGGTGCTTATATCTATGCCGGAGGAATTTGTCCGGGCTGTGAGGTGCATGATGCCGCCGGGGGTGATGCCCGAGGAAAGCGTCTTCAGGTGTTTGGATCTGAGGGCCTTATAGCGTTCTACTCCCAGGTTTTCCACGGAGCCGTCTATGCCGGATCTTACCAGTAGTGTGCCGGAATAGTTGACAGGGGTTATTTCATAGAGCAATACCACAAGGTGAGGATGTTCCATGTGGACTATTCTTTTCTCACTTATATCGGATATAAGCCCCGCTTCGTCCCGTATACGCCTGGTTTTTATCAGGATGCCTTTTTTAAGGTCAAGTTCCTGGCGGTAGCTAAGGTATTGGATCTCTTCGGATTCGTTCCATTTTTTTTTATTGGCCCTGAATGAAAGGAGGAGACAGTTAGGGCAATTGACAAGATCTTCATTCAATATGTTCCTGCCGGCAACCTTAGTTCCCAGCGTGTTATAAAGGCCGGCGATGTAAGTGCCGGGATAATGGACTTCAGAAGCCGAGGACTCAGTAGCGGCGCCTCTTATGCCCATATAGCCGTTGCCAAGAGTACACAAGGACTCTCGAAGTTTTTCAGTGGAAGGGTCGAACCCGTCATAGATGATTTTCCAGCCGCTGAGTTTTTCTCCGGATGTGTCAGGCGGTCTCTTTGATGAACTTTTCAAAAAGTTCTCTCACCTCCCCCGGGTCACGGAGATAAAAACTCGCCGCTGATGGTCTTTTCTCTTCTGAAACAAGGATTCCCGCGCCTCTTGTCCGGATCATGCGGAAAGCGAACTCATCTGTCACGTCATCGCCTATGTATATGATGTTGGCGTCTTTCCAGCCGACATCGATGGCTTCCAGTATCCACCGGATCGCTTTGCCTTTGTCCCACTCTATGTCGGGAAGAAGTTCGAATACCTTTTTTCCGCGCATCAGCCGAAGTGATCCGGCTTCGGTAAGGGCATTTTCGACTTCCTGTTCTATCCGGTCGAGGTACTTTTCTTCGTCAACCATGCGATAATGGATCGCGACACTGAACTTTTTCTTCTCGATAAAGATGCCTTCTATGTCCTTGAGACGGGAATCCAGCTGTTGGAGAACCTTTTCCACGTCAGGGATCACCTCTTCAGCTTTGGGATGCACCATGGAAAGGCCTTCGCCTTTTATGTCAAAGCCGTGGCTTCCCGCGTAAAGCAGTTCCTTTATGCCCAAAAGGTCCTGGACATCTTCTCTGAACCGCCCACTTACTATGAAAACGCGGCATTCTTCGGCCAGCTTTTTCACCGTGTCTCTCATCTCGGCGGACACTACCGCGTCCCGGGGGTGTTGGACGATGGGGGTGAGTGTTCCGTCGTAATCCAGGAAGAAGATAGTTTCCTTACTGTTCGCGAATATTTCTTTGCCTGTCCTGGTGTATAGCGGGTTGAGGAATATGGGGATATCTTTTTTGAATTCCCAGAGCTGGATGTCCGATGGGTTGTCTATGGTCTGCCACTCCCGCATGAGATGATGAGGTTTTCTCAGGAACCATTTTTGAAGCCAGTCTATTTCCATGTGGGAAAGGTCTTTCATGACTATGTCAGCGCCGTTGGACAGAAGGGCATCGACATTGTCTTCGCGGGCCAGGCCCAGAACAAGACCGAAACCGCCGTTACGGCCTGCCGCGACGCCGGAATTGGCATCCTCCACTACGATCGTTTTGGCGGGTTCGGCACCAACGTTCCTGGCGGCGGTGACAAAAATATCAGGTTCGGGTTTGCCTTTAAGTCCTAACTTTTCAGATACTACACCGTCCACCCTGGTCTCAAAAAGGTCCAGAAGTCCGGCTCTTTTCAGTATAAGTTCGGAATTTTTGGAGGAGGAAGCTATTCCCACTTTTACGCCTTTCTCCCTGACCTCCTTTATGAACTTGACCATTGGGTCATATCGTTCTACGCCTTCATCTTCCAGAACTTCCTTGAAAAGATCATTTTTCCTATTCCCCAAGCCGCAGACAGTCTCTTTGTCGCCACTGTCTGTATTTTCTCCGTAGGGGATAGAGATGCCCCGGGATTCCAGAAAACTTTTGACTCCTTCATATCGGGGCTTGCCATCGACATAGGGAAGATAATCCCCTTCATGGGTGAATTCTTTGAAAGTTTCACCATACTTTTTTTCCCGAATACGCATGTATTCGTCGAAAGTTTTTTTCCATGCCCGGGCGTGTACAAGAGCGGTTTTTGTGACAACTCCGTCCATGTCAAAAATTATGGCGTCGAATAAGTAATCACTCACAGCTGATCACCCCTTTCAATCTGTTTTATTATGATACGTGACGACCACTTCACACTCTGTTTTTTTCAGTTGGCATATAACTCCATCTACCTACAAATAATCATTGTAAGGGCAAAAGCCTTTTTTGTGAACTGTTTTTACCTGACTCGAGTGTCAATTTTTTATCTATCATTCTAAACCATTTATTTTAAAGATTTTACGATGGAAGTTCAAACCGTTTCTCTGCGGAGATAGAACAAGGGGCATCTGGAAGAAAAGGGCAGAGCTCACATTTGATTTCAGGGCCATACTGCGAAAGGGGCGATATCAAAATTTTTGTTGACTTAATGATAACTACTATGATACTATTTGGACTATGTTTATCTATAATACAAAGCGCGGCATGGGGGGCAAGGTTGTGGCCATCCTGCTTGCGAGCAGTCTTGTATTTTCCGGATCCGACAAGGTTTTGGCCGATGTAGCGGACGCTTTGTCCGTCCCGTCGCCATTCCGTCCCGTCGAAGGTGTGAGTGACTTTTCATCGGATCTCTTTCGCCATTCGGCCGCGTTTAGATACATAAGCGGGCTTATAGGCAAATACATGAACATGGATATATCCTCGGGAAGTATCAACAACCATGTAGCTCGGATCAAGGACGGGATGATAAAACATATTTCGCCCGCTAACATGGAACTGATCAAGGCCAAGGATCCTTTTCTCGCGGGCGCGGATATAGAAAACAGCGGTTACGTTCAGGAAGGCAGGGTATACAATGTGCCGGTTTACCGTAACGATGTACACGCTTTCAATTACCGATATTACACCGACCCCCGAATCGACACTTCGCCTGACTGGGAAGTGTCCCTGTCTGACGGTTCAAAAGTATATGTGAAGGTCGAGATAGTGGCCGCGCGGGAGATATCCCTAAGGGAACGTGTGGAGAATTTTATTGATGAGAACGCGTTTGAGCTTGGCAGAGCGCTTGACGGGGCGGTGCATATGATGACACCGGACTTTGTTCTTGAAGATATTTTTTCCACGTTGGAAGAAGAGCTTGGTGATCTTTCCGGAAAACACCTGCTCGATCTTGGGGCCGGAGACCTTAGGGTTTCACTATGGGCGTCCAATTTGGCGGATATGCGTGTTACGGCATGCGAAAAAGACGGTGAAGTAAGCGAAGCCGCCCTCAGGGTATTTGAAAAGGCCGAAGATGCGGACCTTGTCGATGGGGCAAAGGTCGAGTTTTTGCCTTATACCGACGCGTTCAATACGAGCTGGTCGGAAGTAGATGTTGTGTATGTTTTTTACCCTTTTCCCGCCGGTTCGAAAAATGACCAGGATTTCAGGCGTCTCCTGCAGAAAAAGGCCCGGGAACTTCCGCCGGACGCCCGTATAGCGGTGCTTTTTACGAGTGAACAGACCCGGCAAAAATATGGCGCTTCTCACGTCTTCAGTGATCTTACACCGTTATGGCAAGAGCCGAGGAACATATCCCAGGCCAGGGGAGGGTTGTATCTTTCCATGTACGAGATCTCTGAAGGCGGAGGTCCCGCGGAAAAAACCGGGCTCTCCGAGGTCAAAGGTGAGGCGCCGGACCCTCGTCAGATCCGCCCAGCTTATCTGGGGACACTTCATAGTACCGACCTCGTGCCTACCGTGGAAGATATGCTTTTTAAAATGCAGGTCGAAGCGGATTGCGCGATACGCATAATGCTGAACCATCCGCCGCTTTCCGAATTGGGTATCAGTCAGCAGTTAAGCCGGCTGAATATCAGTCTTTACCGTTCGCTGTCAGAGGGTGCCGATGACAGTGTGCGCCTGGAATTGTTGAACGCTATACAGGATGAATATGACAGCCTGGTAGGCGTGGTGCATGGGATGATAAAGTATCTCGCTAGACGCAGGAAAAGGATAGGCGAGCTTTTCGATTACAAGTACGAGACGCGGCGCTATCTGGAGAAGGTACGGCTTCGTTTCTGGACAAGGCGGGACAGTATGCTTTCTGATCTTGGTCCCAGGATGGAGCGGGAGTTCGGCGAAGAAAAGGCAAAACAGGCCGTTGCCATAGTGGAAGAAAGTTTCAAACGTATTGACGAACTCCTCGTGTTCTCAAGTCGTTTCCTGAGAGGTATTTCAGAGACCGTGACCGGGGATATCAACAAGGTTATACACGAGACGGTAGACAAGGTCGGAAAAGAACATATAGGCCCCAGGGATATTCGCGTCGAGGTCTCTCCGGCGGATGAGAAACTGCAAAAAGTCTCGTTCGATGAGATGTATGTACGACATCTGGTATCGGAACTTGTACGGAACGCGCTCAAGGAAAGAGGCGTCACAGAGATCCGGGTGGAGTATGGTTACGTGGAATCCGAAGGTAAATTCAGGCTGAGAGTTTCCGACAATGGAAAGGGTATAGATCTTCGGCTTCTCGCTAAAGAAAAAAGTTCCCGGCAGGAACTTTTTAAATACAACATTACCTCAGCGGGGCGGACGGAACAGCGAAGCGAGGGTACCGGTCTCGGACTTGCTTTTCTGTACGAGATCATGGATCGCATGAAGGGGTCTATAGAGGCAAGCAACAAACAGCTGCCTTTGACCGGCGCGGTGTTTGAGGCCGAGTTCCCCCTTAGGGAAAGAAGGTTCATCCCTGTGATCCGGCATGGAGCTGTTGATATTTTTCCCGAGAGCAATGTGTCTATTTTAGCGTTGGATGATTCTACCCAGATCGGTTTTACGGTTTTTGCCGACGCCGATCACGCGGCGGAAGAAGTCAGCTGGAACCCTCAGCAGATAAAAGGCCGGGTCCATTTTCACGACACAAAATATGGTACTGATGACAGCGGCGAACCTATATGGATGGTAGTGGATATGAAGCGTGTAGAAGAAATACGTCCCGGGAAATACCGTTTCGGTGTACGTTTGCCCGAAGGTTTCGAGGGAGAGTTCACCTTCATGTACTCGGTAGACGGCGGTTTTACATGGATTCCCACTACCCGCTGGAAAAATAACTATCGAATTGTCCGCGACAGGTCTCTGGATGAGAGCAAAGACTCCGATGAAGCTTCCCTGTTACGCGTGACCCCTGAGGTGCTTGTCCGGTACGCGCGGGAGGCTGCCATGATATATGATCCCCGAAAAAGGGGGCAGTGCGCGGACGCGACAGATTTCATCAGGAACCGGCTCGCGGCAAAAACGGGCATTAAGGCACGGGAGCGAATGATAAAAATACCTCATGATCTTTCCCGGGAAGTAATGAGGGGCAGGACTCCCGCTTCCGCGCATGTGGTTCTGGAAGTTTATATTAACGGCATGTGGTGGGTGGTGGATACACAGCTTCCGCAGTTCATCCGCAAAGATACTAGTAAACCGTTCCTCTCCCAAGATTTTCTTTTTCGCGGGGTATATCCGGCCCGAGATTACTACGCTGCGGTCCCGGCTTATCCGGACGATATGTGCCGCGGGGACAGGATAAAGGGTCCTGCCGCGTTGGGGGATACCGAAAACCCTATCCCCGGGCCTGCGGATACCGGGATATGGGAGGGTCTTATGTATATTTACGGTTATCTCTCTGCGTTGTCGGGCGAATGGTGGGATGAGATAAGCCGGCTAGGGATAGTCGCTCCCGGTTTCGCGCCGGGGACAGCTGCGGCCCATCGGCTGCTTGCGCCCGATACCGGAGCGGATGGTCACGGCTCACCGGGAAGGAAACTGCGCCTTTCGGTTTTGCGGGGAGAGAGGAGCGATGTCGCGGACATACTTATGCGGGCTGAAAGGAGTTACAACGCGGGACGGCTTGATGTTTGTTTACGCGACATTATGCGTATCCTGGGGATAGTGGTCGTAAATGTCAGGTGGGAACCTAATATGACGGCCATACGGGAGCTTATAGAGGCTTATCTCGAAAGCGTTGGGCGGGAAAATAAAGTCACCTCTGAACTTCGTTCAATAAGCGACATCCTTCGTGACGCTTCCGCCCGGCAGGGGCCGCTGCGCAGGTTGCTGCGTCGCAATCTGAGGAAAATGCTCAAGGCCATCGAGGAGATCGAGGAAGCGGTTCAGGAGCGCCGTCAGGCCGCTCTTGAGGTAAGGTATGACCGGGATGATATCAGTGAACGGGATATGGAGGTACTTGAAGCTCTAATAAAAGACCACAGGGTCATAAATGACGCCTTTGCCAACATATTCATGCGGGATGATCTGTCACGGGACGATGTGAAGGGAGTACATATACGTTGTATAGGAGAAGGCGGTTTTAAAAAGGTTTATTCGGTAGCTATGGAGCTTTATGACAGAAATTATCCTTTCAATTTTCTGCTGAAACTGGTGAAAGAAGACGTCAAAAAGTCTGACAGCGGATACGATTATACCATGGAGTACGCTGAAACGCTCATGGATATAGACATAAAAGCCAGGGAAACCGATTACAGTCTGCATCTCCCGGCGGGTGGATTGTATGGTCATACCCACAACGACGGTAAGCAAAGGATAATATTCTCTGAGGGATACGTTCATTCCGCTATTGAAATGCCGGATGAGATAACGCGGGAAAGGATGTCGGTGGGAGCTTATATCCGGTACTGGAAGACTTTTGATAAACAACTGTATTTTCATGACCCTAAAATGGATAACGTAGTGATACGTAAGACATCCAGGGGGTATGCGGTTTCCATAATAGACA
This sequence comes from Candidatus Omnitrophota bacterium, assembly GCA_007135805.1. Lineage (GTDB taxonomy): Bacteria > Omnitrophota > Gorgyraeia > Tantalellales > Tantalellaceae > SLID01. The sequence goes on along the minus strand of SLID01000109.1, from coordinate 11,842 downwards.
TAGACAATGTAGAATACGGGCATGAGATATCGCCGGGTCTTCTGGTAGACGCGTTCCTTGCTTTTAATTTTTCTCCCGAAGCCATAGTAAGGGGGATCCTTGACACCTTGGGGCCCGAAGAGGCCGAAAATTTCATTGTAACGGCTCTCGGCCTCATAAAGGTCTACATGAAGAAAGAGGCGGAAGAGATATTGGAATGGTACGAGCTTCTCAAGGACGAACCATTGGAACTTTTGCCTGAAGCGTTTGTTCCGACTCCAAGTAACAATGTGGAAGTCTCTGTGAACGGAAAGGATGTAAAGGTCCCGGAGACGAGTTCTGTTCTCGACATTATGAACAATTACTACTCTAATGTCAGGACGACTGAAGTCATAATAAACGGAAGCCGCATAAATATCGGAGAGCTTTCGGATAAGGAAAGAGTTCTTGAATTTACCCGGATAAAAGAGGGGGATGTGTTGGTCTTTCTGGACGCAGACCTTGAAAGGGGCGGGGGAGATCAAGTTCTGCGCGCCAGGGGAGCCGCGCTTACGGGCCTTTTCGTTCTCGGTATATACTCGGGGTTTCCCGCGGCAGGTTTTGCCGCCGGTCTTTTTGTCGAGTTTATGGCAGGTTTTATCTTGCCCCGCTTTACGTCTGTAACGCGCGAGGTATCCGCCCTTGACACCGACGAACAGTCCCTTCGCGGCCGGGATATTATCGTGCCGGCGCCCGAAGGGCTGCCCGAGCTAAGGGAAAGGATAGTGCGGGAGTTGCAGCGGCGCGAAGAAGAAGGGTATGACAGGCCGGTGCTTGTTTTTATTTGCGGCCAGCCGGGGACGGGTAAAAGCAGTATATCAGCTAACCTTACCGGGGAGCTCTTTGGTATAGAAGAACGACAGGTAACGCGTTTTGAAGATGACTTTTCGGATGATTCGTATTACCGGATGGCGCTCGACCGGAACGTTTTTCCTGAGACAAAACTCGTGATAATAGAGGGGTATCATACGGTACCGGATCTTGCCGGAAAATTCGGGCCGGACATTATCGCGGAAATGTTTACCGAAGACGAAAAGAGGCGGACCAGGGTAAAAGAGCGCGCCAAAAAGATGTTGGGTAAACTTTCTTATGATCCCCGCACCGCGGAAATGGAGCGTATAGAATACGACGGGATAGACCTTGTGATCGATACGACAGGGCTTGCCCCGGATATGATATTCCGCACCTTATCGGGTGAGAGAGCCGGAGAAGTAAAAGAACCGTCAAAGACATACCTTGAGGGCATTTCCGAGAAAATCCCACAGCCGGGATCCGGACGGATGGGGGAAGATATGACAAGGTTTATGACGGCGGTTCTCGATCTTATGGTCCGCCGTTTTACCTTAGCTCCGGTCAGAAAAGAATGTGACAGCCATGCATCCGAACATTGTTACGCTTCCAAAGATGTGACGGCGCGAGTATTGGCGTTCGACAATGACATGCTGAAGGTAAACGAGGTATTGGCAGAGCTTCCCGAAAATGATAAAGAAAGCGTGGTTGACCTGGCGGTAGACATGGTTTCGTCACGTATCGAGGAGTTGGCGCTGCCATCATCCAGGGCGCCCTTGGGGACCTTTAGTTATCTTCGTGAAAGGATAGGGTTCGCTTTATTTACAGCCCGGAAGCCGGGCTTTAAAGGGATCAGCTACAATGAATACAGGGAGACGCTCAGGGCGGTAGAGCTTTATGATCTTATGCTGAGAGTTCTTTTTCTGCGGGGCGTTTTTGGGGACGCCGCCGTGTATCCCGCCTCCGGGGTGGATTTTTTCCCAGCTAAATATGTCCCGCTCTTTCAAATAGAGGGTTACAGACATGGCATGACAGGAGGGTCGGACAACGAGCGGTTTCACGCTGAGCTTCAGCGCGAATTCATTAACACGTTGAGCGGAAAGGTGGGTGTGGAGGCTCGAGCCGTAAGAAATAACCTGGAAACATCGCTGCAGGATGTAACCCCTTACGGCACCTTTGAAATGCCTTTTCGGCAAGAAGACGGCCGGTTTCCCCGGAGGTCTTTCATCTTGAAAGGGTCGTCCTATGTAACGGGATATGACGATAAGTCGGGTCTTTTCGCGCATTCATCGTCCCTTGATTATATTTCAGGGCTGGATGACAGATTGTTAAGAAAAGGGGATACCGTGATACTTCTGGGGGAGGATACCGGTCTCGCGGAATATTTTCGTATGCTGGGGAACTATGAGGAAGTTTCGGTGGGAGAGCGTTTTCGCGACGCGCTCCGGTGGCACAGGGACACGGTGTTAAGCGTCGAGGGCTCTTTACCGGGATATGTTCTTTTTAACGCGCCCGCAAGTGTGACCGTTCTCAGGAAAACAAGCGTTTCTGCTGTTAGTGTAAAGGATCAGGTTTTTCGCCGGTCTTCAGAAGAGAGGCGAAGTGAGGAAAGTGAGTTTGAAAAATATTTCGCGGGTCTTTCACGTTCCCGCCGCGCCATGATAAAGGAGGTGGCGGAAAGTGTGGCAAGAAAACAAGAGTGGAAAGGTTCCCAGGGAACCGGCAGCCGCCGCCTTTTTGTGGGTGTAGAAGGATTCGACGCTTCCGGGAAAAGTTATTTTGTTGAGAGAGAACTTGCCCCGTATCTGAAGTACAGGCTGGGGCGTAAAGTAGAGATATTGCATGGGGACTGGTGCATGGTGGAGAAAGAGGAAAGGGAAAAAGGACTTGAAGGGGAATATTCCGATTACTACAGGTGGTTCGATCACGAGCGTCTTTCTCTCTGGCTCAACGAACTGCACCGTCCCGGAGATCTGACTTATACCATAGACAGTCCCTATGTGTCTGAAACCGGTGAGCGAGAGGGGAAAGAGGATATTTATGTTGATGACGGAACGGTAGTTATCGTGGAAGGACTTTTCCTTCAAAGGGACGACGCGGAAGTGAAGCTGAGGCCCATGATGGACCAGTTCGTGTATTTCGATGTTACCGAGCAAACCTCTTTGGCCCGGCAGATGGAGCGCGATCCAGAAAAAATGGGCAGGACCGAGGATCAGGTTCGCCGTTATGTGGAAGACATCTTCATAAAAAAACATCGCGAGTATGCCGGTTCCGTACCGGGTCCTCTGGAGATGTCCGATGTTGTCGTGGATAACGATGAGTTCGATTCACCTGCGGTGCGGGATAGAAAGCCGGGTCAAATGACGGCAGGGGTCACGCCTGCCGAGGAGAAGAAAAAAGCTATCACATTTTCAGACACTCTGAAAATAGCCCGGGACAAAGCCAGGAGTTCCGGCGCGGTGAGGATCGCCCTCGGTACTGACTGGATAAAAGGCTATTCCTCCGGCAGGGATCAGCATCTGGCTCTTAACCCTCTGATGAGCGATATAAGAAGTTTCTGCGAGAGTCTGGGTATTTCGTTCGTAGCCGCTCCCGATGCCGATCTTATAGCGGCTATCGAACGGGACAATGATAACAGAATGAGAGCAGCCCGACGGTCGGGCGCCGAATACAAAAAGCCGGAAACCATCGTGATCGCTGACCGTTCAAGCGTAACTTCAAGAGATTTTTTGGATTATCGTAAAAATGAAAAAGCGTTCCTCGTCGGGGTGGAGGGGAGAGAACTTACTGAACACAGTTATATTCGCTTGCTGGATATCCTTACCCTGGCCTTTAACCTGAGGTACAATACCATATTCACCGCCAATCCGGATAACTATCCCAATATCGGCCTTTTCAACGAGAACGGTATTCCCATACTTCTTCCGGCCGCGACGCCGTTTTTCACCTACGAAGAGCTGGTGGCTTTTTACGCGGTGCAAAGATCGGTCTAGTGTATTTAACCATTCATCAGAAGTCCCTCGGCTTTTCGCGTCGATAGAAGCCATGGTGTCGGCTGCGGAGCTTCACTTCTAAAAAGCGTTTTTTGAATGAAGAGCCTTTCCAGAGAAGGCTCTTCGCTGTCCCGACAGGCGCCTTGCAAAAAAAAACTTGACACCGGCGTATTTTTTTGTTAGCTTTGTCTAACAAAAAGGGTAATGAGCTTCAATCATCTCCCGCGCGGAGATGAACAGCTCGAAGAAAAAAAAGATCTGTCGGCGAGAAGGGGAGGTAAAGAGATGAAAAAAATAAGCGCGGTTATCTGCGTTCTCGCGTTCTCAGCGAGAATTTTCGTTCCGCTTGAAGCGAGCGCCGCGGAGGCGGCCGAAGTATCGGCGATGCGCCGGGAGCTTGACGCTATGAGGGCTGAGATAACGCAGATGAGAGAATTTTACGACGCCAAGATCGAAAACATGCGGGGCAAGATAGAAGAGCTCGAGGCGGGGAGGGTAACCGCTCCTCCGGTCCCGGGAGGGCCTACGCCGCTTCCCGGAATGGGAAGGCCCGCTTTCGAGCTTCCCGACATAAGCGCTGTGGGTAATGTTATCGCTAATTACGGGACGGACAGGTCCGACCCTGACCGTAACAAGGTATTCCTCGAAGAAGTGGAACTTGCCATACAGGGTTACCTGTATCCGGATATCTGGGCGAATTTCATAATCTCTCTTCACCGGGAAAGCGACGGTGAATACGAGGCGGGCATCGAGGAGGGGTACATAGAGTTCATGTCGACGCCCATCCCGGGGCTCAGCGTGCTGGCAGGCCGGAAACTTGTCGGGTTCGGAAAGGTGAATCCGGTGCACGCCCATCACTGGAACTACGTCGACCGGCCCGCGGTGCTTGAAAGTTACCTGGGAGACCACGGTTTGGCCGGACAGGGTGTGAACGTAAGTTATCTTCTGCCTTTGCCTTTCTTTTCCCAGGCCGACTTCGGCGTATGGTACGTGGATGACCACGATCATCACCATCACCACCATCACCATGATGATGACGTTCTCGGCCTCGCGGACAGGACATATTCCGCGCGTCTATGGTCTTCTTTCCCGATAGCGGAAGATCAGGAACTGGAAATAGGGGCGAGCGGAGTTACCGGATACGGCCCCGACCATGAGGAACACGAGGACAAGGTGTGGGTAGGGGGGCTTGATCTTACTTACCGGCTGCTTGGAGACAGGGAGAGAAGATTGCTTTACCAGAGCGAACTTCTGTTCCTTCACCGGCAGATACCCGGTGAAACGCTGGACAGGTGGGGTTTTTACAAACACCTCAATTACCGTTTTAACAGGAACTGGGACGCGGGTCTGCGTTTCGACTGGCTGGAAACACCTTTTTCTGAACGGGACACCAAATATTCGATCTCAGGTATCATAACGCGCAGTCTTACCGAGACGACCAAGCTCAGGCTGCAGTACAAGTTCGACCCAAAAGATATTGAACACACGGTCTATCTCCAGGCGGTATTCGGCCTCGGGCCTCACGCTCACGCCCTGGAATAGGTTCCGTCCTAACGGAGGAGTAAGATGAAAAAAATACTGATAATGATATGTTTTTTTTGCGTCCTGTCCCTGGCGGCGGAAGCGCGGCCTTTAAAAGTGGTAACAACGACCACGGATCTGGCGTCCATCGCGGAGGAGATAGGGGGTGAGAAGATAAGGGTGACCAGTCTCGCCAGAGGCACCCAGGACCACCACTATGTTGAACCGCGCCCTTCAATGGTGGTAACTCTCAGGGACGCGGACCTGGTAATAATGATAGGTATGGACCATGATATATGGATACAGTCCCTCATAAATTCAGCGAGGAACCCCAACATCCGGTTCGGCCGGCCCGGGTACCTTGATGTTTCGTCCGGCATAGACAAAAAAGAAATACCCGTGGGAAGAATAGACGCTTCGATGGGTCATCTGCACATCTACGGCAACCCTCATTACTGGCTTGATCCGGCGAACGGAAAGATAATCGCCCGTAATATAGCCGACCGTCTGTCCGCCATTATGCCGGAGAACTCTTCGTATTTTTATGAAAACCTTGAGAATTTTAACTTAAGGATAGATGAAAAATTAAAAGAATGGCAGGAAGAGCTCGCTCCTTTCAGGGGAGCGCCGATAGCGGTGTATCACGGGAGCTGGCCTTATTTCGCCGACAGGTTCGGTTTGGAAGTGGCGTGTGAGCTCGAGCCGAAGCCCGGAATACCGCCGTCTCCGGGACATCTCCGCGAGGTCATAGAGATCGTGAGAAGGCGGGGGATCAAGGCCATAATTATAGAGGTCTTTCACAATGAGCGCCCGGCGCGATTCGTAGCTGACGCTACCGGAGCCCAAGTTGTGGTCGTGCCGAGTTCGGTGGGCGGGATGGAAGGCGCGGATGACTATTTTTCGCTTATGGATGTTCTTGTGGGGAAAATAAGGGAAGCTCTGGAAAAATGAAAAGAATGGTAGAGTTTAAAAAAGCTGAACTGGGATACGGCAGAAAGACGGTGTTCAAAGACCTGGACCTCCGCATAGATAAGGGAGATTTTTTGACCATAGTCGGCCCCAACGGTTCGGGCAAGACCACACTGCTGCGCGGTATTATGGGGCTTCTAAAACCCAGCAGCGGAGAGGTCGAGATGGAAGGATCCCTCAGGTTCGGTTATTGCATGCAGAGGCAGTTCGTACCCACGTTCTTTCCTTTTACCGTGGGCGAAATAGTCATGATGGCAAGGACGGGTCTTATAGGTCCCCTCAAAAGGGCATCAGAAGAGGACCGGGAAAAGTGCCGAAAAGCCCTTGAGATCACCGGAATATCGGGTCTTTCCCGGGAACGCTTTTACGACCTTTCCGGGGGCCAGAAACAGCGCGTTCTGATCGCCCGGGCCCTGGCTCTTGAACCTGATTTCCTTGTCCTTGACGAACCTACCACCGACCTTGATGTCAGGGCCGAGAGAGACATACTGGGCCTCATAAAAAAACTGCATAAGGAAGCCGGGCTTACTATCGCTCTTGTGAGCCATGAGTTTAACGAATTTGTCAACCTGGCCGAAAAATTTATTTTTCTGCACGAAAGATTCTCCAACAGGGTGTTCAAGCTGGAAGATCTGAGCGGGGAACTTCTTTCTGAGATATTTGGGACAAAGATAGTTTTCAGGGAGATAGAAGGCCACAAAATGATACTTTAGGAGTTCTGATATGCTGGAGATTTTCAAAGAACCCTTTATGAGGATAGTTCTAGTGGGGGCGGTCATAACAGGGGTAACATGCTCTTATCTCGGTGTTTTTATGATACTTAAGCGCATCGTTTTTATGGGAATAGCCCTTTCCCAGGCGGCCGCCCTGGGCGTGGCGATAGGGCTTTTTGCGGGCATAAGCCCCGTCGCGGCGTCCCTGGTCATGACGCTTGCCGCCATAGTTATCTTCTGGATACCTTTTTCAGAAAAGGATATTTCCGGGGAATCATTGCTGGGTTTCGCGTACGCTTTTTTCGCCGCTCTGGCCGTGATACTTGTAGCCAAAAACCCGCTTGCCGAGGCGAGAGGGCTTAACCTTATCTCGGGTAATCTGCTTTATATGGGAATGTCCGACCTTATAACTATAGGGGCCGCCGCCGCGGCGGTATTCGCGCTTCACCTTGTTTTTTTTAAACAGTTCATATTTGTTTCTTTCGACAGGGAAACGGCTCACGCGGCGGGCATAAAGGCCAACCTGTTCGATTTCATACTATATCTTACTATAGGTGTCACTATCAGCTTGTCAATGATGGCCGCGGGAGTGATCTTTGTTTTTTCGTCTCTTGTGATACCCGCGATGACTGCCGTTTTTCTGATGAGGTCGGTATGGAAAATATTTTTCATGTCCGCGATTATAGCGGTTGTGGGTGTTGTGACAGGCCTTGTCGTGTCGTATGTCTGGGACCTTCCTTCGGGTCCCGCGATCACGGGAGCGTACGGAGCGCTTTTCTTTTTGCTTTCCGGGACGAAGATCCTTGTCGGCGCGGTGGCCCGAAGCTGAAGATCACAAAGTCAGAGATGTCCTGGTAACGCGCCTTTACCCGGATCCCGCCTTAGTTTTCGCTCTATTCCCTCGAAAGGGCAATATTTTCCTCTTGAAAGATGTTAAATTGTATGGTCTGATGCCGGGGCTTCACTCGGCGCTGTGGGGTCCCGCTTTCTGGTGAAGAGGCCAATTCGTTTCACCCTCTCAGGACCGCTCCCTTCTTTGGATATTATTTGAATCGCGGGAAAACTCTGGTAAAATAAAACTGGAGTGTATTTTCTTTTGACGCGCCCTCGGGAGAAAGCCTATGGAAGGATTGCTGAAAATATTCATAGCGGGAATAACTCTTGGCAACGGTCCCTGTCTTTTTACGTGTATGCCGGTGATACTGCCATATATTGGAGCCATGCCGGGACTCGGGGACGGTGTTTCCGGGTGGAAGGCGGGCCTTAAACTTACGCTTATTTTTTCCGTCTCGAGAGTCGCGGCCTATTCTTTCCTGGGATTCGCTTCAGTCGTGTTGTACAGGTTTGTCTTTGATACGGTAGGCAGGTACGGGGTATATCTGCGTCCCATACTCGGCATTATTATTTTCGGTATCGGGGCTTTTTACTTTTTAAGCGTGGTAAGAAAAAAAATTCCGGCCAGTCCTGTATGCGCCGAGATGAAGCGCAGGGAGGGTGGGGGTTCCCGATTGAACATGGCGCTTTTCGGTATCCTGGTGGGTTTCTCTCCATGCCCGCCGCTTTTAGCGGTACTTACTTATATCGCCGCTACCGCCAATGATCCGGTCTGGGGGCTTTCCGCCGGTTTTCTTTTCGGTCTTGGAACTGTCATTACCCCCCTCATACCCCTTGGGACAATGGCCGGTTTCGCGGCGGGTAAAATGGAAAGAGCTCCGAAATTGTTCGCCTTTGCGCGTGTCGTAAGCGCGTTCATACTCGCGTATTTCGGTTTGAGGTTGATGGGGATCCTTTAAATAAGCAAAATTCACCGCCCGAGCACGGCGCGTGTCGGGAGAGGAGGAATGTTATGAATCGGAATGTATCTTTACTCTTATGCGTTTCCTTTTTAGTGTTTTTCCCAGCTTATGGAGGAGGTAATATGGTATTCGCCGAGGAGGATGAAGGTGTTTTTGAGCCAGCGTACCTCAAACTTCACAGAACGGGTGAGCTTGCCGAACGCGGAAAAAAACTGTGGGAAATGATGAAGAGCTGTACTTTGTGCCCGAGAATGTGCGAGGTTGACCGCGTTGCCGGGGAAAAGGGTTTTTGCCGGGCCTCTGCCGAACTTGTCATATCGTCGCATCATCCGCATTTCGGCGAAGAAAGGCCCCTGGTGGGAAGGCGCGGATCAGGCACTATATTTTTCAGCAATTGCGGATTAAGATGTGTTTTCTGTATAAACTGGCAGATCAGCCACGGCGGGGCGGGCCGGAAAAGGAGCATCGAGGACCTGGCGGATATGATGCTGCAGCTTCAAGAGATCGGATGTCACAACATAAATGTCGTGACACCTACCCACTATTCTCCGCATATACTGCTCGCGCTTGATATCGCCGCCGGTAGAGGTCTGCGTCTGCCTCTGGTATACAATACATGCGGGTGGGAGAATATTGAGATTCTTGAGATGCTTGACGGGGTCGTTGACGTTTATCTCGCGGATTTTAAATATATGGATCCTGAAATGGCCCGAAGACATCTCGCGGACGCCGGGGAATATCCGGGAGCCACCCAGGAGGCCATTCTTGAGATGCATCGGCAGGTTGGAGTAGCCAAACCCGCGGAGGACGGCCTTATCTACCGCGGCCTAATGATACGGCATCTTGTAATGCCGAATGACGTAGCTCGCACAAAAGAAGTAATCGGGTGGATAGCTGACAATCTGCCCAGTGATACTTATGTCAACATCATGAGACAATATAGACCCATGCACAAGGCGTTCGATTATCCGGAAATTTCCCGCAGGATAACGCGGCGGGAATATGAGGAAGCTATAGGATACGCGCGCGAAAGAGGCCTTACCAACCTGGATGAGAGATAAGAGCTGTTTGCCGTTAATGATGGCGAGGGACAAGTTTAAGCCGCCTCCCGGGCGGGAGAACAAGAGGAACTTTAAAGCGGGCGATTGCGTCAAAGGTGGTGGAAAGTCATGCTGGCAGTACCCGAAGAGACACTGAAAAAAGCGGCCGCGGGCGACATGGAAGCTTTCGAGGAGTTGTATAAGCTGTCTTCGGGATATGTTTATTCCGTGGCCTATCGCGTTAACGGGAATCCGGAAGACGCCGAGGAGGTTACACAGGAAGTGTTTGTCAAGGTGTACAGGAAACTCGGAACATTCTCTTACAGGTCCAAATTTTCGACCTGGCTGTACAGGGTGACCGTCAACACGGCCATAAATGTTTACAGGAAGAAGGCCAGGGAAAAAGGCAGGAAAATATCTTTTGATGACGGCGTGGAAGTGGCTGATCCAAAAACTTCCGGAAGCGCCTTGCGGGACCTTGAGAAGAAAGATAGCGAGTCTCTTGTGATGTCAATGCTGGCTATTTTGCCGGAAGAGCAGAGGGCCTGTGTAATACTGAGAGATATCGAAGGCCTTAAATACGAGGAGGTAGCCGAGGCCATGGGAACGAACTTGAATACCGTACGTTCACGGCTTAACCGGGCGCGCGCGAAACTTATGGCTGCTTACGGGAAAAAGGAGGATGAAAATGAGGTGCCGGTACGTTAAAAAGCTTTTGCTTTCGGGAGTCGCGGAAGGAGAGATGGCGCCGGACAAAACTAGGGCTATAGCTGCCCATATCGAAGCGTGCCCTGAGTGCGGGGAGTATAAAAAGGTGCTTGAAGACGCTGTTCTCACGCCGTTAGCATCTATAGAGAAACGTACTCCGCCTGACAGGGTATGGGAGAAGATAAAAAGCGAGATAGAAAGGCAAGATACCTTTACAGCCCTCGACCTTTTCGGCGACCGTATCCGTGAATTTTTTATTTTGAGAAAACCTGTCTTCGCGGCTGCTACTGCCGCTACGCTTCTTTTCGCGGCGCTTTTTGCCGGACTTTACAGAGATGTTCAGGATCGCCAAGTATCAGATTTTCTTTATGAGGAAATGGAGTTCTTTTTTTCTTTGGGTGACAGGGACTGGTATCCGGAAAGAGAAGCGATGATGCCGGGTGAAGAATTTCTTATGTGAATTAACTTTTCCTTCGGTAGCGGGCATTTGCTGTAGCCTGTTGCGCGAATGAGTAAAAAATATAAATATCCGGGAGGGAGTAATGCGCAAAATACTTGGAAAGATGACGGTGTGTTGCTTAGCGGCGTTATTTGTTTTCGCGTCCGTCGATCTTACGGCGCGGGCCGGCACTAAAAGCCGGGCGGAACGACGGGAAGAAAGGATCGATAGATTCGCCGGTGAACTTGGGCTCTCGGCCGAACAAAGGGCCGAGATAAACGGAATAAGGGCTGATTCCAGGAACAGGAAGAACAATATTGTGGAAAATTTGAGGCAGGCCCGTAGGACGCTTAGGGAAGAGCTTGCCAGGCCGGAAATAGACCGCGCGGCGATAGACAGGGCGGCTTCCCGGATAAAAGTCCTTCAGTCGGACCTGGTGGATGAAAGAGTGGAAAGTTTTCTCGCGATGAAGGAAGTTATGACAGAACAACAATTTAGAAGGATGACGGAAATAACTGAAAGCTGGAGAGACAAAGGAGATAGCCGTTCCGGCAGAAGGAGCGGAAGAAACGAATAAGGAGGGATGCGCGATTAAAGGCCAGGGTTAACCCGGGCCTGGATGAAAAGGAAAGTAAGCAAAATGGTGACACGCGCCCAGATGGCGTATGTCACCGTTTTTATTTTTTAGCGTCTCCTGCGGGTGTATGTGTTTATCTTTGCTGAATGTTAACAAAAAAAAAGCAGGTTTTATTAGTTAAAGAAATAGCTAGTAATATGTTATAATTGTTCTCACTATGAAATCTTTAAGAAGAACTCTATATATTAGTTTTTTAAGAAAGTTAGTAGCTTTTGCCGT
>SLID01000044.1 GCA_007135805.1 Candidatus Omnitrophota bacterium | reverse complement strand
GTCCATGCTTTCCAGAAGAAACGCCGCGCCTCCTCCGCCCATCATACCCATGATAAGGGCTATAAGAACGTTAAGTTTTTTTCTGGGTTTCGAGGGATTTTCAGGGATCTCCGCCCTGTCAACTACCCTTATATTGGTGGACCTCAGCTCGCCCGTTACCTCGGTCTCGCTTATACGCTGGAGGAGGGCATGATAGAGCTGACGGTCGGTCTCAACATTCCTCATAAGGATGTTATAATCGATGTCGGTTTCTTTGGTATCCAGTTCTTTTTCTGTTTCGATGTCTATCTTCCTGTTTATGGAATTCAGTTCCGACCTCAGACCGATTATCTCGGGATGGCGTTCCCTGAAGTGTTCACTTTTTTCAGCTATTTCTATTTCTATTGAAGCTTTCCTTTTGAGAAGCTCCTGAAGAACATCGGTCCTTTCCCCACGGGAACCCGTTTGTACTATACCATGTTTGCGGCGGTATTCCTGGAGAAGACCCTCTGACTTTTCCAGCGCGACCTGGGCCTCCCCGATCTTTTCCGCGAGCCAGCCGGAAGCGTACTGCGTGGCCTCGAAACGGGTATCGAGTATATAAGCTATGTATGTCTCGGCCCAGAGATCCGCTATTTCAGCGGCAAGGCCAGGATCTATATCGCTGACTGTTATCTGAACAAGCTGGGTGTTCGGAACAGGACTGACATTTACCGACCCGAGAAGAGCGCGTACGCGCTGCTGAGGCGTGGGTGGATCATCTTCCGATGCATCTCTTCCCGTCCATTTGCTCCAGGATACATATCCACCGAGTCTTTTGTCGACCCTTTCAGCTATGGCCCTGCTTCTCAGGATATTGTACTGCGTCTGGTAATATTCACGGGCGGAAAAATCCGAAGAAGCGACTTCCTCGATGTTAAGTATCCTGGGAGCTTCCCTCTCGATAAGCACTTTTGTAGAAGCTTCGTATATAGGTGTCATCATGAAAGAATATATCAGGGCCAGAGTGGCAACCACCACGGTAGCCGATATTATGACCCACCTTCTTTCATAAAGTACTCTGGCATATTCTCTAAGATCGATCTCTTGCTCAAGAAAAGGGTTCTGCTGTTCGCTCATTTAGGTTCCTCTTTCATTTAGTGTAAATTTAAAGGTCAGAAAAAACTTTCGGGAACGGTAACGATGTCACCGGGCTGAAGCCGTACGTCTTCGTCTTCCCGGCCCCGGTTTATTATGTCGTGGGCCCTGACACGGATGGTGGACCTGTTGCCGTCGGAATCTGTCCTTAATATTCTTACGTCGTTAGTGGCGGCGATCCTGGTAAACCCTCCCGCATGGGATATTAGCTCTATGAGGGAAAGACTGCCTCTTATCTCGTAAGCGCCCGGGTCATTTACCTGGCCCAGAATGGACACGGTACTGTACTGTTCTATGAAGACCGATACCTGCGGGTTGACAAGGTAATCCTTATCCAGGAGGTATGTAAGCTTTTCCTCAAGCTCGGCTACCGTAAAGCCTTGCGCCTCAACTTCCCCGAGAAGAGGAAATGTTATCCTTCCGCGGGATGAGACCCTTACCCTGCGGGAAAGTTCTTTGTCCCGCCCGTAATAAACATCGATCTGGAGAACGTTCTCGGGGCCTATCCTATACCCGTCAAGGTCCCTCACCGGTTCGAGTGCGAACGAACACGGTAAAACAAAGTTTATAACAAGTACCGCTATAACGCTAAGTTTGAGTATTTTCATGGCAGAGTTATTATACCTATTGTGTGAGATTCCGTCAATATTACTGCCGGTGAGGGCGGCCTGTCCGCCTTCCGGAGTTGAAAAAAAAGCGGGAGACATGATAATTACTACAAGTCCCCCGCTTCGAAAAACAGTTCTTTACATATTTTTAGAACATCAGGGTTATATCCGCGTTGACCATGTGCTGGTCAAAGCGCCTGTTTCCTATATTAGACTCTCTCTGCTGGAAAGCATATCCGCCGCCGACAACTATGTACTCTTTCCAGTGATATTCAAGACGAGGAGCTACTCTCCACTGGTTGTCACGTCTTTTTTTGCTTTCCCCGGGAGCCGCCGTGGGATACCTGTTATGGAACCAGAACGCGTCCAGAATGGCAAAAAAGTCCTTGCCAAGATCATACGTAAGATTGTAGCGGAAGTGATCTCCCGAATAATAGTTGTTGTTGGCATAGGTCGATTCATATGGCTGACGGAAATAGGAGAAGGTCATATCGACCCTCTGGTTCATATCATAATGGAGGTCTATCCCCGTAACAAAATTAACGTAATCTTTTACAGAAGACCTTTTGTAGTCCTTGTACTTGAACCCTCCCTTTACCGTACCTGTTATTTTGGGCGTTATCTCTCCCCTGAGACCAGTAAGAACAGCATATGCGTTGGCGTCCCTACCGCTCGCGTCAGGATAGTAGATGTGCTGGTAGTTGAGCTCAAGAAGCGCCTGTGTTTTGGGCGCTATCTGCAGATACCCGGTTATCCATCCTTCGTGCTGGTAGTAATCCAGTCTGTCTAAAGTATCACTGACGTAATCTACCATGTGGAACCTGTAGCCGGTATCGAACTCTATCTTGTTGAAATGCCAACCCAAAACGGCATCGGTAGTATTTATTCTGCGCAGAACCCGGTTGGTAAACTCTGTACCCGCCCTGTCGGACGTGAACTGAAACCTGTTGTTGGCGTTAAGCGTGTACCTCTCAAAATCGAGACCAAATCCGGTATTGAGATCGTGGTTACCGTAATTCTGGTCGTTGAAACGGGCAAAAGCTCCCAGCTCCACCTTGTAATCTGCCCAGACCTTATGTTTGGCGGAGGGGCCAAATCCCAACTCTCCCATGATACCCGGAGTGGTTATGAATATCCAGTCATGCTGGGGATTATCTCGGTCATAGAATATGTTGGAATCCCAAACCTGATCGTATTTGACGGAAGGGACCACCTTGAGGTTGCCTTTTTCCCACGCCAAAGACTCCATGACAGGCGTTATCAGAACTCCCGCCATAAAAAATCCCAGGACAAGAATTTTTGTCAGTTTTGATCTCATATCCCCAGTCTCCTCTTTTTTTATTACCGTTTACCAAATAAAAAACCAGCGCCTCGCTCGGCACTCCTGCAAATTTCTGTATCGCTTAGTCTGACGGGCTTATATCCCTTATGTCGTCAACATCCTTAGTGTCAACAACATCATCCGCTGTATCATCCCTAGCATCAGGGGTTCCCGGAGGG
>SLID01000034.1 GCA_007135805.1 Candidatus Omnitrophota bacterium | reverse complement strand
TCTGAGCATCTGAGGATTACATTATACCGAGATCATCGCTCTTATCTGGGCTCTGTATAGCGTTTGGATCGTTCCGTAGTCATATGCCCGGGTTTTTGGAATGAAAATTAGGATTCGGCGACCATCGTAAGTTCTTTCGATGATATTAAGGCTATCGCTTCGCAAGACTTTAAAGTTTTCGTGTCTACCGTGAAGACGCAGCGCGGCGTTCAGCATTTCAACGAAATCCACAAATACATGTTTTTCAGGGTCTTTTGCGGCTTGCATGGCGGCCTTTAGCTCCGAAGTGTCAATACCCACAAGAAGGGCTTTTTCCTCGCTGAGAGAATCTGAAAGTTCGCGGAAATTTTTTGAACTGATGGTTTCTTCACTACCCATAGCTATAACATTCCAGAGAGATGTCCCCGTTTCAAGAACGGCTTTTTCAAGAGCCCCGGCAAGGTTTTCAGAACTTTGCCGGACGATGGTGACGTTATCAAGGCCATTTTCTTTTAGTAAACGGGGTAGATCCCGGTCAAGAAAAACCAGGAGTTGTTGCGCTATCTGCCTGAATCGCGGAGTTTCGTGAGCGGCAAGAGAAGATATCCAGTCGGTCTCAAATCCAAGTATAAGTTTCTGGTTTTCCGGAGATGTTCTTTTCAGCGCGTCGCTGTAGAGTTTGAGGCGGTCAATGAAATTCTTGGCCATTTCCTCCGCTCTTTCGATCTCAGCGATGCCGTATTCATCGACTATGTGCCGGTGAAGCAATTCCGCGCTGTTTACTATATGTTCGGTTTCGGTTCTTTCTTGGGGATTGTGGCTGAGACCTTCCTCGCTGGGGACGAATAAAAGAGCGATATCGGTTTCGGCGAAATTCATGAGATCGTGCCCGGCTCCGCTGTGAAAAACCCTGGTATCCATTTTGAGTTTTTTCGCTGTTTCTACAAGGGAGTCCCTCAGCCAGGAGCTTGTATCTTCGGGGGCCTTTTTGGCAATGTCTTCCCATTGCTTAGGAGGCGCGACATCGAAAAACTCCGAAAATTCATTGATCACGTTATCCGCTTTATCCAGGAAATCCTCAACCAGCTGTTGGCGAATATCCTGGGTGCCTTTTCGTGTATAGCCCCGGATATCCACTGAGAAGGAAAGAGTCCCATCATCCTCTATTCCAAGCTTGCCGATCGTCCCCACCGGCAAAGCGTTCTCGCTGAGGTCGGTTTCTTTGCCGCTTTTGAGGGTTGTGATTATGTTTTCGCAAATGGAACAGGCCGCGGATTCAAGGGCCTGCACCAATTTAAGCAGTCCAAGATATGTTCGGGGATGATTTACCGGGGCGAGGTCCTTTTCAAAGTCGCGTTTTACGGTTTCCGGTAAAACTTTTTTGATGTCAAAATCACCGTACCTGTTCTTTAAAAGGGCTTCGATAACCTGTTCCAGTTTTTCTGTTTTCCCATGGTGCCGCAAGGCGATCAAGACATCTCCCGGGACAGTGTTTATCGAAGGGTTTTTAATATGGATGCCGTATACAAGGTCCTGTTCTCTGGAGATCTTCTCAAATTCAGTGACTATGTGTGCCGCGGCGCAAAGCGCGTCTTTTCTGGCGGGCCGCAGATCGCTGGTAAGCATCGGAGTCGCTCCGGAATGGTCTCTTTGTCCAGAGATCATAAGGTAAATAATATCCTCATCTGCCGGGATAGACCTGGTGGTATCTTCCTTAGTCTCGACGGATATTTTAAAACGTACAGGAGCCGCTACTCCGTCGACTATAGCGATTTTCGCTTTTGGGTCGTTGAAGAGTTTATTTCCCTGTTCCGCGTGGACTTCGTACACGCTCTTTATGCCGGAGACAGGTATTGTTGTTGAACGTTCCTCGAGCGAAAATCCCAGCGAGCTTTTCACTTGAGAGCGTATATTCTGTTTTTCTACCTTTATGGCTTCTGCAACGGTTACATTTTTTGCGTCTTTGAGCCCCAGCAGCTGTTTGCGGGTTTCTTGGGAAGTATTTGTAGCCAGGGAGCTTCCTACAAGGGCTCTATCGAATCGGGAAGATTCTTCGCATCGATACGCGACCAGCTCAATAGGGTTTTTTACCGAGGCCTTTTCTTTGTGGATCCTGCGCAAAACTTCTAATCCGGTGACCAGACCTATGACACCATCGTAGTTTCCGCCTTCGGGGACCGAATCCAGATGGCTTATTATTCTTATGGGAGGAGCCCTGGGATCGCAATCCTTTGCCTCATAACGGCCATAAGTATTCCCGAATTCGTCTATCCAAACCGTCATCCCGATCTGTTTCATCATTGTGATGAGGTATAAGTGAGCGGCGGTCTCACTTTCGGTGTAACCCAACCTGCTGATCCCCCAGGAAGGGTGAAGGGGGTCTATAAGTCCGATTTTCTTTAATTTATTAATATCCTTGTCAATGTTAGCGTAGGATATATTGTGACGTGACCTATCATGGAATATTTCCGGGTCTTCGAGAATAACACGCATGTCCCCGATGGAGATAAGGACATTGTCAGGCAAATGCCCAGTGGCAGTTTCCCGCTCAGGAAGAAAATATTTAAGCACTTGTTTGCGGGAAGGGGTATCCCGGCTGGTATATGGTATGTGGTAAACCCCGTTTTCTAGCAGTATTTCATCGATATTGAACCGCTCGAAGAATCCAAAAGATGAAAGTCCCGATGGTGTGAAGTGCTTTTTAATCAGCTCTTTGAGGACGCTGGGGCCGATATCCAGCTCGAGGGCTTTTCCGATGAGAGAGGAGAGGTAAAGGAAAAAGGCGTCTTCCTGAAAACTTGTCCTGGCCGGAGATATTACGGTGACGTTGGTGCTGCCGCTTTCAACAATGACAAATTCAGAACCCTGCTTTTCTACCGTGACCATGGGGCCGAACAAGCTATCAGGCGCCAGGCACAAATGCTCTGCATCAAATTTGACGATATCTCTTGAAAGGGAAGTAAACCCGTCCGAAAGAACAGTTGTGCAGAAAAAGCCGCAAAACACAACGGATGAAAGGATCTTTAAGCAGGACTTTTTAGGTTTCATTTAGCGAATCCTCATATTTATATACTTAACTAAAATTTTAAAGCATAATTATGATTAAGTCAACAAAAATCAATGTTAGCGTTGGTGGGTAGATATCTTCAACACTCCCAGGGTGTCCCATTGTTCGTGTAAATGGCAAAAAGGGAGACTTGGGGCCATCGTTTACTACGCCTCCCTGGTCTTTATTGCTTGCACTAATCAGAAATTAAGTTTA
>SLID01000018.1 GCA_007135805.1 Candidatus Omnitrophota bacterium | reverse complement strand
TTCTATCGTGGATCACGCGGCTTTTAAATGGAAAATGTCAGAACGCGTTAGTCTTCCCCCCGAAGAAATGATCATTTACGAACTTCATGTCGGGACTTTCTCTGGGGAGGGGACCTTTTATGGCGCTGCCGCAAAGCTGCCTTATCTAACTGAACTTGGTATCAACACGGTAGAGATAATGCCCGTGGCGCAGTTTCCCGGTGACCGCAATTGGGGATATGACGGGGTTTATCCTTTCGCGGTGCAGAATTCATACGGCGGACCGGAAGGGCTCAAGGACTTTGTGGAAAAATGCCATGCCCTGGGCATATCTGTTATACTTGACGTCGTATACAATCACCTTGGTCCCGAAGGTAATTTTCTGCCCGAATTCATGCCGTGTTTTACCGAGAGGTATACGACTCCATGGGGCAAGGCTATAAATTTTGATGACTCGTATAGTTACGGTGTGAGGGACTTTTTTATCCGGAATGCCCTCTACTGGTTCGAGCATTATCAGATAGACGCTTTAAGATTGGATGCCATTCATGGTATTTTTGATATGAGCGCCAAACATTTCCTGAGGGAATTGTCGGAAGCGGTAGCGGAATTTTGCCGGGATTCGGGGAGTACGCATTACCTTATAGCGGAGAGCGACCTTAACGATACCCGTGTCATTAAAAAATATGACCGGGGAGGTTACGGGATAGACGCCCAGTGGAACGATGATTTTCATCATTCTGTGCACGCGGTTTTGACCGGAGAGTCCGCGGGGTATTACCGTGATTTCGGCGGCGTGGATAAAGTGGCTAAAGCCCTCAGCAGTGGTTTTGTTTATTCCTGGGATTTTTCCGAGCATCGTAAAAGGTATCATGGGATGTCATCCTCGGACTGCCCTTTATCGAAATTTGTTGTTTTTTCACAAAATCACGATCAGGTCGGTAACCGTGCCGGGGGAGAAAGACTTTCCCTGCTTACAAGTACAGAGGGTTTAAAGGTGTCTGCCGCGTCCGTACTTTTATCGCCCAGTATACCCCTTCTATTCATGGGAGAGGAGTATGGAGAAAACGCTCCTTTTTTGTATTTCATGAGCTTCACCGACAATGATCTCATAGAAGCGGTCAGACAGGGTAGGAAAAAAGAATTCAGGGAGTTCCACTCCCGGGGCGAACCTGAAGATCCTTATGACGTTGAAACCTTCAAAAAATCGAAACTCAGGTGGGAAAAAGTGGGAGAGGAGCGTCACAGCGTACTGCTGGGTTTTTACAAAGAGCTTATTGAGCTTAGAAAAAACAATACGGTTATTCGAGAACCCGAAAAAACGGACTTAAGGAACAGTGGTGATGTTATTGGCATTACGCGCCAGGGAAAGGGATATGCCTTACATGTCGTCCTGAATTTCGGGGACCAATCTATGGTTTCGGGGCCTGCCGGCATCCCCGGGACGTGGAGTAAGATCTTTGATTCTTCAGAAACTAAATGGCTCGGGCCAGGAACGATCATGCCGGATACTTTTTTGTCCGGGGAGAACATCCCGGTTGGGGCTTTGAGCGCCGCCGTGTACAGGAACTTACAGTGAATATACCCAGGGCTACATACAGGATCCAGTTCCGCGGAGAAATGGATTTCGCCGCCGCGGAGAATATTTTGCCGTATCTTGAGGGGTTGGGAGTATCTCATGTTTACGCTTCCCCGATATTTAAGGCGAAAGCGGGAAGTTCTCACGGATATGATGTCGTAGACCCTGCCCTGATCGATGAGACTCTCGGGGGAGAGGAGAAATTTCGCGCGCTTGCCGCGAAAGCCAAAGAGCTTTCTCTCGGGTGGATACAGGACATTGTCCCCAACCATATGGCGTTCGACGGCGAAAATCATATGCTGATGGATGTTTTTGAGCGGGGGGCGGACTCCACGTTCTATGATTTTTTTGATGTTTACTGGGACCATCCTTATGACAACCTGAGAGGCAGAGTACTCACCCCATTTCTGGGTGAGTTTTACGGTGACTGTTTGAATAACAAAGAGATATCTCTGGGCCTCGATAACAAAGGTTTTTTTATCCAGTATTATGACGCCCGTTTCCCTCTATCGATCCAGTCCTATCCCGAAATATTGAGATCGCGCGGCGATAGCCTAACACCAGAGAGCGGTAAAGAAGATGAGGATCGTATCTCGCTTCTGGCGGAGCTGTTTGAGAATGTCGATATCAAAGACCGGGGTTCCCTGGACGGGGCCAAGGCGGAACTGGGTGAAATCTACACTTCCGACTCCGGCGCCGGCAAAATTCTTAAGGATATTATCGCTTTCATGAATAGCGGTACTCAGGAGGCATTGGACGAGCTTCACAAGATCATTTCCCGGCAATTTTTCCGACTGTCCTTTTGGAAAGTCGGCAATGACGAACTCAACTACAGACGTTTCTTTACGGTCAATTCACTTATTTGCCTCAAGGTGGAAAACATGGAGGTTTTTGAGAGTGTCCACGACGGGGTGTTAAACCTTGTCGATAAAGGATACATAGACGGTATTCGTCTCGACCACATTGACGGTTTGTACGCTCCGCTTGTTTATCTGAGAAGGCTCAGGGATCGTATTCCCGATAGTTATATAGCCGTTGAGAAAATACTTTGCCGGGAAGAGGAAATGCCGGCGGCATGGCCTGTTCAGGGGACGACAGGTTATGATTTTCTCAATTATCTTAACGGCCTGTTCGTGTGGAAGCCGTCTGAAAAAGAAATGAGCAGGATATACCATTCTTTGAGCGGTGTACGCCCGGGTTTCGAGGATCTAGTGGCTGATAAAAAGCGCCTCTTTATGGGTAAACACATGGCTGGTGACATAGATAATCTGGCGCATAAGCTCAAGAGCGTTTTCAGCGGACGACGTTACGGTTCTGATTTTACCATGTACGGCTTACGCCGTGCCCTGGTTGAGATTATGGCCTATTTTCCGGTTTATCGCACTTATATATCCGAACTTGGTATAGGTGATCCCGATAAGTTTTACATAGATCAGGCCATTGAAAGCGCCCGCCGATCGCAAGCGGATCTCAATAAAGAATTGGACGCGATAAAAGGGATATTGTTGTACGATCCCGAGATAAAACCGGACGATGGCGAAAAAGAGGATATGCGCGATTTTACCAAAAGGTTCCAACAGATTACGGGACCCCTTATGGCCAAAGGGGCTGAAGATACCGCTTTCTACATATATAATCGCCTGATATCTCTTAATGAAGTCGGAGGATCTCCTGAAAAGTTCGGGGTATCCCTCGATGA
>SLID01000127.1 GCA_007135805.1 Candidatus Omnitrophota bacterium | reverse complement strand
GTATCCTGTTGTGGAGCAAAACATCCCTTAACGTCATTTCAGCGGCGTGCATAGAATTGAAATACAGGATCTGGACCGAAACAATAAAAAGGACCCCGACCAAAACGCATACCACGTGGAAAAGCGGGTTCTTCTTATAGAACATCGCTGAGATCACTGAAGATATGTATCCTACCGCCGGGAAGAGCGCTACATTGAGCGCCATCGTCCCCGGAGAAAAACACCCCCTTAGAAAACCGGCGAGAGCCCCCAGGGCAACACCCTCTAAGGGCCCGAAAAATATCCCGGTGAAAACCACGACCAGGAGCGCCAGGTCCGGCAGAAGTCTTATATTTCTCAGGACCGATAATTGCAAAGATAAAGAGAATACCAGAACGGCGTAAACCCAGATATGTTTTTTCATCGCGTGTGTACCGTGATGTTGACTTACTTAAGGCACAGGACTTCTTCCTGATCGTAAGCGTTTACCGCGGGTTCCAGAACAGCCGTCTTGAAAAGACCCGTCCGGCTTCTCCCCACGGAAACGATCTTTCCTATAACAATACCTTTCGGGAATTCCCGGCTGAACCCGGAAGTGACTACAACCTCGCCCTCTTTTATTTCCGCGTCGAGGGGCAGATAAAGCATCCTGGCAAGCCCCATGCCGTCTCCTTCAACTACCCCGTGAAGGCGGCTGTCCCTCAACATCCCGCCGGCCCTGAAAGCCGGATTGGTCACAAGCATCACCGAACTGGTACGCTTATCCAGATCGGCTATCCTGCCTACAAGCCCCTCCGCGGAACATACCGCCGCGCCCCGTTTTATCCCGTCGGAAGCGCCTTTATTTATGGTGAAAGCCCCTATCCAATTGTCCGGATCACGGGCTATAACTTCAGCGGAAACGGTATCGTAACGAATACGGCCCTTGAAATCCAGGAGATCCCTTAGACGGGTATTCTCTTCCGCCAGGGTCCTGTCCCTCTCGATCTTGAGTGATAACTCCGCCACTTCCTGTCTCAAAAGAGAATTCTCACGTTGAAGGCCTTTTTTAGAACGAAAATACGAGATGCCTGAGTTTACAGCTACGAAAGGAGCCGTGATCACCTTTATGGAAACGGACCGCGCGACACGCCTGAAAGGGGGTAAAACAAGAAAAAGGAACGCCAGTGACACAGGCACTATGAACGCTATCAGATTCCTTTTTCTCGAGAAAAGTTTCGGCACATTTATCGGTTAGACATTTATTTGTTAACGCCGGTTCCTACAGTAAGTCTCTTGAGGTATTTAAGTTCGCTTAAAACCTTACCGGTTCCAAGAACTACGGCCGTAAGAGGGTCATCCGCCAGATGTACCGGCAGACCCGTTTCTTCCGAAATGAGCTGGTCCAATCCCCTGAGCAGGGCTCCCCCGCCCGCGAGTATTATGCCCTTCTCTATTAGATCAGCTGAAAGCTCGGGAGGGGTCCTTTCGAGGGTTATACGCACTGCCTCTACTATCTGAGCTATGGGCTCGGCGAGAGCCTCACGTATCTCGTCGCTGGTAACACTTGTCATCTTAGGCAGACCCGCTACAAGATCACGCCCCCTGACCTCCATGGAAACTTCCTCTTCCATCGGGTAAGCCGACCCGGTGCGGATCTTGATCTCCTCGGCCATCCTTTCACCGATCAACAGGTTATAAGTGCGCTTCATGTAATTCATTATCGCGTCATCCATCTCGTCCCCGCCGATACGGATAGACTTGGAAAAAACCACACCCGCCAGCGATATAACCGCCATCTCCGTGGTCCCGCCGCCGATATCAATTACCATGTTACCTGATGGTTCCTGGATAGGAAGGCCTACGCCTATGGACGCCGCTACGGGTTCCTCTAGCATGTAGACCTCTCTCGCTCCGGCGTGCAAGGCCGAATCCTTAACGGCCCTTTTTTCGACTTCTGTTATCCCCGAAGGGACGGCTATAACCACGCGGGGCCTTACAAGCCTTCTGGAATTGTGCACCTTTTTTATGAAATACCGGAGCATGCTCTCGGTTATCTCAAAGTCCGCTATAACGCCGTCTCTCATGGGCCTTATGGCTATGATGTTGCCGGGCGTCCGGCCCAGCATTCTCTTGGCCTCTTCGCCCACAGCCAGGACATTGCTTGTCCCCGCTTCGATAGCCACTACAGACGGTTCGCAAAGAACTATGCCCTCATTCTTCAAGTAAACAAGGGTAGACGCCGTGCCAAGGTCTATTCCCATATCACTCGAGAACATCCCGAGCATATTGTCAACCGCCTTCGCGATATACTGATTCACCATAGGGCCAAACCGCCGTTTTTATGAGGATGTTATAAACTTTAAAAATATTAACAGATGCTAAAAGCTTTGTCAATTTGTTTTTGCCCGCACCCTGAACACCCCCCCTCAAGGAGGAACATAAAATTAAACATCTGTCTCTGACATTATCCTGACTCCTGACATTTCAAGCAAAGCCGCGGTCACACCAGGGCCCTGAATAGTAGATCCGTCGAACCTGCCGGAGTGTATTTCCCTGACCGCGCAAGAAGGACTGTGTTCCTTAAGCAGTGCCGTACCGCACTCGTTCGCCTTACCAAGCCGGAGCGTTTCCCGGGCTCCGGACAAAAACTCAGCTGTACGGTCCTTTCCGGAGATCGATATCACACTTGCGGAGCCGGAGAGGACATCTTTCCCCGTTCCGCCCCGTATCTCGTGTTTTTCTCTCGGGCAACCCAACTGTCCGAGCATTTCCGGGCAAACCGGCACAACTTCAAGCCCCTTACAAAAATCTATGATTCCCGGATCCATGCGGGACTCGCCGTCATAAGCGCATTCTCTTCCCAGAAGACAAGCGCTGACCAGTATTCTTTCCACCTTCAGACGACATCTCCTTGGGAAGATCAGCTTTCCCCGGAACCTTCAGCTTCTTTCTTTTTTTCTTCCTCTTTAGTTTTAAAACACCTCTTATTACAGTAAAAACCACCGTTACGATAATACCACATCTTCTTCAGGAGCGCCTTGGAGCATGCGGCGCATTCTGTCGGCTTTGGGTTGGTGGTAGATTTCGGCTGATTTGACGGCCCTTTCGCCGGGGCTTCTTCCTTCGCTTCCTCCGCGGCTTCTTCTTTGGCCTCTTCCGCCGGGGCTTCTTTCTTCTCTTCCTCCGCGGCTTCTTGTTTGGCTTCTTCCGCCGGGGCTTCTTCCTTCTTTTCCTCCGCGGCTTCTTCTTTGGCTTCTTCCGCCGGGGCTTCTTTCTTCTCTTCCTCCGCGGCTTCTTCTTTGGCCTCTTCCGCCGGGGCTTCTT
>SLID01000007.1 GCA_007135805.1 Candidatus Omnitrophota bacterium | reverse complement strand
GGATTGGGGCTGGGGATATGTTATAATGTGGTAAAAGCTCACGGGGGGGAGATCAAGGTTAAAAGCGAATTAAACCGCGGTACGGTAATGACCGTGATATTGCCGTTTGTGTAGAAGGATCGCGCCACTATACTGAATAATAAAGAAATCTGGGACAAGGATAGTAATAGAGACGGCGGGAGGCAAATTTACCTAGACAGAGCGTTAAGCTCGGAGACCAAGGGGGATAATCATGAAAAAGATACTTGTTGTTGATGATGAGCAGAGGATCTGCGATGTGCTTAAGCAGGGGCTGGAGAAAATGGGTGACTTTGAGGTGACCACCGCCAATAACGGCAAAGACGGTATGGTGATAGCTAAACAGTTGAAACCGGACCTGATCCTTTTGGACATACGTATGCCGGGTATAGACGGCCTTGATACTTTAAAAAAACTGAAGGAAGACGCGGACACTTTGTCGATCCCGGTCATAATGCTGACCGCCGTGCAGGATGAGGAGGCGAAGGAGAAATGCGCAAGTAATTATGTCGACCTTTATATTGAAAAGCCGGTGGATCTGATGTTCGTGAAGCAAAAGATAGAAGATGCGTTAAGGACGCGTGGGGAGATGTGAAAAGGAAAGACGCCGGAGCGCGGAAGATAGACATTCCGGGAGCCGCTTGCCTAGGGTCCAGGGAAAAGAGGTGTTGAGTATGCCATCTGATAAAAGAGCCGCTGAAAAGAAAAGAACGGATCTTAAAAAGATCAAACCCGCTGGGATAAATATCTCCACTGAGAAGAGGGTGGTCATAGAGAAGGTGGATCCGCGGATAGACGGCGGCCTGTACCCGGTCAAAAGAGTGGTAGGGGAAAAGGTGGTTGTAAGCGCGAACGTATTTGCCGACGGCCATGAATCGGTGACGGCCGTTATGTTATGGAAGAAACAGGACGCGTCTTCATGGAAAAGGGTTCGCATGAAGGCCATGGGTAACGACCGGTGGGCGGCGTCTTTCACGATAGACGAATTGACAGGCTATAGCTATACCGTTCGCGCCGCGCTGGACCGTTTCGGGTCATGGAGAAACGACATAAGGAAGAAAGCCGAGGCCGGTCAGGATATAGAGGTAGACATCATTATAGGCCGTTCCATGGTAGAGGATGTATACCAAAGAGCGGATGAAACTGTAAAGGCAAAGCTTGACGGTTTTCTCAAAATAGAGCGCGGCGGGGATGTTAAGGATATTCTTGATCAGTTTCTGCGGGAAGATCTTTACCGGATAATGCTCGACAGTATTGAACCCGGTGAGGAAGTATGTTTCGGGAAAGAACTAAATGTGTCTGTTGACAGGGAAAAAGCTCTCTTCAGTGCCTGGTACGAATTTTTTCCGCGTTCCTGGGGAAAGAAACCGGGGACCCATGGAACGCTGAAGGACTCCCGGAGGATCCTGCCTGAAATAGCCCGTATGGGTTTCGACGTTGTATACCTTCCTCCGGTGCATCCGGTGGGAAAAACGAACCGGAAGGGGAGGAACAATTCCACTCGCTGTCTTCCCGGGGATCCGGGAAGCCCCTGGGCTATAGGTTCCGGCGAGGGAGGGCATAAGGACATAAACCCGGAACTCGGTACTATAAAAGATTTTCAGGATTTCGTCAAAAAAGCGGCCGAGTACGGTATTGAGACAGCCATTGATCTTGCTTATCAGTGTTCGCCCGACCATCCTTATGTCGAGAGGCATCCTGAATGGTTTAACTGGAGGCCCGACGGCACCGTGCAGTTCGCCGAGAATCCGCCTAAAAAATACGAGGATGTGTTGCCCCTCAACTTTGAGACGCCGAACAAAAAAGAACTTTGGGAAGAGCTTAAAAGCGTGGTGGTTTTCTGGATAAAGAACGGTATAAAGATATTCCGTGTGGATAATCCGCATACCAAGCCTTTTGTTTTCTGGGACTGGTTGATAGCCGAGATAAAAAAAGAATGGCCTGAAGTTATTTTTCTCGCGGAGGCGTTTACCCGGCCGAATGTCATGTACCGTGTGGCTAAATCCGGGTTCAGCCAGTCCTACACTTATTTTACGTGGCGTATTACGAAAAAAGAAATCACGGATTATATCACCGAACTTACCCGGACAGAGATCGCGGATATTATGAGGCCGAATTTCTGGCCAAACACTCCCGACATACTTCCGGAACATCTGCAGTACGGGGGAAGGCCCATGTTCGTGATAAGGGCGGTTCTGGCGGCCATGTTGTCGTCGAGTTTCGGGATATACGGCCCGGCTTTCGAGCTATGTGTGTCAGAAGCGGTTCCGGAAAAAGAAGAATATCTCAATTCCGAGAAATACGAGATAAAAGCGTGGGATTGGGACGCGGAAGGGAATCTGAAAGACATACTTGCCAGGCTTAACGCCATACGTAAAGAAAACCCGGCGCTTCGCATGACAAGGAATGTCAGGTTCTGTGATATTGACAACGATAATTTAATGTGTTTTTATAAAGCCACTGGCGACCTTTCCAATATAATACTTGTCGTAGTTTCGCTGGATGCCTATCACACCCAGTCGGGAATCTTGAAGCTTCCTCTTTTTGACCTTGGGATAGACCCGGATGAGCCGTACCTGGCGCACGACCTTTTCAGTGGTGACAGGTACATGTGGCAGGGAGATCGTAACTATGTGGAACTTGATCCGCACGTCTCGCCGGCGCACATAATAAAGCTTCGCCGCCATATAAAACGGGAACAGGATTTCGATTATTTCATGTGACACTTTACCCAGGAAAGGAAAGTCATGCCGGGAAAAAAAGTCCAACTCGATAATTCTCCCCTTTGGTATAAAGATGCCGTAATATACCAGCTTCATGTAAAAGCGTTTTACGACGCTAATAACGATGGTGTGGGTGACTTCAAGGGTCTGACCATGAAACTTGACTATCTCAGGGACCTTGGGGTGACCGCGATATGGCTTTTGCCTTTTTATCCCTCTCCTTTGAGGGACGACGGGTACGATATCGCTGATTACTATGGCGTGCACCCAATGTACGGAACCCTGAGGGATTTTAAGGATTTTTTAAGGCAGGCCCATGCCAGAGGTATGAGAGTGATAACGGAACTTGTAATAAACCACACCTCGGACCAGCATCCCTGGTTCCAGAGAGCGAGAAAGGCCAAACCCGGAACAAAGTACCGGGATTATTATGTGTGGTCGCGGGATCCTGACAAATACAAAGACGCGCGGATAATATTCAGCGACTTTGAAGGGTCCAACTGGAAATGGGACGATGAGGCGAAAGCGTATTACTGGCATAGGTTCTATTCGCATCAACCGGATCTTAATTTTGACAATCCGAGCGTGCAGAGGGAAAT
>SLID01000129.1 GCA_007135805.1 Candidatus Omnitrophota bacterium | reverse complement strand
GCCTTTTCGTGCATCAATACCGGAACTTTCAGCTTTTTTTTCAGTACCGCGGCCAGGGAAAAATGATCCGCGTGAGTATGGGTATCGATTATATACCTGACCTTGAGCTTGTTGCGGTCTATATAATCGAGGTATTCTTTAAGCAGGCTTATGTGTGGATCTATCACCACAGCTTCCGCGTTGGATACAAGAATGTATGAATAACAATTTCCCGCTATGAACTGTTTAAGTTTTACGGCCGTTCTCATTTTTCCCCTCCTGTTAAAGACGTTTGTCAGTATCCGCTGCCTCAGGATGACCGCCGAGGGTCTAGGCTTTCCGCTTTTCTTTCTTTACGAAACTCAAGACACCTTTCCTCTTCACCACTTTGACATTGCCCGGCAGGTCAAGCGACCCGCCCTTGTCCGTAGAACAGGCGAAAAGGTCCGTGAGCACCCAATGCCTGTAAGCCAGTTTTTTTATATTACCGCCCGCGCCGCTGAAAAGCGTTTTAAAGATCTCTCTCCGCAGCGCCGGGACCTCGCCGGCATATTCCTTTAAACCCACAGAGAGAGCCGGACCGGAACGCCCGACTATCCTCTCCACTTTTTCTTTGCGTACAGCTGACGAAAAAGACAGTTCGTCCCTGACCGAATCCGATATGTTGACAAGGGCTTCTTTTATCCCGGGATTGATCTTTTCAAGATACGGCAGGACCTCCGACCGTATACGGTTACGAAGGAACCTGGTGTCGTAATTTGAGCTGTCGGTTACATATTCCCGGGACGCGGCGCTCAGGAACGATATTATCTCCGCTCTCGACGTTCTTATAAGAGGCCTTACGACCCTGATACCGCTCTCTGATCGCACGGGAGGGATACCCGAGAGTCCGTCCGCGGAAGATCCTTTTAGCACCCTCATCAGCATGGTTTCCGCCTGATCGTCCATATTGTGCCCCGTAGCGATGACATTACATCCCGTTTTTCGAGCGGCCCGGGTAAAAAAGTTGTATCGCGCGCGGCGAAGTTTCTCTTCAAGAGAAGGCCCGGAAGAGGTATTTTTCAATGGTTTTAACTTCCCGGACACGCACTCGAGACCGATATCCTGGATCAGCTCCCTCACGAACAAAGATTCAGCGGCTGATTCCCTGCCTCTCACCCTGTGGTCCAGATTGGCCGCCACAAGTTCTATACCAAGAGCGGGGCCGAGAGCCTTGAGGGCCAGTATAAGCGCCACGGAGTCCGCCCCACCCGATACACCCACGAGTAAGCGGTCGCCTTTCCCGATCATATCGTAGTGGCATACCGTATCCCGGACACTCTTCAGGAGATCCGTATACGCTTTTTTACTGTTTTTTTTCACTTTCATTTCCGCGCGTTCGTTCCTCCTTCAACATCTGCTGTTCGTGACCGTAAACGCACCCGCAATATCCCTGGCGGTATAACCCCATCTCACGCGACAACACGGACGCTCTCTCGAGAGCGCCGTTCTTCTTGAAGTCGGCCCGTATGAACCTGTCTCCCCCGATATCCCCTCCTATCCGGTTTATCGCTGAAACATCTTTCATGGGACTTGATGTAAGAGTGGTGGTAAAAGCGTCGTACATATGCCTCTTAGCGTATTCATAAGTTTTCTCGAGCCTCAACCGGTAACAGATAAGGCATCTTTCCCCTCCCTCCTTTTCATACTCATGGCCGCGCACCGCCTCAAACCACTTTTCTCTGTCATATTTGCCCTCTACAAGCTCAAAACCCCATTCGCCGGAGACTTTACGGGCCGCCTCCAGCCTTCTCTGGTACTCGTCAACTGGATGGATATTGGGGTTATAAAAAAATCCGGTTATTGTATATCCATCGCAAAGCAGTTTCTCGACCGCCGGTATCGCGCATATCCCGCAGCACATATGCAATAAAACTTTCATCTCAGTTTATCCTCCGGAGCGCGAGTAACAGATATCTGTCGCGTAAATATCGATCAAACCTCCACCACACAAAGGTCTTCCGCGGCTTGAAAACCATCATATTTCTCAACGGCCCCGCGCACTACTCCGCTGTCGGAATATTTACGGCTGAAATGCGTCAGCAAAACCTTCTTAACATCCAGGCCGCCGGTCATTTCGACTATTTCAGGTAAAGAAGCGTGACAGTGAGGCCTGTTTTCACCGGGAAATTCCAGATAAGTGCAGTCCTGTATAAGAAGGTCGGCTCCCCGGGCCATCTCCCTCAGAGTTCCGCATATCTCGGTATCTCCGGAAAACACCACCTTCCGGCCTTTTACAACATTTGACACGTCTTCCAGTTTAACGCGTTTTCCCTGGACAACACAACTTCCCTTTTCCCTCAGGACGCCCAACATCCTGTCGTTTTCCCTGAAACCGGCGCTCACGGCCTTTTCAATATCTATCGATAATCTGTCGTTCTCCCTGAAAGCGTAACAGACCGCCGGAAGGCCATGACACACCGGCGCGGACAGTAACGTGATATAAGGTGTTTGAAATATTTCCGTTATCTTTTTTCCCCGGTATGGCACATCCCTCACGATAACTTTAAACTTGCTCCGGGATATCAATAAACCGCTTCTGGAAAGCATTTTGCGGGCTTTTGGCCCGTACACCACGAGTGGTCTCTCTCTTCCCTCAAAACCCATAGTATCGATGATGCCGGGTATCCCGAGGCAGTGATCTCCGTGCCAGTGGGTTACGAATATCATATCAACGCTGTTTATCCCGATACCCGCTTTAAGCATCTGGCGCTGGGTCCCTTCCCCGCAATCGAAAAGACAGGAAAAAACCGAGGAGCTCTCATGCCTGAGATAAATAGCCGTATGCCCCCTTTCTCTGGTAG
The DNA here is from genome assembly GCA_007135805.1 of Candidatus Omnitrophota bacterium. Lineage (GTDB taxonomy): Bacteria > Omnitrophota > Gorgyraeia > Tantalellales > Tantalellaceae > SLID01. The sequence goes on along the minus strand of SLID01000129.1, from coordinate 32,403 downwards.
GAACACCGGCTGTGGAACCCAATACAGTAACGGTTATACTCGACACCTCTCCCCCTTCAAAAACAGACTTTTACGTGCCTTGTCCCGGAAGTGATTTTAACGGCGATCCGGTATTGTCGCATACATATTCGTTTCTGGAGTCTTTCCAATGCCTCGCCGTACGCCTCAGGCCCTCTTCCGTGGAAACTCTGGGAACATACCCCAGGATATCGGTCATCCTGGATATATCATAGACCCTGTCCTTGAACAATCTGCTCATTTTTCCGCGAACCGGCGGAAGCAGTTTTGCGGCCCCGACCATCCACCCGGGTATTCTAAAAGGCCGTTTCGCCCCGAGCTCGTCAGCTATTATCTCGACAAACTTCCTCGCGCTTATTATCTCCTTGTCGGCCACCATGAAAGTCCCCTCAAAAGCCTCGTCGCGATCAAGCGCAAGCAAAAGGACATCAGTGACATTTCCCACGTAAACCAGAGCGAGCCTTGCATCCATCTGGGGGACATCAAGTACGGGTATCTTCCTTGACATTATGGACTTCATTATCCCGTCCAACGCGTGAGGCTCATCTTCGCCGTAAACCATGCAAGGCCTTAAAATAGACGCTTTCAGGCCTTTTTCTCTGTAAGATATGACTATCTTTTCCGCTTCCGCCTTGGACCGTCCATAAGCGTCAGATGACTTGTACTCAAGATCATCAGTGAGAGGAACAGCGTCGTTCCCGCTTACCACAGAAACCGAGCTTAAATAGATGAACTTCTCTGTCCCGTGTTCATGGCAGGCCCGGCATACTACGGAAGTTCCTTTAACGTTGTCCGTAAAAAGCCGTTCCCAGTCGGCATCCCATACCCTGGCCGCGCAATGATACACCGCGTCAGGCCGAAAAGAAGCTACCAGGTCCTGAAAGGAACTTTCATCGGTAATGTCAGATTCGGCCAGAGAGACTCCCAGCTCCCGAAGTTTCGAGACATTACTCGTTTTTCTCACAGAACACAGGATGTCATGCTTTTTCCCGGCCAGCTTGCGCGTAAGATCGAACCCTATAAATCCCGTAGCTCCGGTTACCAGTATTTTCACGGCGTCACCTCCTCCCGTATACAAGTTTCATGGTAAGTATGGCAAGACAGAACATGAACGATATGCCGTTGGCTATGATCAGGGGGAGTTCTCCCAGAAGTATACCGTAAACCATCCAGAGAAAAATACCCATTGTAAGGACCGCGTACATAACGAAAGATATATCGCGGGTCTTGCTTGTCTTCAGTATCTTTACTATCTGGGGGATAAAAGACAATGTGGTGCATATCCCCGCTATAAAACCTATTGTTTCAACAAACGCCCTTGTCATCAAACCTCCCCTTCCGGATCCGAAACGGCCCCGGCCGGAATTTTCATTTGATCAACCTTATACATAATGGATACCTGTACTTTTCGCCTTTACTCGCGGCGATAGACGCCATTATGACCTGTATAACGGCAAAAAGCCCCAACGCCATAAGCAAGAATATGCCGACCATCAAAACCATAAGCAAGCTCGCCACGATCCCGTAAAGAAATATGCTTATTTGGAAATTGATAGATTCTTTTCCCTGATCGTCCACCAGGGCGTCCTCGTCCTTTTTAAGAAGCCAGATAATAAGCGGAGCTATAAAATTCCCGCCCAGCGGGAAAAACACGCCCGCGAAGGTGCCCAGGTGGCACCACATGGCCAGGGCGTTATAGCCGGTTTTCACGTTTTTCTCTTCCGGGGAGGTCTTGCTCTCAAGCGGGCGGGTATCGGGATCCGCCGCGACGGCGGTTTCCCCGCCGAGATCTTTTCCACACGTCGGGCATTTGATCTCATCGTCCTGACACATTTCTTTACAAACCGGACATTTTTTCATGACAGTTCCTCCTCCGCTTTTATCTTTTTTCTCAGCTTGTCTATCTGGTCCCTGTACTCTATGGCTTTTTCAAACTGGAGATTTCTGGCGGCCATTTCCATGTCTCGTTCCAGTTCCGCCAGAACCTCGAGAGCGTCGTATTCCTCGCCGGAACGTCCCGTAACACCCTCGACGATCTCTCTTGCCTTCTTATACGCCTCGATACCTTCGGTTATGGCCTTTTTTATCGTGGTGGGTTTTATGCCGTTCTCAAGGTTATACTTTTCCTGTTTTTCTCTTCTTTTACGCGTGACATCGATAGTCTCTTTCATGGAAGAAGTCACCGTGTCGGCGTAAAAGATGACTTCCCCGTTCACGTTCCTCGCGGCGCGCCCCGCGACCTGTATCAAGGAAGTCCCGCTTCTTAAGAAGCCCTCCTTGTCCGCGTCCAGGACAGCTACAAGCGAGACCTCGGGCAGGTCTATTCCTTCTCTCAGAAGGTTTATTCCCACCAGGCAATCGAATTTGCCCAGCCGCAGGTCCCGTATTATCTCTATCCTTTCCAGGGCGTTTATTTCCGAATGCAGATAGCGCACGCGAAGGTCCATTTTTTTTAGATATTCCGTAAGCTCTTCGGCAAGACGCTTTGTTATTGTGGTAACCAGTACCCTCTCGTTCTTTTCCGCTCTTTTCCGCACTTCGGAGATTATATCATTTATCTGGCCTTCGGTGGGCCTCACCGATATGACAGGATCCATAAGACCGGTGGGCCTTATGACCTGCTCGGCTACGATAGAACTTCGGGTCAACTCATATTCCCCGGGCGTAGCCGAAACGAACATCAGCTCATTCACCTCTTCCATGAATTCCTCATACTTAAGAGGACGGTTGTCCAGCGCCGAAGGCAGCCTGAAACCATACTCGACAAGGGTTTTTTTTCTGGCCTGATCGCCGTTATACATGGCCCTTATCTGCGGTAAGGTGACATGCGATTCATCTATTATAACCAGAAAATCATCGTCAAAATAATCGAGAAGACACCATGGCCTGCTCCCGGGCGGCCTCCCCGAAATATGCCTTGAATAATTCTCGATGCCGTTACAATATCCCAGTTCACGCAGCATATCAAGATCATAACGCGTACGGCTCTCCAAGCGCTGGGCTTCCAGAAGTTTTCCCTCTCTCCTGAGTTCCACCAGACGCTCCTCGAGTTCCTCTTCTATGGATGTCGCCGCCTTTTCTATCTTGTCGACCGTGGTCACAAAGTGTTTAGCGGGATAAACGGCGACTTTTTCAAGTTTAGAGATAAGATCCCCGGTCAACGGGTCTATTTCGGATATACGGGTTATCTCATCCCCGAAGAACTCCACACGGCATGATGTCTGCCTGTATGCCGGGAATATCTCGACTATATCCCCCCGCACCCTGAACTTGCCCCTTTCAGGGGCGATGTCGTTACGCTCGTACTGTATGTCAACAAGCTCCCTTACCACTTTATCGCGCGAGGCTTCCTGCCCGGTCTCCAGAGAGACCAGCATAGAGGAATAATCTTCCGGAGAACCAAGACCGTATATGCAGGAAACACTGGCTACAACCAGGACATCTCTTCTCGAAAAAAGAGAACTGGTAGCGGAAAGCCGCAGGCGGTCGATATCATCGTTTATCGACGCGTCTTTTTCAATATAAACATCCGTCTGCGGCACATAAGCTTCGGGCTGATAATAATCGTAATAGCTTACAAAATATTCCACGGCGTTTTCCGGAAAAAAAGTTTTGAATTCGGCGTAAAGCTGGGCGGCAAGGGTCTTGTTGTGTGATATTACCAGCGTGGGGCGGTTAACTTGTTCGACTATATTCGCCATAGTGAACGTTTTGCCGCTTCCCGTGACTCCCAAAAGCGTCTGGAACCTTTCTCCGGACAGTATGGAACCGGCCATACGGCTTATAGCTCCGGCCTGGTCACCCGCGGGAACAAGATCGGTGATCAGTTTGAACCTGTCCATCGGACCATTCCCTCCTGACATTCGCGCCGGCGACAGACCGGCACCGTGAAAAGCGGCCTTTTTCAGTTTTTCCGGAATATTATCTCTAAACTGAGGTCCACGGACCGCGCTTGAGAGGTCAAAGCGCCCGAGGATATCATCTCCACGCCGCTGGCGGCGTATCCTTTTATATTTTCCAGAGTTATTCCCCCGGAAACCTCGAACAAGACCTTGCCCTCAAGTCCCATGTCTTTCCTGATACCCACGGCCCTGGCAACCATTTCCGGCGGCATGTTGTCCAGCATTATTATGTCGGGATGGGCACCCAGAGCGGCCGCGCATTCCTCAAGTGTCTCAACCTCAACTTCCACTCTGATATTCTTCTGAACACTTGAGCGGGCCCTTTCTATCATTTTAGGCAATAGCACCGTACTGTCGGTGATACCCGTCTGCATGGAATAGGCCCTTATGTGGTTGTCCTTGATAAGCACCATGTCCCACAGGCCCTTTCTATGGTTTTGACCGCCGCCCACCGTAACGGCGTATTTCTGAAGATATCTGTGAAGGGGTACGGTCTTTCTTGTGTCGTAGATCTCTACCCCGGTGCCTCTGACGGCATCTACAAGCTCACGCGTAGCCGAAGCTACGCCGCTCAAAAGCCCCATGAAGTTGAGCGCGGTACGTTCTGCCTTCAATATTGAATGAGCGTCACCTTCCACGAACGCTATCTCCATGCCCGGGCGTATAATATCACCATCGGAGGCATTAGTCCGGAACTTCGTCGAACAGTCAACAGCTGTGAACACCCTCTCGGCAATGTCAACACCGCATAGAACGGCGTTCTGGCGCGAAACTATGACACCATCAGCGGAAATGAACCTGTCCAGTACCGCCTGACTGGTGATGTCGCCTGTCCAGACATCTTCCTTAAGAGCGAATCTGACTATGGCGTCCACCCTCTTTTTATCAAGATCCTTCATGTTTATCCCCGCGCCGGCGTTTATTCCGGCATATCTTTTTCAATCTTGTCACCTCATCGCGCGTGAGTTCCCGCCGTGACCCCACCGGTACACTTTTACAGGATAATCCGGCGTACTTGACCCGATCAAGTTCTCGGACCACCGCTCCCACAGACTCGAACATTTTCTTTATCTGCCTTTTCCGGCCCTCGTGCAATCTCACGCTATATACGTTCTTATCCTTAGAGCCGCCGGCCGCTTTTATCAAGCAGGGAGACGTTTTTTTCCCTTCAATATCGACCCCCTCTGACATCCGAGTGATAGTTATTTTGTCCAGGGCCTTATCCACGGTAACCCGGTATTCTTTTTCAACCTCATATCCAGGATGAGCGAGACGGTGGGCCAGTTCACCGTCGTTCGTGACTATAAGAACTCCGGTGGTATCCTTATCTAGCCGCCCTACCGGATACAACCTGGCCGGGATATCGGCGAAAAGATCCAGAACCTTTCTTCTTCCATGAGTATCGGAGACCGTTGATATGTAACCGGGAGGTTTATTCAGCAAAAAATAGTATTTCTTTTCCGGGGCGCCTATCTCTTTTCCCTTGACCTTAATGCGGTGTTTTTCGGGGTCCAGCCTCAGGCCCTTTTCCCTGACGACCCTACCATCCACTTCTACAAATCCTCCCAGAATAAGTTCAGCTGACGCCCTTCGCGAGGCCACTCCTGAAAGAGCTAGAATGTTCTGGAGTCTTTTTTCCATACCAGACAGAGTCCCCCCCGATCCGGAAGACGCTATACCAGCGCTTCCAGGTTTTCCCTGAGAGTGTCGGCCTCCTGGCGGAATTTAGCGAGTTTTTTATTCTCTTTTTCTACGACCTCACGGGGAGCTTTGGAAAGAAAATCCTTGTTTGACAATTTCCTGCCTACACCTTCAAGATAACGTTCGATCTCAGTGATCTTGTCCCGAACCCGCTGTTTCTCAGATTCCACATCCACAGAAGCTCCCAGCGGGACGAATATCCTTGAATTTCCCAAAAGCGCCGCGACGGACTTTTCCGGACGCGAAAGGCCCTTTCGTATCTCGCGGACCCGGCAGTGGGCGAGTTTTTCCAGAAGTACCCTGTTATCCTCGACGATAGAACTGTCGTTCTCATCTTGCGGATCAAAGAAAACGTCAAGTTCAGTTCCCGGCAATACATTCCAGAAAGCCCTTATGTTCCTAACGGCCGTTATGCAGGCTATGAGCTTTTCCATTTTCGCCGCGGAGGCGGCGTCTTCCCAATCTTCCCGCTTCAGGGGCCACTCAGACGCGGATATAAGGCCGGAAGAACTTTCCGGCGCCATCTGCCATACTGCCTCCGTGATAAAGGGCATTATGGGATGAAGAAGCTGCATAGACTTTCTCAGGACCGTTACCAGGACCCGAGCGGTATTATCTTTGTCTCCCGAAAGCTTGGATATCTCGAGGTACCAGTCGCAATATTTGTGCCATATGAAATCGTATAACCGCGAAGCGGCGTCATTGAACCTGAAATTTTCAAAACACCGGTTAACTTCTTCAATCACCAGGTTCAGGTTATGGAGTATCCACCTATCCGCCAATGACAGGGACGAAACATTTATCTCAACGTTATCTGAACATCCTCCGGTGGTCATCATTACATACCGCGAGGCATTCCATATCTTGTTGGCAAAATTTCTGCCCACATCAAATTTATCCCTGGAAAGAAAAACATCCTGCCCCTGTGAGGTTATAGATATTATGCTGAATCTCAAGGCGTCACTGCCCACTTCCCTTATTATCTCAAGCGGGTCAATTACATTGCCCAGAGATTTAGACATTTTCGTGCCGGTAGAGTCTCGTACAGTGCCGTGTATATACACGTCATTAAACGGCACATCTCCGGCAAATTTAAGCCCCGCCATGATCATCCTGGCTACCCAGAAAAAAATTATCTCCTGGGCGGTAACAAGAGCGTCTGTGGGATAAAAAGAATCCAGCATTTTGTTATCGTCCGGCCACCCCATAGTGGAAAAAGGCCATAACCATGAACTGAACCAGGTGTCAAGAACATCAGGGTCCTGTTCCATTTCACCCGCGCCACAGTCGGGGCACCCGGAAGGAGGTTCTTTACCCACATATATACCGGCCGCCCCCGGAGACGACACGTCCACATCGCGCATATCACGGGTCCCTACGCATGAAACACAGTACCATACCGGGATCCTGTGCCCCCACCATATCTGCCTTGATATGCACCAGTCCCTGATGTTATACATCCATCCAAGGTAGACCTTTGTCCATCTGGCCGGATGAAATTTTATCGTACCGTCCTCGACCACCTTAATAGCATCCTCGGCCAAAGGCTTCATCCTGACAAACCATTGTTTGGACAGGCGGGGCTCAACCACAACATGACATCGATAACAATGCCCTACAGCGTGGACATGTTCTTCCGCGCGGACAAAAAGACGCCGGCTCTTAAGGTCCTCTAAAATGACCTCACGGCATTCGAACCTGTCCAGCCCCTCATAATCACCACCTTCAGCGTTTATAACACCGTCGGGATGCATAACGTTTATGCTGGGCAGGCCGTGGCGCCTGCCCAGTTCAAAGTCCAGCGGATCGTGAGCCGGGGTGACCTTAAGCGCCCCTGTACCGAACTCGGGATCGACACTCTCATCGAAAATTATCCTGAGCTCCCTCTTCAGTATCGGCAGTTCCAGGGTCTTACCTTTAAGGCCGGCGTACCTGGGGTCTTTCGGGTTTACCGCGACCGCCACGTCACCGAGCATGGTCTCGGGCCTCGTCGTGGCTATAACTACATAGTCCTCGTTCTCCCTGGACAATGTGGGACTTCCCTTTACCGGATACTTTATGTAATATATCATTCCGTCCAAATCCCTATGCTCGGCCTCTTCATCGCTTAGCGCCGTACCGCATCTTGGACACCAGTTTATGATATAATTTCCCTTGTAGATCAGCCCTTCCCGGTAAAGCCGTATAAAGACCTCTTTGACGGCGTTTGAGAGGCCCTCGTCCATAGTAAAACGCTCCCGATCCCAGTCGCAAGAACAGCCCAGACGTTTCAATTGCTCTATGATAGTGCTGCCGTATTCCTGTTTCCACTCCCATACCCTGCCGATGAATTCTTCTCTGGTCATGTCATGCCTCTTAAGGCCGGTACGGGCAAGATCTTTTTCGACCACGTTCTGTGTAGCTATACCGGCGTGGTCCGTGCCAGGCATCCACAGCGTCGTGAAACCGCTCATCCTTTTCCATCTTATAAGGATGTCCTGTATGGCATTGTTAAGGGCATGCCCCATGTGGAGCACTCCGGTTATGTTTGGGGGAGGTATTACTATAGAGTATCGCGAACCGTCTGGAGACGCTTCCGCGTGGAAGATCCCGCTTTCCAACCACATAGCGTATGTACTTTCTTCTATACTGTGGGGGTCATAGCGGGTAGGGATCTCTTTCATTTCCTCTTTCCTAGATCATCTTTGACGAATTTATATTCTATTGAATCTCTGAGAGCCATCCAGCTGGCTTCTATGATATTTTCCGAGACGCCTACGGTCCACCACGAATCGGTCCCGTCCTCGGATTGGACGAGAACCCTTACGCTTGCCGCGGTACCGGACTTTTCATCCAACACCCTTACCCTGAAGTCGGAAAGGCGCATTTCACTAAGCGAAGGATAGAACTCTACCAGAGATTTTCTTATAGCCTGGTCCATGGCGTGCACGGGACCGTCTCCTAGAGAAACAGTATGCCTGAGCTCGTCACCGACCTGAAGTTTGACGGTGGCCTCGGAAACTAAGTCTCCACCGGACCTGCTCTCCACAATAACCCTGAAATCCTTCATCTCAAAATATTCTTTTACACGGGAAACCGCGCGCTTCATCAGAAGAAGCAGAGACGCTTCCGCAAGCTCGAAATGGTATCCTTTGTTTTCCAGGTCCTGTACGTGATTAAGTATTTCGACCGCGGCTTTACTGGAAGTATCCATTTTTATGCCCATCTCGCCGGCCTTGTCTATTATGCTGGATCTGCCAGAAAGTTCCGAAATCAACATGCGCCTCTTGTTGCCTATCAGGGACGGCTCTATGTGCTCGTATGTCCGGCAGTTCTTCAGTATGGCGTTGACATGCACACCCGCCTTATGAGCAAACGCGCTTTTCCCCACGTAGGGCTGTGAGTTTTCCTGTTTCACGTTAGATATCTCGGCAATGTACATCGAAACTTCCGTAAGATCCCGAAAAGCGAGGTCCGAGAGACATTCCATACCCAGCTTATATTTTATGGCCGGAAGTATAGAAACAAGATTGGCGTTGCCGCACCTCTCCCCGTAACCGTTGAACGTCCCCTGAACTTGTAAGCATCCGGCTTGCACGGCCGCCACGGAATTGGCTACGGCCATCTCAGCGTCATTGTGCACATGTATGCCCAAAGGAAGGGATACCCGAGAAGACACCACTTCGACTATCTCGAATATTTGGCTGGTGAGACACCCGCCGTTGGTATCGCAGAGTACCAGAGCTTCCGCCCCGCCGGCCTCAGCCGCCTTAAGGGTCTCTATCGCGTGGGCGGGATGTTCTTTGTAGCCGTCAAAAAAATGTTCCGCGTCGAAAAAGACCCTGCGCCCTTTTTTCACGAGAAACTTGACCGATGACTCTATCATACCCAGGTTGTCCTTGAGCGAAGTCCTTAAGACCTCCTTTACATGGAGGTCCCAGCTTTTTCCGAATATCGTTACATATTTTGTTTCGGCTTTAAGAAGCTCTTTTATCACACGGTCTTTCGAAGGAGCCACAGACGATCTTCTGGTACTTCCAAAAGCGGTAAGTTTGGAATTTTTGAGTTTAAGCTCCTTTTTAGCTAAAGCGAAAAACTCGCTGTCTTTGGGGTTGGACCCCGGCCATCCACCTTCTATGAAATCAACGCCGATCTCATCCAGCTTGGCGGCTATCCTTAACTTATCTTTGACCGAAAAAGATATACCCTCCGACTGTGAACCGTCCCTCAAAGTCGTATCGTATACTTTTACTCTATCCAGACCTTTTCCTGTCATCGCAAAACCTCACTTCTTTCGGCACTTTCCGGCACGGGACCGCTTTTTACTTTTACCGGCCGCTCCGAGCCCAAAGGCATTGTGAACCACCCTGACCGCCCTGTCCGCGTTCTTTTCCGCGATAACACAGGATATCTTGATCTCACTGGTGGATATCATATCTATATTTATCTTTTCCGAGGCCAGAGCCCCGAACATCTTGGCCGCCACACCCGAATGGCTTCTCATGCCGATACCTACAACAGAGAGTTTCGCCACGTCTTTGTCGACCTTGATACCTTTGGCCCCGATCCCCCGGACGATATCTTTCATCAGCGATGCCGTACGCGCCAGGTCTTTTTTACAAACGGTAAATGATATATCCGTTCGACCTGTCCTGGATACGTTCTGTATTATCATATCAACGTTCACGTCCAGATCCGCAAGCTCGCGGAACAATCGGCTGGCCTCACCGGGCTTGTCCGGAACATCACACACAGTTACTTTTGCCTCGTCCTTGTTCGCTGTCACTCCTCTTACCAGGACATCTTCCATACCTTTGACCTCCTTAGTCACTATAGTTCCTTCCCCTCTGGATAAACTTGACCTTATGTGCATGGGAATGTCGAACTTGCTGGCGACTTCCATGCTCCTGGCCTGCATAACCTGCGCTCCCATTGACGCGAGCTCCAGCATTTCATCGTAACTTATGGTATCGAGTTTTCGAGCGTCCTTGACAACCCTCGGGTCGGCCGTATAGACGCCTTTTACATCCGTGAATATTTCACAGAGTTCCGCGTTAAGCACTTTCGCGAGAGCCACTGCGGTCATGTCGGACCCGCCTCTACCCAGCGTGGTTATCTCTTGTTCAGTATTCGTACCCTGGAACCCCGCCACAATAGCTATCTTACCTTCCGAAATAGTTTCTTTAAGCTTATTACCTGAGATGTCCACTATTTTGGCCTTGGTATGCGAAGAATCCGTAACTATGCCCACCTGGGCTCCTGTAAAGGATGCCGCTTCCAGCCCAAGTTCATGCAGCGCCATAGCAAGAAGAGCCACCGATACCTGTTCGCCGGTCGATAAAAGCATGTCAAGTTCCCTTTCTCTGGGCGACTTTGTTATCCGCGCCGCAAGGCCAACAAGTTCATCCGTGGTATCCCCAAGGGCCGAAACCACTACCACCACGTCATTACCCGCCCGCCTGGTTTCCGCTACCCTTCGCGCCACGCCCTTTATCCGGGAAGTATTCGCGACACTGCTTCCTCCGAATTTCTGCACTACCGTTCTATTTTTTCTTTTTTTCCGCATCGTTTTTTTCCTCTCATGCATGAAGTTCCGTTACACAACAAAAGATCAACTCACATCAAGGAGCATCCGCAAAAGGTCAGAACCTTTCTTAAGACCCATGCTGCCCGACTTGGCGGACCGTTCTGTAAAAACGGTCACGTCATCGGGATCTATCCCGGTCCCCGCCATAGCGAACGGCACCGGGTCGGCCGTATGCGTTTTCAATTTCACGGGTGTGGGGTGATCCGGCATTATAAGTACTCTATAAGCGCAGCCGTCTGCCGCAAGCATGTCTATTACAGGGCCGGTTATCTTACGGTCGAAGTTTTCCAGGGCGCGAAGTTTCTCGCGAATATCCCCGTTGTGCCCTGCCTCGTCCGGGGCCTCTACATGGACAAAAACAAGATCTTTGGCCTCAAGCACTTTCATCGCGGCTTTTGCCTTCCCATCATAATCGGTATCGTAATAACCCGTAGCCCCCGGCACTTCCACAACTTCCAGACCCAGTACCCTTCCCATGCCTTTTATGAGATCCACTGCGGATATGATGCCCCCGGTGAGGTTATACGCGTCTTTGAAAAGCGGGATATCGGGCTTTTTACCCTGTCCCCATATCCATATCATGTTCGCGGGGTTCTGCCCCAGATCAACGCGCACTTTGTTGATATCGTGCCCCTCGAGAACATTTACGGACCTATTCATTATATCGGTTATCTCTGGATCTTTCGGATAATACTTTGCTATTTCCTTGTCGGAAATATCGTGCGGGGGCGTGCATTTCAGTTTTGTCATGCTTTCAACTTCCTCGGGGCCGGAGCAGCGCGCGACCATGAGGTGCCTGTAGCTTGTCCCCGGGTAGAAACTGAACTTTCCCCCGCCCATTTCCTCTGAAAGGACCTTTACCAAGACAGCGGCCTCTTTTGTAGATATGTGTCCGGCGCAATAATCCATCATCTTGCCGCCTGAAACAGTTACCGTGTTGAAACGAAAAGCCACGTCATTGTCCCCGAGATCGACTCCCAGATTCGCGGCTTCCAAAGGACCCCTGCCGCAATAGTATTTCTGGGGATCGTACCCGAGTATGGAAAGATTGGCCACGTCACTTGCCGGAACCATTCCTCTGGGCACGGTCCTCGCCATTCCCACAACTCCCTTACGCGCCACAAGATCCATGTTCGGAGTATTGGCCTTCTCCATACAGGTCATGTCGTCCAGCTCTTCCACCGGCAATCCAGACATACCGTCCGGAACAAGGATAACATACTTCATGATGATATCTCCGATATTATGTTTTTTCCGTTAAGAGAAAACTCTCGTATACAGGATCCACTCCGCTCCGCTCAGATCCCGGCCTCTCTCAAAATGTTTTTAAGATCCGGCTCAACGACTACCGGCATTTCCAGGCTTTTTATGGCCCTGTCCGGATCCTTGAGGCCATGTCCCGTGATAACGCAGACTATGTCAAGCTCTCGTCCCGCGTTCACATATTTTTCGAAATACCCCTCCGCGGCTTTTTTGATAATACCCGCTACTCCCGCCGCTGAAGCGGGTTCAGCGAAAACCCCCACCGTATCCGCCAGTAAACGGTAGGCCTCCAGGATCTCCTCATCGGTGACTTTTTCTATGATACCGCTTGAAGAATCCCGCGCTTCCTCCGCTCCCGCCCAACTGGCGGGATTGCCTATCCGTATGGCGGTGGCGATAGTCTCCGGATACTTTACCGGGCATCCATCGACTATCGGAGCGGCGCCGTGAGCCTGGAACCCAAGCATCACGGGAAGGTTATCTATGATCCCGTTCTCCCTGTATTCCCTGTACCCTTTCCAGTATGCCGTTATATTGCCCGCGTTCCCGACCGGCAGCGCGTGAAAATCCGGGGCTTTCCCAAGGGTATCGCATATCTCAAAAGCGCCGGTCTTTTGTCCCTCTATCCGGTACGGATTTATGGAATTGACAAGAGTCACCGGATAGTTGTCGGTAAGCTCCCTGACTATTTCAAGAGCCACATCAAAATTGCCTTTGACCGCGATGACTTTACCGCCGTGTATAAGCGCCTGGGCCAGCTTGCCCATAGCTATAGCCCCTTCCGGGATAACGACAACGCATTTAATACCGGACCTCGCGGCGTATGCCGCTGCCGAAGCGGAGGTATTGCCGGTTGAGGCGCACGCCACCGCCCCGGCTCCCTCCTCGATGGCCTTGGAAACGGCCATGGTCATGCCCCTGTCCTTGAAACTCCCGGTAGGATTGAGTCCCTCGTACTTAAGCCATACATTGCAATCGAATCCCAGTATCTCGGCTATGGGATCCGCCTTGACCAGGGGAGTGTTCCCCTCTTCAAGGGTAATTATCGGCGTCCCGCCGGTAACGGGAAGGTACTTTCTGTATCTTTCTATTATGCCCATACTGTACCCAAAAGATATCAGTCCTCAATACGGATCACCACTGTTCCGGAAGTAACATAGTCCAGGGAATCTATCTTTGATATGGCCTTTCGCATATCTCCTTCCCTTGCCTTATGCGTGATTATAACCACGGGTACTGTCTCGCCTTCGTTCCTTTCTTCCTGAGCCACATTGGCGATACTTATGCCGTATTCGGACAATACTCCCGATATGCCCGCCAGAACGCCGGGCTTGTCGATAACTGAAAATCTGAGATAGTAAGCCAGCTCAATATCTTCCATTTTTCTGGAACTCAATTTCTTGAACTTGTAAATGCCGGCGGAAACCGCCGCGGGATCCTTTTTCCAAAAAGATATACGGGAAGCTATACCCGCGAGATCCCCGACCACCGAACTGGCGGTAGGATACTTCCCGGCGCCCTTACCGTAGAGGAGCGACTCACCCATGAGGTCTCCCTGGACATATATAGCATTATCCGCGCCATTGACCCCCGACAAAAGATGACTAAGTCTTATAAGGGTCGGGTGTACCCTGAGTTCCAGTCCTTTCTCCGAATTCTTAGCTATGCCTAAAAGTTTTATACCATATCCCCACCTCGCGGCATTTACCACATCCTGGGTTCCCACTGAGGATATACCTTCGGTATAAACATCGTCGGCATAAACCTCCTGTCCAAAACAAAGCATCGCCAGTATAGCGAGCTTGTGCGCGCTGTCGGCCCCGCTTATGTCAAGACCGGGATCGCTCTCGGCTATTCCTTTGTCCTGGGCTATTTTCAAGGCCTTTTGAAAGGACATATCGCCGGAACTCATGGCGGTCAGGATAAAATTGGCTGTGCCGTTGAGTATGCCGTAAACAGCGTTTATCCTGTTACCGACAAAACTTTCCCGAAGCGTGTTAATTATAGGAATGGCGCCGCCTACACTTGCTTCGAATCTTACAAGAAGACCTTTTGACGCGGCGAGCTCGATTATCTCCTTCCAACTCTCGGCAAGCAGGGCCTTATTCGCGGTAACAACATGCTTTCCCGCGTTCAACGCGCCTTTTATGACGGTAAGAGCCGGTTCGATGCCTCCGACCAACTCAACCACAATGTCAATTTCGGGGTCTTTTAGTATATCATTAAAGTCCGCTGTTCTAAGAGACCTGTCATCCCCCGGCGCCTGCTCAAGTTTCGACGGATCCTTATCGCAAACCGTTTTAACCTCAAGGATCACACCAGACCTTTCAGCTATTATGTCGCGATTATCTCGAAGAGCCTCCAGCACCCCGCTGCCTACGGTCCCAAGGCCTACTACCCCTATATTTATTTTTTTCATCTTTCCACCCGCGCGCCAAACTCTACCGGCGGCCGCTTAATAAAACTTTCTTTTAAAAAATGGTCGGGACGGTGGGATTTGAACCCACGACCCCTAGTCCCCCAGACTAGTACGCTAAACCAGGCTGCGCTACGTCCCGACGTTTCATCATTAACTGTAATCTTCCCGCTTGGCTCCCCTTGTCATAAGTTCTCTGACAGCGGTCGCCGGATCGACATTCCCGTAAATTACCTCATAAACTTTCCGGGCTATGGGCATATCTACCTGGAACTTTTCCGCCAGGCAATTGACCGCCCCGGAAGTCTTTTCCCCTTCTATCGCCATTTCCGTTTCTTTTCTTACACTCGAGGCATCACGGCCTTTACCGATCTGCTCCCCGAACCACCTGTTACGGCTTTCACCGCTCATACAGGTAGTCGCCAAGTCACCCAGTCCGCTAAGTCCTCTGAAAGTATCGCTTTCGGCTCCCATAGCGACACCAAGCCTCGTTATCTCGGCCAGCCCTCTTGTAAGGATCCCGGCTTTAGTATTGGTGCCAAAACCCATACCATCAGATATCCCTGAAGCAATAGCAATAACGTTCTTGACGGCCCCGCCGAGTTCCACTCCCAGAATATCGCTCGAAGTGTATACCCTGAACGTCTCAGTCATAAGGATCGAGGCGACATCCTGGCATTCCGCTTCAGCGGAAGCTACCACAACCGCGGTGGGCATGCCCCTCGCGACTTCCCCGGAAATGGTTGGACCTGAAAGAGCGCAAACATCACGCCCGGGAAAATATTCGCCGATCACCTCAGAGGCCCTTTTCAACGAACCGTTCTCTATTCCTTTTGTGGCGCTTATCAGCCTGCCGAGCTCCAGACCGGCAAACCTGGAAACCACACTTCTGAGATGTTCACACGGCACGACAAAAAAAGTGAAATCCGCCCCAGCTGCCTGCGCCACATCAGAAGTTATGTTGATCTTTTCCGGGATGCCGATCCCTTTTAAAAATTTGACGTTCTCACGCCTTGCCTTAAGCTCCCGGGCATACTCCGGAAAAGCGCTCCATAAGGTAACTTCTAAACCCTTTGAATTTAATAGGATAGCCAGTGAGGTTCCCCACCCGCCGTCACCTATTATACTTATTCTTCCCATAACAGATTATGAGAGTTTAGCACAGATGATTTTTGTAGTCAATCACAACTCTATAGTAGTAGTCTCAAGGATCATAGACGCTTTGGTGCCATATGAAGTTCATTAAAAGAGGAAAGAGAGGGGAAGCTACCCGCCGCCCCTCTCTTCCGGGAGGTAAGAGCCGCCACAATGGCGGCCTTGGGAGTTAGACCTTAGCTGTAAATTCCATGAAAGCCAAACGGAACCTTATCACACTTATCCGGTAAAAAACCTCAAACATATATTTCAATCTTTTAAAACTTTCCAAAACATGCCTCATGATCCACCTGTCCGTGTTAGTTATTACTGTTGTCAAGTTCCATCTTTATCTCATTTATGTAAATTATCCTGAACGCCGTCTCTCCACAGACAGCGAAGAACTCTCCCATTACTTTGCACATGACCTTGTTCACCCCTGTGCTGGTATTTATCTCCCGAAATACGTGGCAATTCTTTTTCAGACCCTCGTTCTTGTTCTCGTTTATCCACGCCCGTAATTCCGTTACGTCCCGCGAACGAAAACGATCTTTTACGTAATACTTGCAACAACGCCTTTTTTTGATAGTTGCCCCTCTACGATATATAGTTTCATCCACAGATATCTCTCTTTTCTGTGGATTGCCCCCAACTTTTTCTTTGTGGACTATCTTCTTCATTTCTTTTGTTTTCCTTTTTAAAACAGTTAATTAAGAGGTGTTTAAAAAATCCCTTTCGGGAAACCTAACATCTACAGTATACCAGAAATTTATGATATTGCAAGAGGAAAAAACTATCTTTTTTTAAGCTTAACGGATTTGTTCTCAGTTCCCTGGATCAGTCTTTTAATGTTCTGTCTATGTGAAAATACACCCAGGAAAGCCAGGAAAGCAAGAAAAACAGTAGTGCTGAGCTCCTCTTTGACAAGTATAGAAACTACAGGCAGGCTCACCGCGGCCGCCAGGGACGCCAGGGAAACGTATCTCCAGAGATAAAAAACCGTCACCCAAACTATCAGTCCGGAAAAAAATATGGCTGGGAAAAGTCCCAGCATCGCTCCGGCTGTGGTGGCCACCCCTTTTCCGCCCTTGAAACGCAAAAAACACGTCCAGATGTGACCGGAAACCACGCTGGCCGCCAATAGCAAGTAAAAAATGTTGTTGTAGTATGGATCTCCCGGCAAAAGACCATACACCAGACGCGGCAAAAAGGTCACCGCTATAAATCCTTTAGCGCAGTCGATGACAAATACCGCAAGACCTGGCCACTTACCTATGACCCGCCCAACATTAGTAGCTCCCGCGTTACCACTACCGTGCTCACGAATATCTATACCACGCATTACCTTTCCGAAAATGAAAGCCGTAGGGAAAGAACCTAGAATATAGGCCAAAACCAGAGTAATTATCGCGAATAGCATGTGCCCTTCCTCGGTTAACGATAAACTTTAAACTTATCGATCTTTTTTTAAACGAACTTTCGACGACCTGACAAACACAACTTTTACCGGGATCCCCTCCAGGGGAAGCGCGTCCCTGAGACGATTTTCTATAAAATTTTCATGTAAAGGCGTGACACTTGCCGGGTCATTGACAAAATATTTAAACTCGACCGGCCTGGTCCCGCTTTGAACTATGTAAAGAAAATTCGGCCTTTTCATCCTGCGCGGAACAGAAACTTTTGACGGGTCATCTTTCTCGAATATACGGTTAAGAAAAGGCGTCGATACTTTCATATCAAGGTTAGAGTCCAGAGCTTTAAGCAGAGGTAAACACGCCGTTACGTTCTCTCCGGTAACCGACGAAACAAAGGTTAAGGGATATTTTCGTATCCTGTCCGAAGCGTAAACAAGCGCCTTGCGGTATTCTTCCCTGGTAGCTCCGTCCACTCCCTCAGCCAGATCCCACTTATTGACCGCAATGAGGCATCCCTTCCCCGCCTCTTCCACAAGGTCCATTATCGCCAGATCGTCCCTTGTCACTCCATCGCGGGCATCCAGCATGAGTATCACGACATCGCCCCGGTATATGGCCTTTTTTGACCTCATCATGCTGTACGTATCGACGGCCGTGCGTACCTTTCTTTTATGGCGAATACCAGCGGTATCTATAAGCGTATATTCTTCGTTACCAAAATGGAAATTCGTGTCCGTTGAGTCCCTTGTAGTGCCCGGTATGTCGCTTACTATCGCGTGGTCCTTAGAAAGAAGACTGTTCACAAAAGACGATTTTCCTACATTGGGACGACCCACGACCGCTATGGAAAGAACGTTATCCTCACGGTCGAGATATTCATTTTTCGAACACTTTATCTCTTCCAATATGCGATTTTTAAGTTTTCTTATGCCTCTCCTGTGTAAACATGAAACCACATCCGGCTCACCAAAACCCAGACGGTAAAAATCATATGCCCCTAAAGCTATACGGTCGTTATCGGCCTTGTTGACCACAAGTTTAACTGATTTGCCGTATTTTCTCAAAATATCGGCTACTTCAATGTCAGCGCCCGTGAGTCCGTCAGTGGCGTCGACGACCATCAGAACGCTGTCGGCGGCATCCACGGCTCTCAGGATATGGGCCTTGACCTGAACGGATATATCATCCTTATCTCCGGAAAGAAAACCTCCCGTGTCAACCAGTCTTACGGCAGTTTTTCCGATGCGCATAACAGCTTCGACCCTGTCACGCGTAGTTCCCGATTCCCCCAGAGTGACCGCGCGTTTTTCCCCCAGAAGACAGTTAAAAAGGGAAGACTTTCCGACATTGGGACGACCCACTATGCATATAGTCGTTATGTTATTGGTTTCTTCCATTTATCTGCTCCGAACCGCGCCTTATGTAGTCGAACCCAGAGACAACGGTCAGGATGACCGCCGTTGTCCAGACCCACTTCGCGTAGACGAACCCGATGAGTACCAGTATTATGGTGAGCATCTGGAAAAAAGTGGTTACCTTGCTTATCGAGGTAGGTTTTATTTCCACATGTCCGTTATTGAGGTATATCAGCCCGGCGCCGAGCAGTATTATGAGGTCACGCGATATGATCGTAACGGGCACATATATCGGCATTCTGGAATATTCCGGCAGGCCCGAGACAAGGCTCAAACTCACGAAAGCGGTAACTATCAGGAGTTTATCCGCTATCGGATCTATGGTCGCACCAAACTTCGTTTTCTGATCAAGAGCCCTCGCGATATACCCGTCCAGCGCGTCCGTGACGGCGGCAAAAATAAAAACACCCAGCGCGAATCCGAGCCGATGATACAGGACCGCCATCACAAATACAGGCACAAGCACTATCCTAAGTATTGTCAGTCTGTTAGCCCAGTTCATTTTCCTCCCAGCCGCCCCGATATACTCCACTCCAAGGCGAGTGTCATCTTCCCGAAAGCAGCCTTACGCGCCTTAAAGGCCAGTGTATCATAAAGGCCTTACCAACTATATTTTCCTTCGGGACAAAACCCCAGTACCTTGAGTCCATGGAGTTAGCGCTATTATCGCCTAGAACGTAAAATTTGCCTTCTGGAACCCGCAGAACCACCCCGCGCGGAGCGAATTCCCCTCTGTTGTAATAGAAAAATTCCGCGGCAGCCCCTTCCTCGAGAGGGTTGCCGTCAACCAAAACGGCCCCGTCCTTGATCTCAACGGTCTCTCCTCCGCTGGCTATGTATCTTTTAACAAGATATTTTTTTTCCTCTACCGAAGAGGTAAAAACCACTATGTCACCTGTCGAGGGTTCCTCATATCCCGGAAGCCGCATACCGGTAAAGGGCACTTTAGCTCCATAAGCCAGCTTGTTGACGAATATCCTGTCGCCCGGCATGAAAGTGGGAACCATGGAACTTGAAGGTATCTTGAACGGCTGCGCTATAAAAGTCCTTATGAACATGGCGAGGACGGCCGCTATAAGTATAGGTTTGATCCATTCGTTCCACCAGTAATCCCATTTTAAGTTTATTCTCATGATATCCTCATCGCTTTCAGGAAGGCCTCTTTGGGTACATCCACTTTTCCTATCCTTCTCATTTTCTTTTTTCCCTCTTTCTGTTTTTCCCATAATTTGCGTTTTCGTGTTATATCCCCTCCGTAGCATTTACCGGTAACATGTTTTTTCAGCGCGGTAATTGTTTCCCTTGCCACTATGTCGCCGCCTACGGCGGCCTGTATCGCTATTTTGAACATATGTTTCGGGATAGTCTCTTTAAGTTTTTTGGCCAGCTCGATCCCGATCTTCCTGGCCTTATCACGGTGAACTATGGTCGACAAAGCGTCACACGGCACGGAATTTATAAGTATATCAAGTTTGACGATCTGGGCGCGCCTGTATCCAATTATCTCATAGTCAAGAGAACCGTATCCCTGAGTAAAGGATTTTATCTTGTCATAAAAATCTATGACTATTTCAGAGAGAGGCAAATTGTACGTTATCTGCACCCTTGTCGGGTCCAGGAATTTAGTGGCCACGAACTCGCCTCTTTTTTCCTCGCACAATTTCATTATGGCCCCGATACTTTCGGAAGGAGCGAACACATAACATCTCGTAAAAGGCTCCTCAACGTATTCTATTCTTTCTTTGTCTGGGTATTTTGTAGGGTTATCAACTTCCACCAGGTTCCCATCCGAAAGACGTACCCTGTAATTAACGCTGGGAGATGAGGTTATGAGGTCCAGAGAAAACTCCCTTTCCAGCCTCTCCTGTATTATTTCCATGTGAAGGAGCCCTAAAAAACCGCACCTGAAGCCGAATCCAAGCGCGGCCGATGTCTCGGGTTCATAAATGAAAGACGAATCCGACAAGCGCAATTTTTCAACAGCGCTTTTAAGGTCTTCATAATCCTCGTTGCTGACCGGGTACATCCCGCTGAAGACCATGGGTTTCACTTCTTTGTACCCCGGCAAAGGGCTTTCTGCCGGGTTCGCGCAATCCGTAACGGTGTCGCCCACCACCACTTCCCTGGCTTCTTTGATGTTGCAAACTATATACCCCACTTGTCCGCAATCAAGCTCGTCCACGGTAGTCTCTCTCGGGGTAAATACACCGACCTCTTTTACCTCATATTTTGACCGCTGATTCATCATCATTATCTCTGTTCCAGCCCTTATTTTCCCGTTCATGACCCTGACATACACTATAACCCCCCTGAAAGTGTCATATGAAGAGTCGAATATCAACCCCTGTAAGGGGTCTTCGGGCTTTCCTTGCGGAGGTGATACCTTGCTCACTATCCTTTCAAGAAGCTTGTCGACACCCAGACCTTCCTTAGCGCTTATGAGCAGTACATCGCTTTCTTCGCACCCCAGAAGTTCACATATCTGATGCCTGACCTCATCCACCCTGGCGCTTTTCAGGTCTATCTTGTTCATTACGGGAATTATCGTAAGGTCATGCTCCATGGCAAGGTACAGGTTTGCCATGGTCTGGGCCTCTATCCCCTGAACTGCGTCTACGACAAGCACGGCCCCCTCGCAGGCGGCTATTGACTTCGAAACCTCATAGGAAAAGTCCACATGCCCCGGAGTATCGATGAGATTGAGCACATAACTTTTTCTGCCGGGTGATTCGTATCGCAGCCTCACAGCGCTGGATTTTATGGTTATGCCTCGCTCTCTCTCCAGATCCATCGAATCGAGAAGCTGGTCCCTGAACTCCCTCGCCCCGACGGCGCCGGTAATCTGTATCATCCTGTCAGCCAGGGTGGATTTCCCGTGATCTATATGGGCTATAATACAAAAATTTCGCGTGTTTTCCTGTTTTATCATCTCTTTTACCCGTTCTTTATCCCGCTTTACAGGCGCGCTTATTTCATTAGGCCGAACGCGTATTTTTTGCCGAACGCGATATACTCAAGGGACCTTTTCCTGGAAGGCGTTTCGCTGTAAACCCTGAGTTTCGGCTCCGTACCCGAAAGTCTCAACAAGAGCCAGGTGCCGTCACCCAATATGAACTTGTAACCGTCAGAATCGTTCACCCTGACAACATCCTTGCCCAGGACTTTCTTAAGAGGTTTCTTTTTAAGGCCGGAAAGAAGTTTTTTTCTTTTTGAGGCATCGAAAAGTATATCCTCCCGTTCGTAAACGAATTTTCCATATTTCTGGTCAAGATCTGACAATATCTCACTCAGTTTCTGTTTTCTCGACGCCATAAGCTCCATAATAAGCAATGCCGAAAGAAAACCGTCCCTTTCCGGGATATACCCCTTAAAACCTATACCGCCAGTCTCCTCTCCGCCGATAAGTATATCTTTTTTCACCATCATATCGCATATATATTTGAACCCAACGGGAGTTTCGTAGACCTTGACCCCGTATTCACCGGCCATCCTGTCAATAAGCCCGGTCCCGCATACCGTCTGCACGATATCTCCTTTCATCTTCCTATGCTCAAAAAGACACACCAGAAGAAGCGCCATTACCTTGTGGCCGGTAAGCATCCTGCCTTTCTCATCCACTATACCGACCCTGTCAGAATCCCCGTCGGTGGCTATCCCCATATCGTATTTTCCCTTCTTTACCAGAGCCATAAGCTCCTTAAGGTGTTTTTCGTTGGGTTCGGGGGCCCTTCCGTTAAAGGACGGGTTGCTGTCAGCGTAAATGAAATCAAGTTTTATCGGCGTCCCTTTCAGGATATCTTCCATGTATCTCGCGCCCGTCCCGTTCATGGAATCCACGAGGACCTTAAGTCGGGCCTTTCCCAATAGCCGCATATCCGCGTATTTCCTGACGACTTGTACCTGGCGAGCCATAAAATTTTCTTTCCCGACAATGCCTTTTTTAACAGCTTCATCCACGGGCATAGACTTTGGCGGGTTCTTGAAAAGCCTTTTCTCGATATCATCGATTATCTCACTTCCGGCCGACCCTCCTGAAAAGTTCTTGTACTTTATACCATTGTACTGAGGAGGGTTGTGGCTCGCGGTTATCATGACCCCCCCGGTCATCTTTCCGGAGCTTATGCATAGCCCCACGGAAGGAGTTGAACACACCCTATCGGATAACACCACCTTGATACCGTTAGCCGCAAGTATCTCAGAGACCATCTCAGCGTATTTTTTCGAAAGAAAACGCGTATCGTACCCGACCGCCAGAGAGCGTTTTCTGTAAATATCGCTCTTGCGGCTCTTGACAAAATCCGCTATCGCCTGGGCTACCACCCTAACGTTATCAAAAGTGAAGTCATCGCTGATAACCGCTCTCCAGCCATCGGTACCAAACTTTATTTCTGACATTTTATCTCCCCCTCGTAATAGTTTTTTATTTTCCGGTCCTTAAGCGGCTTATCGCTTCGGCGTAATCTTCTTTTCCAAAGACCGCGGTCCCCGCGACAAGAACATCGGCCCCGGCATCGACAGCCGCCGAAGCAGTCTCAACGTTTATCCCGCCGTCTACCTGTATATCTCCCGGGAAATCCCGCTTCAAATCTCTTATCTTCTGTATCATTTCCGGGATAAAATCCTGTCCCCCGAATCCGGGTTCGACCGTCATTACCAGGACCATATCCACTAAGGGAAGTATATTTTCCAGCTGCGAGAGGCACGTCCCGGGCCGCAGTGAAACACCGACCTTTTTACCGCAGGCTCTTATCAGTTCCGCTGTTTTAGCGGGTGACGGACAGGACTCCACATGAAAGGTTATTATGTCACTTCCCGCTTCGGCAAAACGCTGTACATACCTCTCAGGAGACTCTATCATGAGATGGACATCAAGCTTGAGGCCGGTGACGGGCCGGATCGCCTTTACAACAAGAGGGCCTATGGTAATGTTAGGGACGAAAACCCCGTCCATAACATCCACATGTATCCAGTCAGCGCCCGCTTTTTCAACATTTCTGATCTCCTCACCAAGGCGGCTGAAATCAGCCGAAAGGATGCTCGGAGCGATCAGGACATTTTTATCTACCGCGCCTGTCATATCTTCTCCTCTTTCCTTATGCCGTCCGTTCGTTTGGCCGGCCTTTGCCAACAGCCGGTCTCCGATCAGCCCGGATAACAGCAGAGTGTATTATATTTCGCGTTCTGTTTTTTTGCAACGTGTAAAGAAAAACTTTTCCTGATACGAAAAGGGACTCGGCGCGTTTACAGCCGACTCACCTGTCTTCTGATCGCCTGTTTCTCTTTTGTCCCAACCCGGGATACGAGGGCCAGATTGGCCGATCCCGGCGTAAAAACATCCCTCGCCGCTTTCCTTATGTCTTTTCCGCTCAAAGAGTCGATCTCATCTACCACTTTTTTGACATCGGGTATACCACCATGTGTCAGAAACCTGTCTCCCATCCACAGCATCCGTGTCGAAGTCCCTTCGATAGCAAGAAGGAACTGGCCTTTAGCGTACTCTTTGGCCCTGGTAAGCTCTCCAGGCGACACCCCTCTGTCCGCGATCTTTTTAAGTTCATCGATTATAGCGGTCACGGCGCTAACAGCCTTGCCATTATCCACCCCGGCGTGTATCTGGACCTCTCCCACATCGCTGTGTTTTTTGTACGCCGAAGATATGTCGTAACAGAGGCCGCGTTCTTCCCGAAGACCGTCGAAAAGGCGTGAAGACATATTCCCTCCGAGTATTATACTCATCAGTTTAACGGCCAATCTTTCCCGGTTGGTCCCGGCGTCACAGTAAAACCCCATGGCGATGTGCGCCTGTTTTACGTTACCGCGCGCGAACCTTACCCTCGACGCGCCCCGCGAGATCGCCGGGGCATCAAAACCCGGATTTTCCACGCTCCGGCACTTAGAAAAATACTTTGCTGAAAGGCGGCCAAGCTCGACATGATCAACGTCTCCCGCTGAGACCACCGACATGTTTCCGGAGTGATAATAAGTGTTCCTGAAATCTGCAAGATGCTGTCTTTTTATGGCCCTGACGCTGTCGATAGTCCCTGTAAGGGGTCTTCCCAGGGCGTTTCCCGGCCACATCAACTCCGCCAAGAGTTCCAAGACATGCTCGGAGGGCTGATCCTTGTACATCTTGATTTCCTCGTATATCACAAACTTTTCACGGGCAAGATCAGTGGGAGAAAATTTTGCCCTCAGCACCATATCCGAAAGTACGTCAAGCCCGAGTTCCGTATGTTTTGCGGGAACCTTCACCATGTAACAAGTCACTTCGTCGGACGTAAACCCGTTGAAGGCCCCTCCGACACCTTCTATAGACTGCTTCAGTTTTTTAGCGGAACGGGATGGGGTACCCTTGAAAAGCATATGCTCGACCAGATGACTTATACCGCTTCTTTGTTCTGTTTCATACCTGCCGCCGACCTTTATCCATACACCTAGAGAAACAGATGCCATCCCCCTCATCCGGGAACTTATCACGTTAAGTTTATTATCTAAAACCGTGTGTTTGTGCATTTTACCGCCTTTCCGGACTTCGGGCCTGTCAGGAGCCCCAGCTATGCGGGCTCGTCCAAGCCGGAGACCTCTTTTGAATCAAGATAATTCTGTAATATCAACTGCGCGGCCATTTTATCTATTACCTGCCTGCGCGCTTTCCTCCTAACTGAGGAAAATATCATTATGTCCTCTATCTCTTTCGTGCTTAAACGTTCATCCCAGTAGACCACATGGACCCCTGTCTTTTCGGCCAGTTTACGGCCTAAACGCTCCGCGTCTTCCGCTGATGGGCCTTTTGTCCCATCCATGTTAAAGGGCATGCCCACAACTACAGTCCTGATCCCCTGTTCCTCTATCATCTTACCGATCTCGTCCAGCGCCTTCGCGTCGCTTGTCCTTGAAACGGCGCTCCTGCCCTGGGCAAGGGCGCCGGATTCATCGCTTACCGCTACACCTATACGTTTTTTCCCCACATCCAGGCCCATTACGCGCATGGCATGATCATACCGCGTGTACGGCGGCGGCGATCTTTTCAGCGAACCGCCCCACCTTACCCGGTATTTCCTTTCGTTTTTCAATATTTTGCTCAATGATCTTTATGATCGCGCTTCCGACTATAACCCCGTCGGCGAAACGCGCTACCTCGGCGGCTTTATCGGGTCCGGAAATACCGAACCCCACGCATAAAGGTATGGGGGAAAGTTTCTTCAGCCGAGACAGGTCTTTCTTAAGGCCGGAAGACAGAGTGTTCCTGACACCCGTAACACCCGTGAGAGAAACATGATATATGAACCCGCGCGAGACGGACGCTATCTTCTTGAACCTTCCGGGTGAAGTCGTGGGCGAAGTGAGCATAATGACGCGAAAATCCTCGCGGGAAGCCGCTTTAAGAAGTTCGTCTGATTCTTCCAGCGGGAGATCCGGCACAATAAGCCCGTCGGCTCCGCAGCGTTTGGCGTCTCTTACAAAAGCGGAAACCCCCCTCCTGTAGACGATGTTGTAATACGTCATAAAAACTATAGGAGAAGTTATACTTTTTCTCACCTTTTTTACAATTTCAAAAACACCGCTGACGGTACATCCGCCCGAAAGCGACCTTTGCACCGCCCTCTGTATAACCGGCCCGTCCGCGATGGGATCGGAAAAAGGTATCCCCAATTCGATAATATCTACACCCGCTTTATCCAGAGACAATACCGTCTTACGGGTCGTTTCCAAGTCCGGGTCACCAGCGGTAATGTAAGTTATAAAAGCTTTCTTATTGTTTTTCTGAAGTTCGGCTAAGGTACGGTCTATCCTATTGTCGTTCATATCTTTCCCCCGTGATCTGACGCCGGCAGTCCGTTAAGAGATCAAAGTTGACCCGCTTTCCAGCGAGGAAAGGGCCGTAACGTGCCGGAGACATCCTTTACAACCTGACATTCTCCCGAATTATCCCTATATCCTTGTCCCCCCGCCCGGAAAGGCAGACCACCACAATGTCCTTTTTGCGCGTCCCGGGGATCATCTTCGGCAGAAAAGCCACAGCATGGGCGGATTCCAAAGCGGGTATTATCCCCTCTTCTCCGGAAAGCATTTTCACCCCTTCAACGGCCTGGGTATCCGTCACGGAAACATATTCGGCCCTTTTAATTTTTTTGTAGTAAGCGTGTTCAGGTCCGACCCCAGGGTAGTCAAGGCCGGCGGAAACTGAATGAGCCAGCAGGATCTGGCCGTCCCGGTTCTCAAGCACAAGACTCTTGCTTCCATGCAGAACACCTACATCACCTTTGATAAGGGCCGCGCCGTGCCGGCCGCTTCTTAAACCAAGCCCCCCCGCTTCCACTCCCACAAATTTCACTTCCCTGTTTTCATAAAACGGGTGAAAAAGGCCCAAAGCGTTGCTTCCTCCTCCGACACACGCGAGTAGATGAGTAGGAAGACTGCCTTCCCGTTTTAAAACCTGTTTTTTCACCTCGTGTCCAATGACCGACTGGAAATCCCTCACCATAAGCGGATAAGGGTGAGGCCCGGCTACCGAACCTATAACATAAAAGGTGTCCCTTACCCTGGCTACCCAGTCTCTCATCGCCTCGTTCATGGCATCCTTAAGCGTACACGCGCCCGAGGCGACCGGAATAACGCGAGCGCCCAGCAGTTTCATCCTGAATACGTTGATGCTCTGCCGTTCTATGTCTTCTGTTCCCATGTACACATCACATTCCAGCCCGAACAAAGCCGCGGCCGTAGCCGTGGCAACCCCGTGCTGGCCGGCTCCGGTCTCGGCTATTACTCTCTTTTTGCCCATCCGCGAAGCCAGTATTATCTGACCCAGGGTATTGTTTATTTTATGGGCCCCCGTATGGAGCAGATCCTCTCTCTTGAGATATATCCTGGCTCCGCCGAACTTCCTGGTAAGTTTTTCCGCGAAATAAAGCGGTGTCGGCCTACCGGCATATGTCTCAAGATAATACTTCAGCTTTTTCTTAAAAGATCGCGAAGGTGTTATTTCAAAGTACGCCTTTTTGAGTTCATCGAGCGCGTACATAAGTGTTTCCGGAACATATGTTCCGCCGAAATCACCAAAATAGCCTTCCGCGTCGGGCTTTTTAAGCTGTTTTCGCATTTTTTATGAACTCCTCAAGAAGTTTTATATCCTTTTTGCCGATAAATGTCTCGATCCCGCTTGAAACATCCACCCCGTAGGGTTTAAGGGCCCTTACCGCTCGCGCGACATTTCCCGGGACCAGCCCTCCGGCAACAAAAAAAGGTTTCGTGTCGATCCCGGGCACCTCGGCAAACATCTCCCAATCGAAAGCGTCGCCTGTTCCTCCAGACATTTCCGGATGAAAAGTATCGAACACAAAGTAATCGCAGGTATCGTAGTCTACGGGAACACCGGGGCCCGTGATCCGGCCACGGCCGTCCACCTTGAAAGCCTTGGAGATAAGGACTTCCGCCCTTTCCTTTATAAAAGCGCAGTCCCCGGGAGTTTCGACGCCCTGAAGCTGAACCGCGTCAAGTCCCGCGGCGATCGCCGATTCGGCGACTTCACCGGGTTCCATATCCTTAAAAACGCCGACGAGCCTGACATTCCTCCGCGCCCCAACGGGTATTTTCCGGGCCACTGAAAGCGTTCCCTCTACACCCATAAACCGCGGGGTACCTTCCACAAATATGAACCCCAGATAATCTGCCCCATACCCGCAAGCCGCTACAGCGTCCTCAACGTTCTTTATCCCGCATATTTTGATCTTTACCATCTTAATCTCCGCCGGACATATCAACCCCCGGAACACCTTTGAGGGCTTCCTGTATACACTCGTCAGGTAATTCGTAATCTGTCAGGGCTCCGCTTAAAAAAGCGTCGTAAGAGGCAAGGTCAAAATGCCCGTGTCCGCTGAACATCAATACTATGCATTTTTCCTGGGCCGTTTCCCGGCACTTTACCGCTTCGTCAATAAGCGCTTTTATAGCATGGGCAGTCTCCGGCGCCGGAACCGTCCCTTCGGTACGCGCGAAAAGCAGGGCTGCCTCGAAAACAGCGTTCTGGTGATACGCCCGGGGCTCAATAACACCCTGGTCCACCAGTAAACTAACAAGGGGAGCCATCCCGTGATATCTCAGACCTCCCGAGTGTATGTTCGGAGGAACGAATCCATGACCCAGAGTGTGCATAAGTATCAAGGGTGTGGTGCGGGCGATGTCGCCGAAATCATACCTGTATGGGGCCCGCGTCAAAGTAGGGCATGCTGTAGGCTCGGTGCCTATTATCTGTATATCCGCGCCGTCAAGCTTATCCTTGACAAAGGGAAACGCGAATCCCGCGAAATTACTGCCGCCTCCGCAGCAACCGATAAGGACGTCGGGTTTTTCTCCGGCCAAAACGAGCTGTTCGCGGACTTCCTGCCCCACTATCGTTTGGTGCAGAAGCACATGGTTAAGCACGCTCCCAAGAGAATATTTTACATCC
Source organism: Candidatus Omnitrophota bacterium (assembly GCA_007135805.1). GTDB lineage: Bacteria > Omnitrophota > Gorgyraeia > Tantalellales > Tantalellaceae > SLID01. Next base: position 3,126 of record SLID01000129.1, on the reverse strand, counting down.
TCGTTCGTGGCCGCCATCTCTATGGCCTCTGAAATCGCTATACCAAGGCTTCCCGGGGTGTCAGGTGTCTCGGCAAGGACATTTCTGCCGGCTTCGGTCCTCTCGCTCGGGGACGGATACACCGTACCGTTCCACACGTGCATAAGGAACTTCCGGTAAGGTTTCTGGTGATAACTGCACCTTACCATGTATACCTCGCATTCCAGGCCAAAGATATTACAGGCGAACGAAAGAGCGCTGCCCCACTGCCCCGCACCAGTTTCGGTGGTTATCTTCCTCACCCCTTCCTTCTTGTTGTAATACGCCTGCGCCACGGCAGTGTTGGGCTTGTGGCTCCCGGCGGGAGAAACGCTCTCATCCTTGAAATATATGCGCGCGGGAGTGTTCAAAGCTTTTTCCAGCCGGACAGCCCTTTGAAGAGGCGTCGGCCGCCATATTCTGTATACATCCAAGAGTTCGTCAGGTATATCTATGTACCTCTCCTGTGACATTTCCTGTTCTATAAGCGACATGGGAAAGATCGGCAAAAGTTCCGACGGATCTATGGGCTTGCCCGTACCCGGATTCAGCGGAGGCTTCAAAGGTACCGGCAGATCCGGCTGTATGTTATACCACCTCACGGGCATATCTTTCTGCGATAGTGTTATTCTGGTATCCTGCATATCCATCATCTCCTTTACCCGTTGACCCCTCACTCTCTCATCAACTGTCTTACCTTTTCGCCTATATTGTCGAACCGCATAAAGGCCTCCCCTATCAGAACCGCGTTAACGCCCAGACTTTTGAGGAACATGACCTGTTCGTAAGTCTCTATCCCACTCTCGGAAACTATGATCTTATTGTCCGGGATCATTCTTATCAGGTGTCCCGTTACAGAAAGATCGACCTCGAAGCTGTTGAGATCCCTGTTGTTTATGCCTATTATCGAGGCCGGTGTCGCCAGAGCTTTCTCGACCTCTTCGGAATTATGGACCTCCATCAGAACGTCCATACCCAGGGCCTTGGCCGTAAGACAGTACCTGTTAAGCTCCTCCACGGTAAGTATCTTAGCGATTAGAAGGATGGCATCGGCACCGGCGACAGCTGACTGGTATATCTGGTATTCGTCTATGATAAAATCTTTTCTCAGCACGGGGATAGAAACCCTATCCTTCACTTTTTTGAGATACTCCAATTTGCCGTCGAAAAACCTCTCATCGGTAAGGACGCTTATGGCAGAAGCACCGGCGGCGTTATATGCCAGAGCTATTCTTACAGGGTCGAACCCGGGGCGGATAAGACCCTTTGAAGGCGAACTTTTCTTGACCTCGGCTATGAGATTTATATGACCTTTCCTCGAGATGTTCTTTTTAAAAGAACTTCGTATATACATCGACTCGGCTTTCTTTTTCACCGAGCTTAATGACAGCACGCTCTGGTCGCGGTCCACTTCTTTCCTTTTTTCCTCGATTATCTTGGTAAGTATCATCTTACTCTCTTTTTTATCCGGGCGCCGGAACATCCCCGCCTATCGGAAGTCACGCGCCGGAGAAGTTCCAACTTTTCCATGGCTCTGCCCGAATCTATTGAGTCCTGTGACATCCTGACACCTTCTTTCAGGCTCTTAGCCGCGTTCGCGGCTAAAAGAGCCATGGCGGAATTCATTACAGCCATGTCGCGTATAGCCCCTTTTTTCCCGGAAAGAAGAGTCCGCATTATCCGGGCGTTACGCTCGGGGCCGCCGCCGGTGATCTTTCCTGCCGAATATTTCCTGAGACCGAAATCAAACGGATCCACATCATAAGTCCTTATCTTGCCCGCGTTCAGTTCGCTGACCCTGGTCTTGCCTGTTATGGTAACCTCGTCCAGGCCGTCCGATCCGTGGACCACATAAGCTTTCTCGAGCCCGAGGTTCTTCAAGACCCTCGCGATAGTTACCGTGAGAGTCCCGTCATAAAGAGCTATTACCTGCCGGGCGGGAAAAGCCGGGTTACAAAGCGGTCCCAGAAGATTGAATATCGTCCTTATGCCTATCTCTTTTCTGGGGCCTATGGCGTGTTTCATAGAACTGTGGAATACCGGGGCGTATATGAACCCTATCCCTATCTCGTTAATACATCTTTCAACCACCCGGGCGGACACATCAAGTTTTATACCGAGCTCCTCGAGAACGTCGGCGCTGCCGCACTTACCGGAAGCGGAACGGTTCCCGTGTTTAGCGACTTTTACTCCGCATCCGGCCGTGATAAAAGCCGAAGCGGTGGAAAAATTGAAGGTACTTAGCCCAGAACCGCCTGTCCCGCAGGTATCAACCAGTTTCTCCCCCGGCGCGCAGGAAACTTTCAATTTAAGGGCCCGTTTCCTCATTATGCGGGCCGCCCCGGTTATCTCATCCGCGGTTTCACCTTTGAGGCGCAGGGCGGTCAGGAATCCGGCTATCTGCGCTGGAGTTGCCTTGCCGGTCATTATAACATCGAAAACCGAGGCCATCTCAGCTTCGGTGAGATCCTTTCCAGCCACCACTTCCCGTATGGCCCTCTTTATATCCATTTTTCCCGGACGTTTGGCCGCTTTTGAACCCTTCATACCTTTCCCCTTGCCAGTTCAAGAAAGTTACTCAGTATTTTTTTTCCTTCCGTGGTCAATACGGATTCCGGATGGAACTGGACTCCCCATGTCGGGGCCTCAACGTTCCGTATAGCCATTATCTCGCCGTCTCCGGTCCGGGCCGTTACCTCCAGCGGATGCTTCAAGCTGCCGGGCACCACAATAAGCGAATGGTACCTTGTGGCTATGAACGGCGAATTTATTCCCCTGAAGAGAGCGTCTCCTTCGTGATGCACCTCACTGACCTTGCCATGCATTATCCTGTCAGCCCGCTCGACCTTGGCCCCGTGTATTTCGGCTATTACCTGATGTCCGAGGCAAACACCCAGGACAGGAACGCGTCCCTCGAAAAAACTTACCGCTTCTTTGGAGATTCCCGCGGAACAGGGCCTGCCCGGCCCCGGTGATATTATCAGGGCATCCGGTGAAAGCTCTTCTATTTCCCCTACGCTTATCTTGTCATTCCTGAAAACCCTGACATCCTCGCCCATCTCTCCAATATACTGGACCAGATTGTAGGTAAAGGAATCATAGTTATCT